>DATMBA010000001.1:0-6097 GCA_035559635.1 Roseiflexaceae bacterium
GGCGGCCGGAGCAGTCGGCCTCCGCCAGCACATCCCATAGCGCGATCGTCGCCGGGACCAGGCGCAGCGACAGCCGCCGCACGGCGCGCTCGCTGGCGGCGGCCCCCATGTGCGCCATGTGCTCGCGCACCAGCGGGACCACCCGCTGGCCCAGGTGCTTCGGTGCATCAAAGCGCTCCAGCAGCGCCTGGGTCAGCGGGACGCCGGCCTGCGCGTGACCGGGGCTGCGCGGCTGGCCATCCGGCCCGAGGACCGTCGTGGCCGGCTTGCCCAGGTCGTGGCAGAGCGCGGCGAACAGCAGCACCTCACGGGCGTCGGCCGTCAGGTGCTCGCGCTCCGCCAGGCGAGCCGCCCAGTCGCAGACGTGGCCGGTGTGCGTCCAGACATCGCCCTCCGGGTGATGCTGCGCCGGCTGCGGGCAGCCCACCAGCGCCTCGAGCTCGGGATAGAGCGCCAGCCAGCCGCTCTCCTGCAGCGCGCGCAGCCCGGCGGAGGGGCGGATACCCTTGAGCGCCCACTTCTGCCATTCGCCCCACACACGCGAGGGGGGCAGCGACGCCGCCTCCGGCAGTAGCGCGCGGCACACCGCGGCCGTCTCCGGCGCCAGGCGCATGTCGAAGCGCGCAGCGAACTGCACCGCCCGCAGCACGCGCAGCGGGTCCTCGCCGAACAGCCCGGACGCGTGGCGGATGATGCCGGCATGCAGGTCGGCCGCGCCGCCGAACGGGTCGAGCAACTCGCCAGCAGGGGTGAGCGCCATCGCATTCCAGGTGAAGTCGCGGCGGGCAGCGGCCTCGGCGGGGGTCATGGCGGGGTCCGGGGCGGCGATGAAGCCGCGCTCGCCGGAGGGGTTGCGGCTGCGGCGCTGCGGCAGCGCCACGTCCACGTCGCGGCCGCCCGGCAGCCAGAGCTTGAGCACGCCGAACGCGCGCCCCACCGCCTCCACCCGGCCAAGCGCGGCCAGCGCCTGCGCCAGCGGCCCGGCCTCCAGCCCGTAGACCTCCACATCCACGTCGTGCGGCGGCAGGCCGAGCAGCGCGTCGCGCACGGCACCGCCCACCACCAGCGGCCGCCCTCCCGCGCGCTCGATGGCCTCGAGCACCGGCCTCACGTGCGCCAGCAGGCGCTCGATGGCATCACGTTCTGACATGGCGATAGCTGTACCACAGCGCGAGGTCTTCGTGGTGCGGAGCTACACCACCCAGGCGGACCTGGGCCGCCACCTACCCAAGGTGCTGGCCTACGTCGAGCGCATCAAGGGCGAGCTGCGCCAGGCGGCGCTGGCGGTGAAGGTGAACCAGCGCCTCATTGCTGATCTAGGGCGTATCCGCAACGCGGGAGGTTTGGCGGGGCTGCGCCCTCCAAAAGAACCTTTGCAAAGATTGTTTGGGGGACGCAGCCCCCAAGCCCCCGCAAACGCAGGTTGCGGAGAGACCCTAGCCGTTGCACGTTGGCACGTTGCACGTTGGGATCTCCCAACGTGCAACGTGCCAACGTGCCAACGTGTCAGACCCAGGTGGACAACTGGCGGACGGCGCGGCTGAGGAAGGTGGGCGGGTTGGCGTGCGGCGCCGCGCTGGCCAACTCCCAGCCGAGGCGCGCGATCCGCAGCGCTGCGTCTGGCTGGCCGGCACGCCTGGCGGCGGCGGTGACCTGTCGCAACTCCTCGGGGCGCTCCAGCCAGCGGCGCACGTGCGCCACCAGCGCCGGCGCATCCGGCGCCCACAGCCCGGCGCCGGAGGTGCGCACATAGCGCAGGTTGCCCTCCTCCTGCCCCGGCGGGATGCCGTGGATCAGCAGCGGCTTGCCGGCCGCCAGCGCCTCGCTCACCGTGAGGCCGCCGGCCTTGGTGGCCACGATGTCCGCGGCGTGCATCAGGTCGGCCAGCGGCACGAAGCCGTAGACGTGGGCCGGGATGGACCAGCGGCGCTCCCGCAACTGGTCGGCCAGGGCGGTGTTGGTGCCGGCCACCACCGCCAGCTGCAGCTCCAGCCCGGATGTGTCGAGCGCCTCGGCCAGGGATGCCAGCTGCCCGACGCCTGCTCCGCCGCCGAGCAGCAGCAGCGTGGGGAGATCCTGATGCCAACCGAGGTCACGCCGCAGGCTGGCCACGTCGGCGCGCGGCTCGGCGAAGTCGGGGTGCACCGGGATGCCGGTGGTCACCACGCGCCGCGGATCGAGGCCGCAGCGGATGGCCTTGCGGCGCGCCAGGTGGGTTGGTACCGCGCAGTAGTCGTCGTGGCGGGAGAACCAGGTGCTGTGCACCGAGCCGAGGTCCGTGACAACGGTCATCAGGCCGGGGCGCTCCTCCTCGCTCCGTAGGATGGAGGCCACGATCGCCGTGAAAATTGGGAAGACCCCGATCACCACGTCGGCGGGGTGCTCGCGCAGGACGCGGCGGATGGCGCTGTGCAGCAACTGGTGTACCGAGCCGGCCAGCACGTGGTTGACGCCCGAGATATCTGTGAGGGCGTAGGTCAGGTGGTAGAGCGCCGGGACGTGCTGCATCTCGTCCAGGTAGGCCTTCTCGTAGAGGCGCAGCAGGCTGGAGGCGCGCGGGTGGTGGATGGGGTTGACCGTCGTCACGCGCACCTTGTCGGCGTAGAGCCGCTCGAGCGCACCAGCGAGGGCGCGGGCCGCGCTGCGGTGGCCGCTGCCGGCGTCCGCCGTGAGAATCAGGATGTGTTTCGCTCGCAATGCCGTACTCCACGGGTATTCGAGGCCGCTGTGCGGCAGGGCTTGATCTACAGTATGTCGCGGATGACCGGCTCAGCTCGCTGCGCGCGCCAGCGCATCGCCATGCGCCCCGCGAGCAGCAGCCCCAGCGCCGCCAGCAGCACCCTGGTGAGTTGCTGATAGCGGCTGAGAAACGACAGGACCGTCTCCCAGTTCTGGCCGAGCGTCAGCCCGGCATAGGCCAGGGCGGTGTTCCAGACGGCCGAGCCGAGCGCGGTTAGAAGCAAGAACCGGCCCAGCGGCATGCGGCGCATCCCGGCCGGCAGCGAGATCAGGCTGCGAACCATCGGGACCAGCCGCCCGAAGAACACGATCGCGTCGCCGTGGCGGCCGAACGTCGCCAGCGCCCGGTCCAGGTCGTGCTCGGAGACGGTGATCCAGCGGCCGTAGCGCCGCACCATCCGGCGCACCAGCGGCTCGCCGGCCCGCATGCCTACCCCGTACAACACCAGCGCGCCAAGCACGGCGCCGGCGGTGCCGGCCGCTACCACCCCGGCGAACCGCAGCCGCCCCTCGGCCACCAGAAAGCCGGCGAACGGCATCACCAACTCGGAGGGGATCGGCGGGACCAGGTTCTCCAGCAACATCACCAGCGCGATCCCCGGATATCCCATCGCTGCGATCATATCGCGGATAGAGTCGCTCAGGCGATCGATCAGTTCGCTCACAGGCGTGCGCCCTCCTCGCCGGCACCCCGCCTCCGTGCACCTCCAGCGCAGAGGATAGGTCATGGGCGATAGCCATCATGCTTCCGCAACCCCTATCGCCCATCGCCCAGGGCCTATCACCTGGCCAGGTACAGTAGCAGGGCGCCGCGGCCTGGCGGGCGGCGCGCGACCCGATGGCGTGAAAAAGGCGAGACACCACGGCCGATCGCGTCGTGGTGGCCTCGCCAGCTGTGCGGCAAACACTTGCGGTCAACCGAGAGCACCACAGCCCTTCTGGCGGCCGACCGACTCGCACGCGATTGGCTACTCCCCATGCGCGAAAATCGTAGCAAAACGGTAATTGCTTGTCAAGCCTGTTTTCTGCGCGCCGCGCCTCCACTTTCCCTGGGGAGCGATGGTGCACATACCATCTATGACGATCAAAAAGCACGAACGGTGCCAGCGAGAAGCGGTGAGGTATAATACCGGCCGGGAGGACTCAAGGGAGAGCTGCGCCTTCCGCTGCGAACCCACCCGCCGTCTTCCGCAGGGGCGGGCCAGGGAGGGCACCCCCTCCCTGAACAACCCACCCGCCGTCTTCCGCAAGGGGGGGCGGGCCAGGGAGGGCACCCCCTCCCTGAACAACCTCCTTCCTTCATCCGCACGCCTGGCCTGCAAGAGGAGAGGGCCGGATGGCCGATGTACTGCAAGAGATCCGGGTCGCTTGCCGCGCGGTAGCCGCGCGCGCGCGCTTCGTGCGCATCAACGAGGGGCGCATCCCATCCTACGCCGCCTCGCTGCCGCTCGAGCGCGTCGCGCAGCCGGAGCACGACCCGCAGGCCCACTACCTCGGCCACGGCGACGAGACAGCGGCGTTCTTCCTGACGCTGGACGCCGTGAACTTCGGCTCGGGCTACTTCCCGTACCTGCGCAAGCGCCCCGGCATGTCCGGCTACTTCACGGTAGCCACCGCGCTCACTGAGCACTTCCGTGCCCACGGCCCCATCCCGCCCGAGCACCTGGCGGCGATCGACGCCGCGGCGTGCGCGGCGATCTTCGGCCAGGACCCGGCCAGCCCGCCGGCCTGGGAGTTGATGGGGCTGTTCGCCCGCGCCTGGCGCGACCTCGGGCGCTTCCTGCTGGAGGGTTTCGGCGGGCGCTTCCTCGGCCCGATCGAGGCCGCTGGCGGCTCGGCGGCTGCGCTGGTGCGGCTGCTGGCCCGCATGCCGCTGTTCGAGGACGTAGCCGACTACCATGGGCTGCGCGTCCCGTTCTACAAGCGCGCGCAGATCACCGCGGCGGACCTGTGGACCGCCTTCGGTGGGCGAGGGCCGGGCCGCTTCGAGGACATGGACCGCCTGACGATCTTCGCCGACAACCTGGTGCCGCACGTGCTGCGCCTCGACGGGGTGCTGCGCTACGACGAGGGGCTGGCGGCGCGGATCGACACGGGGCAACCGATCGACGCCGGCTCGCCGGAGGAGGTGGAGCTACGGGCCTGCGCGCTGCACGCCGTGGAACTGATGGCCGAGTCGCTGCGTGCATCCGGCCACGCGGTATGGCCGATGCAGCTCGACTACCTGCTCTGGAACCGCGGCCAGCAGCCGGCCTACAAGCAGGCTAAGCCGCGCCACCGGGCGAGGAGTGTGTATTATTGAGTTACAATGAATCCTCGAGGTTTTCTGGAGGGGCTGCACCCCTCCAGGCCTCCCCGCATGAGTGCGGAGGTGGCGCCTCGGGCGGGGGCACGGGGCCGCAGGCCCCCGAAACGATTTTCCAATGAGTCTTTTGGAGGGGCGTGGATCGTTACTGCGGCAGCTTGGCCACCCGGATGAGCGCCAGGAACTGCCGGTCGATCGCCGTGGCCTGCACGTCCGCCGCGATCCGGTCCAGCACCGCCTGCTCCTCCTCCGTCACCGGGATCGGTGCGACGTCGCCGCGGTCGATCGCGCCGCGGATGCGCTGCTGGTACGCCTCGTAGCATGCGAGATCCTCGGGCGTGAGGATCGCGGCTACCCGCGCCCGGTAGCGCTGCCATACCCGCTGGATCTCTCCTGGTTGCATCTTTCGCTCCTCGCTCGCTCATGCTTCCGCACCAGGGCTGTGCAACAATCCGATCACACCCGGACGTGGCATAAAGTGTGCCGGGCCTGCGGCCCTATGCTATACTAGGTGCCTGTCTGGATAATACGGATAGGGGGTTTCAGGGGAGGGCTTCGCCCTCCCCTGCCCCCTCCCACGGGTGGGTCGCAGCCGAGGGCGAAGCCCTCCCCTGCCCCCTCCCACGGGTGGGGTCGCAGCCGAGGGCGAAGCCCTCCGCGCCCCTCCCACGTCGTATAACCTCCAAGGAGCGAGTGTGCGCCTCCTGCGCCTGGCCAGCCGTGCCTGGACCGGGGTCCTGCTGCTCCATACGCTGCTGAGCGTGGCGCTGCTGGCGGCCAGGTTCGTGGTCCTCCCGCTGGCCTCGGAGCAGCCCCGGCTCGCCGCCGCCGACCCACCCGCCGGCGCCACCGGCGTCTCGCCGCGCGCCACGGTGTCGCTCCGCTTCAGCACCCCGATGAACCCTCCTAGCGTGGAGCGCGCGCTGCGCGTGGAGCCGGCCCTCCCGGCCGCGCTGCTGTGGGACGCGCCGCGGACGACGCTGACGATCTCGCCGACCGAGGGCCTCGCGCCCGACACACTCTACCGCGTCGCGGTGGGCGAGGGCGCGCTTT
>DATMBA010000002.1:0-4900 GCA_035559635.1 Roseiflexaceae bacterium
GAAGGTGTCGCGGTCGCCGGAGGTCAGCACGATGGCCCGCGGTGGCGCGGCGGCGAGCGCAGCCCGCGCGAAGGCGGAGGCCCGCCGGTCGTGGCTCGCGTCCACCTCGGCGGCCACGCCCGGCGCCCGGTAGAGCAGTACCAGCGCCAGCGTCAGCGCCGCCGGCGCCAGCAGCCGCGACCGCCGCGCCCCCACCCACGCGAGCGCGGCATGCGCCCCAAGCCCGATCCAGATGGCGAAGACCAGGTAGGCCGGGATCAGGTAGGCCGATGAGTCGGCGGTGCTGTAGGCCAGTGCGAAGAGCGACCACCCGGCCGCCGCGAGCGCCGAGGCCAGCAGGAAGGGCCGCTCGGCGCGAGCGCCGTAGAGCAGGCCGGCAAATCCCAGCGCCACACCGGCGGGGCCGAACTGCCGCAGCAGCAGCCCTGCCCACGCCGACACCCGGCCGCCTAGCTGCCCGGCCGGCAGGCCGAAGGCCAGGCTACGGTACGGCGCGCCCGACACCACCCACCAGAACCCCTCCCAGTCGCGCGGGTCGCCCCAGTTCACCGGCGGGTCCGCCGCGGCGCGCAGCGGCAGGTACAGGTAGATCGCCAGCCCCAGCGCCAGCCCCAGGGCCTCCCGCCCGCCGCGCATCCACCCCGCCGCGTGGGAATGGCCGCCTTTGCCCGGCTGCGGCGCGTACAGAGACCAGGCGGCCGCCGCCGCCCACAACGCCACCGCCAGCCCCACCGTCAGGTGGTTGCCCAGCGCCAGCCCGGCGAGCGCCCCCTCGGCCAGCCGAGTGCGACCGGCTGGCTGGCCGCCGCGCAGCCGCCGCAGCGCGGCCCACAGAATCAGCGCCGCGAACAGGGCGTTGAGGGTGTAGACCTCCGCGATCACCGCCTGCGACCAGGGCAGCGGCGCGAAGCCGAACGTCAGCGCCGCCAGCCCGGCCGCCGTCAGCGCCCACGTCCCGTACCCGGCGCACAGCTCCCGCACCAGGCCGAACACAGCGAGCGCCGCGAGGACGGCGGCTACCGCCGAGAACAGCGCGAGCCGGTAGGCCGGCTCGCCCAGGGGGAGCAGCAGGAAGACCTGCGCCAGCAGCAAGTACGTCGGATAGCCGCTCGGGTGCGCCACGCCGAGGGTCACGGCGGCAGCCGCCAGGTCGCCGCTGTCGGCGCCGCCGTTGGCCCAGGTGATGCCCGGCGCCAGGGTGCGCGCGTACGCCGTGCCGATCGCACCCGCCACGCCCGCTACGGCCAGCAGCGCCGGGAGGCGCCCGCCGCCCTGCCCGCTACGACCACTGCTCGGTTGCTGGCGATCTTCCACCGGTCCCGTTACCGTGTTGCAAACGGGATCGAAGAAAGCCCGTACTGGTGAGGGAGGGGCAGGGAGAGCAAGCCCTCCCTGGAAAACTCCCTTCCCGGTGGGGGTGCGGGGGCGGGGTCACCGCATAGCTCCCGCATTTGAAACGTATTGCATAGAGCCATGGTTTCGCTGCGCGGCCTCCAGCCTTCCAATCTGGGGAGGCTCGGATGGGTTTCGCCCCTCCGAAAAAGAATTGCTGTGGGGGCCAGAGGCCCCCACACCCGTGCGCGTACCCTGCAGGAACGCCTGCGGCGTGCGCGTGGACTGTCACGTGCCGGCGAACCTTGTCTTAGGCCGGCTCGCGTGGCTGCCACCTGGCGGACGGGGGCGGGGGCGGGGACGGCTGGAGCATGCGCACGCTCAGCGCCACCAGCGTGATACTGAACAGCGCCGAGAGCAGCACGTAGAGGATCCAGGGGCTTGGCACCAGCAACTCGGCGCCACTGGTGGTGACCACCTCGAAGAACGGGCCGCCGCCCGAGGAGAGCTGCGACTCGGTCACACCCAGCGCGATGAACGGGTGCGTGGCGATGAACAGCCGGCTGGCGTAGATGAACAGTACCGACTCCAGCAGGTCCGATGAGACATCGCGCGTGAAGACCAGGCTGAAGATCACCACCAGGAACGGCACGCCCAGCAGCAGCATAATGATCGACCCCAGCGCGAAGCTGGTGGCCCCGAGCGAGCTGCGCGTCACCGAGGACCAGAACAGCCCCACCGAGGCATAGAACACCGCCGTGGCCACCAGGCCCGCCAGGGCGATCAGCACCTCGGCCGCGCTCACCCCGCCGAACAGGAACGCCAGGCTCATCACTGGCACCACCGCCAGGATCAGCAGCAGCACGAACGCCAGCGCCGACGCCAGCTTGCCCCACACAATCTGCCAGGGCGAGAGCAGCGAGGCCACCAGCAGGTCGAAAGTCTGCCGTTCCTTCTCGCCGGCGATGCTGCCCGAGGTGAGCGCCGGGGTGATCACACACACCTCCACCAGCGCCACCGCCGCCACCACCAGGAACAGCGCCTTGCCGATCTGCCGCCCGGCGTTGAGGTCCGAGCCGAGGTTGCTCGCCATGCCGGAGTAGAGCAGCAGCGTGACGCTGCTCAGGATCAGCAGGTAGACCGTCAGCAGCACGAACGCCCGCGCGCCCCGCATCCGGCTGCGCAGCTCTTTCACCAGGATCGGGTTGAACTCGAACATAGGGTTCCCTTCCCAGCGGGGCGGTGTGGAGGGGCTGCGCCCCTCCACGAGAATCATGATACAATCCCCTTCGTCACGTGCAGGAAGATATCCTCCAGGTCCCCGGACTGCTCAGCGAAGCGCGTCACCGGCACACCGCCGGCCACCAGGTGCGCCAGCAACTCGGCCATGCCGCGTTCGTCGCCAGCGAAGTCGACCAGTAGCAACTCCCCGCGCCCGTCCGCCGTCGCCGCCTCACCTTCCGCCGCGGTCGCCTCCACGCTCGCTTCCGCAGGTGGCGGCGCCTCGCCCTCCGACGCAGGCGCTGGCGTCTCACGCCGCACCGAGAGCACCCCCTGGAAGCCGCGCAGCAACTCCTCGGCCCGCGCGGCCGCGCCGAGCACCCGCAGCTCCAGCGAACGGTGCGGCTGCAGCGAGCGCAGGATGTCCTGCACATCGCCCGAGGCCAGCAGCCGGCCGCGCTCGATGATCGCGATGTGCGTGCACATCTCGGCGAGCTCGCTCAGGATGTGCGAGCTGATCATGATCGTCTTGCCGAGCGCCCGCAGCTCCTTCAGCAACTCGCGCAGCTCGATGCGCGCCCGCGGGTCCAGCCCGCTGGCCGGCTCGTCCAGGATGAGCAGGCGCGGGTCGTGCATCATGGTGCGCGCCAGGCTGAGGCGCTGCTTCATGCCGCGCGAGAGGTTCATCACCAACTCGTCGCGCTTGTGGGCCAGGTCCACCAGCTCCAGCAACTCGCCGATCAGGGCGCTGCGCCGCGCGGCCGGTACCCCGTAGGAGCGCCCGAAGAAATCCAGGTACTCCCACGACTTCATGTTATCGTAGACGCCGAAGAAGTCCGGCATGAAGCCGACCACCCGGCGCACACCGCGCGGGTCCCTGGCGATCGAGATGCCGGCCACGTACCCCTCGCCGCCGCTCGGCTGCAGCAGCGTGGTGAGGATGCGCATGGTGGTGGTCTTGCCGGCGCCATTCGGCCCGATGAAGCCGAAGATCGCGCCCTCGGGGATCTGGAGGTTGAGGTGGTCCAGCGCCAGGTTCGCTCCGAACCAGCGGGTCAGGTCGCGGGTCTCGACGATCGGGGGCATGCTCACTCCGTTCGCGATTGCCGAGTGTAGATGGCAGATTGCACAGCGCTGGCCGATCTGCGATCTGCAATCTACAATCCTGCCCCCATGATACCCCGATTCCGCCCCTGCCACAACCCGGCCCGACTGCCGCCGGCCCCCTAGAGCATCGGTCACGTCTGCTTGGGGCTGCGCCCCAACCCCCTTGGGGAGGCGCGGAGGGGCTATGCCCCTCCGCATCCACCCGTTTTTCGGGGATGGTTCAGGGGGCCGCAGGCCCCCGGAGCCCCCGCCGGGCACGACGTGCCCGGCCCCCTAGGGTCTATCCGCCAACCGCGTTTGCGGGGGCTTGGGGGCGCAGCCCCCAAACAATCCGCTCAAAGGTTCGTTTGGAGGGGCTGCGCGCCTCCAAACCTCCCGCTTTGCGGCTACGCCTTACCGGAGCGGGTGGGTTTGAGGGAGGGCGCAGCTCTCCCTCGCCCTCCCCACCTCCCCGTGGGGGTGCGGGGGCGGTGCCACCGCGTACGTCCTGGTATTTAGTGCCTATCCGACTATCTTTGGGAGGGGGCAGGGGAGGGCTTTGCCCTCCCCTGAAACCCCACCCTATCCGGGTAATCCGGATAGGCACTTAATGGAGTTGCTGATAGAGCGCGGCTGTCGCCGGCTCGGGGGACACGCCCAGGGTGCGCAGGGCGCCTTTCAGGTGCTCGAAGGTGGCGGTCACGAGCGAGCGGTTGCCGGCGCGCGCTGCGAGCCGCATGAGTTGGGCGGCGGTGTGCTCGCGGCAGCCGTCGATCTGCAGGGCCTGCTGGTAGTAGTGGATCGCTAGCTGCGGGTGGTCGCGCTCCACCGAGCGGGCGAACTGCTCGAGCGCGTCGCAGTAGCGCTGCTGCAGATGGGCGCGCCGCGCGTCCGCCCACAGCGCGGCGCTAGCGGGCGTGGCGGGCAGGAAGTCGCCGCGGTACAGCTCGGACGCGCGCTGGATGGCTTCGCGGCTGGGGGGCGCGTCGAGCGCCTGCTCCAGCGCCCGCACGTCGTACTCGATCGCCTCCCACGGCGAGCGGATGGCGCACGCCCCCTCGCGCGCCGCCACCGCCAGCCCGGTCTGCACCCGCAGCCGCCGCAGCGCCTGGTGCAGCGCCGGCATCGAGATCTCATCGTCACCCCAGACCGACTCCCACAGCCGCTCGACGCTCAGCCCGGCCGGGCCGGCGTCCAGCAGGCGCACCAGCAGCACCCGATGCAGTGGGGACAAGTCGCACGGCGCGCCGTCCGCCAGGCA
>DATMBA010000003.1:0-8129 GCA_035559635.1 Roseiflexaceae bacterium
TGGCAACATCTAGCCCGCCGCTTCAGCGGCCGGGCGTGGTGCGGGGCCGAGGACGTTGAGGGAGCTCCATCGTGAGGTTCTCATCATTGACACGCGGCGCGCCCGTGGGGTATAGTTGACAACGTGCGCCGCGGCAGTGCCGCGGCGCGTGGCGCTGCCTGGGGCGCCGCAATGCTCGAGATCTGTGTCGTGGGCTGCTGCCCGTGCGTGCCTGAGGCTTTGGAGGTCTGCGTGTCGGCTGATCAATACCGCCCCGACTACGGCCCCACAGGGGCACGGCCGGATTCCCCGATGGTGACGCGCTCGCTCGCCACCGCCGATGTCCCCGAGCACGCTGGCGGGCTGGCTGGCCAGACGCGGCGCCCGGCGCGCCACACGCGGGGGGCGCGCCCCCCAACCCGCGGTAACCTGGCACTGAACATCGCGCTGACGCTGGTGGTCGCGCTGCTGGCCGCAGCCAGCGCCGGGCTGTACGCCCTCGATAGGAGCTACCAGGGCCGGATCTACCCCAACATCAGCGTCCAGGGCCTGAAGGTGGGCGATCTCACACGCCAGGAGGCCGAGGCCGCGCTGCGCTCGCGCTATGGCGCCTTCACCAGCCGGCCGGCGACGATCACCTACGGCGACCGCACCTGGCAGCCGACGCTCGCCGAGCTAGGGATCACGTTCGACTTCGACGGGGCGATCGACTCGGCCTACCGCGCCGGCCGCGGCAACGGCCTGATCGCCAACCTTAGCGAGGTGGCCGCGATCTGGCGCGCGGGGCTCGAGCTGCCGCTGCGCGTCTCCTTCGACCAGTCGCAGGCTCAGCGCTACCTGGCCGCCATCGCGGCTGAGCTGGAGCGTCCCCCCGCCGACGCGCAGATCGGCATCAGCGGCGCCCACGTCTGGACAAAGCCGGCGGTCACCGGCCGCCAGGTGTTGGTGGACCCGACGCTGCGCGAGCTAACGGCTGGCCTGCAGCAGTTCAGGTCCACCAGCGTGCAGCTGCAGACGCGCGATATCCCGCCGCACCTGAGCGACGCCGCCGTGGCGGCGGCGCGCGCGCAGATCGAGACGATCCTGCAGGGGCCGCTGACGCTCAACGTGGCGGACCAGCAGTTCCTCTGGCCGCAGGCTGAACTCGCCCGGATGGTGGTGATCGGGCGCGTGCCGGGGGATGGCGCAGACCGGCTGGTGGTGACGCTGGATCTGGCGCAGATCGACGCGCGCCTGGCGCAGATCGCCGACGCCACCGAGGTACACGGTGCGCTGCCGCGCGTGGACTGGAACGGCGGCGACCTGAAGATCATCAAGCCGGGCACCCCCGGCAAGCGGCTGGACCAGGCGCGCGCTCGCGACATGATCGTCGCCGCGCTCGCCGGCCGCGAGCGCGAGTTGGTGCTCCCCATGCGCCCCACCGATCCGCCGGTCACCGAGGCGAACCTCCATCAGCTCGGGATCCGCGAGTTAGTGAGCGTCGGCAAGAGCGACTTCACCGGCTCGGCGCCCTACCGCGTCCACAACATCGGTGTGGGCATGAAGCTGCTGCACGGCATCCTGCTGGCGCCCGGCGCGGAGTTCTCCTTCAACCAGAATATCGGCGCGATCGACGCCAGGAACGGCTTCGTCGAGGGCGCGGCGATCGTGCAGAACCGCACGCAGCAGGAGTTTGGCGGCGGTATCTGCCAGGACTCGACCACGATCTTCCGTGCGGCGTTCTGGGCCGGCCTGCCGATCACCGAGCGCTGGGGCCACTCGTTCTATATCAGCTGGTATGACAAGTACGCGCTCGGTCCCAAGGGCAATGGCCCCGGCCTGGACGCGACGATTTTCACCGGTGGGCCGGACCTGAAGTTCGTCAACGATACCGGCGCCTGGCTGCTGATCCAGAGCTGGTCCGACCCGAAGAAGGGCGTGGCGCAGGTGGAGCTGTACGGCACCAAGCCAAACCGCACCGTGGATCTGACGCACCGGGTGTACGACCATAAGCCGGCGCCGCCGGAGCCGGTGTTCGTGGCCGACGCCAAGATCCCGCCAGGCGGCTGGAAGCACACCGACCGGGCCCGCGGCGGCATGACGATCGACGTCTATCGCATCGTCACCGAGAACGGCGTGCAGCGCGAGCCGGAGCTGTTCCGCACCCGCTTCCGCCCCTGGCCGAATATCTACACCTTCAACCCGGCGGACCTCGGCCCGGACGGAAAGCCGCTCATCCCGTGGGGCACGCCCCCGCCGGACCCGAACGCGCCGCCGGCCGCCGACCCCAACGCCCAGCCGCAACCGCCGGCCGCTGACCCCAACGCCCAGCCGCAGCCGCCGGCCGCTGACCCCAACGCCCAGCCGCAGCCGCCGGCTACCGACCCCAACGCTCAGGAGCAGTCAGACGGATAGATGGTGCGGAGGGAACGGAGAGCCGTTCCCTCCGCTCTTAATTCCGTTGCTTACCCCACCAGCGTGAACAGCGCCAGCGCCACCCCGGCGCCCACCAGCGAGCTGACGAAGTTCACCAGGTCGTTGTTCATCCAGCGCCACCCGCGCATGAGTGTATGCGGCGTGCCGTCGCGCGCCACGCGGCGCTCGGTCTCGCCGGCCGGTGAGCGGTACATGGCCTGCACCGTCGCGCCGAGCAGGCTGTCCGCCAGGCTGCCGGCCAGCCCGCCGACAAACGCCGCGGGCAGAATCCAGGGTAGCCACGCGCCCCGCTCGGCGGCCACAAGTGCCACGGCGATGACGCCGATGAACAGCGCGCCCGCCGCAGACGCGAGCGTGCCTGCCAGCGTGACGCCACCGGAGGTGCCCACCGGCACCGTCCGCAGCGTCGTGACCAGGCGCGGGGGATGCGCCGAGAGCACGCCCACTTCGGTGGCCCAAGTGTCCGCCGTGACCGTAGCAAGCGCCCCGGCGAAGGCGGCCAGCAGTGCCTCGGGCGCGCCGGCGAGCGCGTAGGCCAGCGCCAGCGCCGCGCCTGCGCCGCCGTTCGCCAGCGCCTGCCCCAGGTCGCGCCGGCCGCCCTTCTCGAACTTCTCGCCGGCGATGCGCTCCTTGACGGCGCGGCGGAAGTGCGAGAGCGCGCTGGAGCTGATGAAGAAGGCCGCCAGCGTCAGGCCCCACGGCCAGCCACCGAGTCCGAAGGTGAGCGTGCCGGTGATGATCGCGCCCAGCCAGCCCCCCGCGCTGAGCGAGCCGCGGCGGTAGGCCAGGGCGCCGACCAGCGCGCTGAGCACCAGCCCGGCGAGAATGCGCGGCAGGCTGAACATGCAGCACTCCGTCGGGGTACAGGTCGCCCTATCGTAGTGTCTATCCGGATACCCCGGATAGGGTGGGGTTTCAGGGGAGAGCGAAGCCCTCCCCTGACCCCGCCCCGAGGTATTCGGATAGACTTTACTACGAAGGCACGAAGACACAAAGGCACGAAGGACACAGGTTCTTCGTGCCTTCGCGCTGAACCTCAGCCTGTTTCCACGGCGCGGGCGATGGCCGCAAGCGTGGCCTCCACATCCGGGGCGATGGCGGCGGCCACCTGCTCCCGCGGCACGAGGGCGGCCAGCGGCCCGAGCAGGGACGCCAGGTCGATCGTGAGCGTGGCGGACAGGTCGGTGCCGCCGGTCGCCGGGCGCAGCTCCAGGCGCGTCTCCACCGCCACCGGCCGCGCGGTGCGGAAGACGATCGCGCGCATGCCCTCCCAGCGCACCTCGCCCTCGGCGCACAGCGTGTGCAGCGGCGTCAACTCCATGTGCGTGGCGATGCGCGCCCGCGATGCGCCACGCTCGAGCAATTCCACCTTCCGGACGCGCGGCAGCACGCCGGCCAGCCGCGCCGGGTCGGCCAGCGCCGCGAACACCGCCTCAACCGATGCGGCGATGAAGCGGGCGCGGCGCACGCTCACCGCGCGGCCGCCCCGGCGCCCCGCTTCGTATGATTCGGACTCGCCCATCGCCGCCTCCTTGGGCCACAGTGTACCATAGGGAGGCCCGCCCTCCCGTACCCCCACCCGAACGATGGGTTCGCTGGACGGCTTCCAGCCTGACGATCTGGGGAGTGTGAGGGGCGAAGCCTCTCCGAGTCCCAGCGGAGGTGACGTTGTAGCCCTGCCAAGGCGCTTGGCGCGGGTGTGACGAAACGTCGTGCGGGCGCGCCACCACGCCCGGCCCGTGGGGTGCCCTCTGGGCCCGGCGGGCTATCTGTCGCGCAGCCCGCGCCGGCGGGCTTGGCAGGGGAGATCCCACGGGTTGACCCGCCGGGCGTGGTCGGCGCGCAGGAACGTTCGTCACACTCGCTCGGCGCCACGGCGCGCCCTTGCGGCGTGTGGTATAATACGGTGCCGGAAGAGGCAGCAGGCGGCCCGGCGGTCGCCCTGGAGAAGTAACTGGAGTTTACACCCATGGCTGAGAAGAAGTCGAAGACCGACGTGACGGCGCGCGATAAGAGCGGCCGGGTGACCAACCACGACTGCGTCAATTGCGGCCAGCGCATCACCAATGACCGCGAGATGGTAGTGGTGATGGACGGCCGCCGGCGGAACAAGACCTATCACCACCGCGCCTGCTTCCAGAAGGCGATCGCGTAGGGTGGGCCGCAGCCGCTGGCACGTGAGCCTGCCGACGTGGGGGGAGTATCAGGGGCGTGTCCCCTTGTGCTCCCCCCTTTGTGTACCTGCGTGAGACCATGGTTGAGGACCGCACCCGGCTTGAGTTCCCGTCCCGTGGGGTGGTGACGGCGCCGCTCGGCCCGCCAGAGGGGCTGGTGGGCCTGCTGGCTGCCGGCCCCGGCGGCCACGCGCTGCACGTCCTGATCGACACCGGCACAGACCCGTCCGCGATGGACGCCGGGCTGGCGCGCCGCGCGGCGGTACGCACCGGTGGGAGCGGGGTGGGGCTGGGCGCAGCGAGCGACAGCGTGGCGTTCACCGAGGCGGTGCTGCCCTGGCTACGGATCGACGACCCGGCCGGCGGCGCACTGGCGATCCGCGAGCTGTTCGCGCCGGCGCTCGATCTGAGCGGGCTGCCGTTCCGGGTGGATGTGGTGCTCGGCTACACGGTGCTGCGCCAGCTCGCGTTGCGGATCGATTACCGCCGGCGCACCGTCACCTTTGCGCACCCGGACCTGGGGCTGCCGCCCACGACCCCTGGCGCCGCACAGCTCCCGCTCGACTTCTTTGAGCACTTTCCCGCGCTGCGCGACCTGGAGGTGGACGGGGTGCCCATCCCGCTCGCGACGATCGACACCGGCTCGAACGCCGCGCTGACGGTGGGGCCGGACCTGGCGGAGCGGCTTGGGCTGCGTCCTGGCGCGGAGGACGTGACGCTGGCGCGCGGGGCGGGGTTCGGCGGCGGCACCGAGGTGGTGCGGCGGCGCTGCGGGCGCCTGCGCATCGGCCCCTTCACGCTGCCGGATGTTGAGCTCGACGCGCACCTGGGCGACGGCGGTGACCTCAGCCGGCTGGGGCGCGCCAACCTGGGGAACCGCCTGCTGGCACGTTTCGCCGCCATCACGCTGGACTACGGGCGGCGCACCCTGACCCTCGAGCAGGGCTGAGGTGGGTATCACACGAAGATACGAAGACCTGAAGACACGAGGTGTTGAACGCCTTCGTGTCTTCAGGTCTTCGTGGTAGCGCGGCGCTGTGGCCGCTTATTCATCATCGTCGGCGTAGGGACCGGTCTCCGGGCAGTCGCCTCCCGGCGCGTCGGTCGGCAGATCGTCGTAGTCCATGGCGGCGGCTCCTCGTGCTTGTTGGTACCACTGCCATAACGATAGCCTCCGACCACTTCTACGACCAAGATGCGTAGATTACGGTATTATGCGGCCAGGATGCCCGCCAGACGCGCCGCCTGAGGCAGATCGCCGACGTACACCGTCCGGTTGCGCCCGGCTGCCTTCGCGTGGTACACCGCGATGTCCGCCTGGTGCGTCAGCCCTGTCAGTTCGTCCCCGTCGGCCGGGAAACAGGCGATACCGATGCTGATCGTGGCGTGCAGCAGGGCAGGGCCGGTGGGCACCGCGAAGCACTCCGACTCGACAGCGCTGCGGATGCGCTCCGCCAGCGCACAGGCCGCCTCGCGGTCCGCCTCCGGCATCACGATGACGAACTCTTCCCCCCAAAGCGTCCGGCGAAGTCGTACCGGCGGATCGTCGCGCGGATGATCCGGCCGGTGCCCAGCAGCACCATGTCGCCGGCGAGGTGGCCGTAGGTGTTGTTGATCGTCCGCAGGTAGTCGAGGTCGGCCATGATCACCGCCAGCGAGGCGCGTGGCGCCGGGTGCGCTCGAGCTCCTCGGCGAAGCGCGTGTTGAAGTGGTGGGCGTTGAACAGGCTGGTCTTGGCGTCGGGTTGGGCTTGCTCCTGGAGTTGCGGCACGTGCAGGGCGCGGTACATGAGCACGAGCAGCGAGAGCGCTGGCAGGATGAGCCAGGGGTTCAGTTCCTACAGGACGGCCACCACATAGCCGAGCAGCAGCAGGATCAAGTCGCTCACGAACGTCTCGGTGTCCAGCATCCCCGTCTCGGCCCAGGTCTTGCCGCGCGCCAGCACCAACGCCAGCCCGAGCAGGATGTGGTTCAGCCTAGCGGGCGGCGGCGATGGCGAGGCCGGAGGCCACACCGGTGAAGACGTCCATCTCCTGCAGCTTCTCGGTGCCGAACTTCTGGGCGAGCATGCGGACGTAGGCGGGGATGCGCGAGGAGCCACCGGTGCGCAGCACCACGTCGATGTCGGCGTGACGGAGGCCGGCTGCGGCCACGGCGCGATCCACGCAGGCAGCCACGGCGCGCACGTCCGGGCCGATCAGCCGCTCGAAGTCCCAGCGCTCCAGCGTATCCTCCCAGTCGATGCCGGGGACGTGCATGCCGAAGGTGACCGAGCGCTCGTCGCTCAGGCGCACCTTGGCGCGTTCGACCTCTTCATAGAGCGGCAGGCCGTAGTTCTCACGCACGAGGGTGCGCAGCGCCTGCAGCTCGCGCGGCCTGTCGCCGGTGCGGATGGCCTCGTCGATAATGTCCAGGTAGCGCTGCTGGGTCAGTTCAACGATCGTCTGCCACTCGCTCAGGTGGTCGAGCAGTACAGCGGGCAGCGGGAGCCTACGTGGGCCGAGGGTGGCGCCGGCGCCGAAGTGGGGCAGCACCTTGCCCATCACGATACGGCGGTCCATCAGGTCGCCGCCGATCGGCACACCATCGGTGGCGAGCACGTCCGAGCGGCCGCGGCCGTCCACACGCATCACGGTCACGTCGAGGGTGCCGCCGCCGAAGTCGAACACCAGGATGCGCTGCTCGCGCTCAGCGGTGGCGGCGTAGGCGAAGGCGGCGGCGGTCGGCTCGGGCAGGAACTCGAAGGGTGGCAGGCCGGCGATGGCGCAGGCGGCGCGCATGCGCTCGAACGCCAGCGCGTCGTGCGCCGGATCGTGGGCGTAGTGGACCGGGCGACCGATCACCATGCCGGTGACCTTCGTGCCCAACTCAGCCTCGATCCGCTCGAGGATCATACGCAGCACGACGGCGATGAGTTGCTCGAGGGTGTAGCGCACGCCGAACACGTCCGTGCCGGTGAAGCCGCCGTCGCGCAGGTGGCTCTTGAGCGATTGGAAGAGGCGGCCGGGGGTGTTGGCGTCGACGATCGCGTAGAGCGCCTGCATGACGGTGCCGAACTCGGCGAGGGTGACCTCGGTCTCGCCGATGTAGCGCCATTGGTACTCGATCTCCCGGCCGACGTTGCCCTCGGTGAAGCGGTCGATCGCCTCGCGGCCGATGAAGGGTACCCCCTCGCGGCTGATGAAGAGCGTCGAGCGCATGATCGTCGGTGTAGCGTTGGCCGGGTCAAGGTTCAGCAGCCGGACGCTGCGCCCGTCGTAGACGGCGGCACTCGAGTTGGTGGTTCCGAAGTCAAGCCCGACGCGCATCGCTTCTTCCCCTTCCTGGCAGCACAAAATCGGCCGGCGCCTGGGAGCGCCGACCTTCACGCCCATCACTCGCTCTTTTGCTCGGTGCATTATAGCCGGGGGTGGGGCCGGGCGCAATGGGACTTTGGGAGGAGGGGGAACGGAGTAGGCAACGGAGGGAGCACGGAGGGAGCGGAGAGGACCTGGAACGGAGTGGGCAACGGAGGGAGCACGGAGGGAGCGGAGAGGACCTGGAACGGAGTAGGCAACGGAG
>DATMBA010000004.1:0-12012 GCA_035559635.1 Roseiflexaceae bacterium
GGCCGCAGGCCCCCGCACCCCCACGCTGCGGGCAGCGCCCGCTTATTTGAAAAGTATTGTATTTAGGCCGAGTCGAACGGCGCTGCGCCCGCGCACGCCAGCCGCTCCAGCTCCGCAAGCGCCGCGCGCGCCGCTGCGTACGCCGCAGGGTCGGCGGCGGCCAGGCCCAGGGCCTCGAACTCGTCTTCGTCCAGCCGCAGCAGCCCCTGCCTGCCCGGCGGGACGAACAGGTCGAGCGCCAGGTCCTCCGACACGATCATAGCGGCGGAGATCGCGGCCGGTCGGGTGACGTTGCAGTACCAGCCCTTCAGTATGCCGTCCGCGCTGCGCAGCTCGAACACGTTGTACCAGCGGTCGGCGTAGTAATGCTCCAGGAACACGTCGCCGCGCTCGAACGTCACGTACCCCAGGTCCAGGCGCTCCCGCTCCCAGCGCGCGCGCACCAGCGCGTAGCCGGGCGCTGCACGTAGCAGCTCGCCGGTGTACGTCACCGTCTTCCTCTGGCCCGGCTTCAGCAGCTGGACCGTGATCTGAGACATGGGTTCCCCCGCCCGCACGCGGATCGCTGCCGGGATTGTACCATTTGAAAGGCAGAAGGCAGAAGGCAGAAACCCGTTCTGCCTTCTGCCTTCTGCCTTCTGCTTTTTGCTCCGCTCACGCCGCCAGGTAGTCGCGCAGGTGGCGGCTGGCCTCGGAGGTGCGCAGCGTGCGCAGCGCCTGGGCCTCGATCTGCCGCGCACGCTCGCGCGTCATCCCGAGCGCCCGGCCCACCTCCTCCAGCGTCCGCTGCCGGCCGTCCGCCAGGCCGTAGCGCAGCGTCAGGATCTTCTGCTCGCGCTCGGAGAGCCCCGCCAGCGCGCTGGCCAGGTCGCGCTGCATCAGTTGCACCGCGGCCGCCTCCACCGGCGACTCCTGGGTCTTGTCCTCGATGAACTCGCCCAGGGTGCTCTCGCCGTCCTCGCCTACCGGCGTCTCGAGCGAGATCGTGCGGCGCATGGCCTTCAGCGTGCGCGTGATCTTGTCCAGCGGCTGGCCGAGCGCGTCCGCGATCTCCGCCGGGGTCGGCTGGCGCTCTAGCGAGCGGGCGAGCCGCTCGGCGGTGCGCTTCACCTGCCCCATGGACTCGGTCATGTGCACCGGCAGGCGGATGGTGCGGCCCTGCTCGGCGATCGCGCGCGTCACCGCCTGGCGGATCCACCAGGTGGCGTAGGTCGAGAAGCGGTTGCCGCGCGAGGCGTCGAACTTCTCGGCCGCGCGCATCAGGCCGATGTTGCCCTCCTGGATCAGGTCGGTGAGCGACAGGCCGTGGCCGACGTACTTCTTGGCGATGCTCACCACCAAGCGCAGGTTGGCCTGGATCAAGTGGTGGCGGGCCTCCTCGCCGCGCGCCACATCCAGTTTGAGGGCCCCGCGCACGTGCGGCTCGAGCTCCTCGCCGGAGGCGAGCCGCTGCGCCGCGGCGGCGCCGCGCGCCATGCGCTCGGCAAGCTCCACCTCCTCGGCGGCCGTCAGCAGCTTGGTGCGCCCGATCTCGTGCAGGTAGGTGTCGATCGCGTCGAGCGGCAGGTCGCCGGCGCTCACCTCCGTGGTAGGCACGTCCTCCTCCAGCGGCTCGTCCGCCAGCGGCGCGCGCTCCAGGGGCTGGGCGTCGAACAGCTCAGCCGTATGCATCAGCGCCTCGCGGGCGATCATCGTATCTGTCATCATGTCGTCCACAATCATCTCTCTTCTCTCTCCTCGTCCCATGCCCGGCGCGTCCGCGCCCAGGCACCGTGATATGGCAATCGGCGCGCCACCGCATCCCCTGGGACGCGGCGAGCGGGCGTCAGAGCAACGAAAACCTCCACCGTGTCGCTGGTGGAGGTGGGCGTCGTGGAAGAACTGTCGGCGGAAACCGCGCGTGCGCCCGCGGCTCCCCCTTTCCCCTATACACCGGGGCGGTATCACCGCGTCGGCAGTAGTATACCACAGCACTACGAATATGTCAAGTACTTTCATGAGGGAAAGTTAGGGCCACGTCAAAGTCCGTGAGTGTGCGGGGTGCAGGCCGTCACGCACCCCCTTCACGGAGGAAGGTGTGGAGGGCGAAGTCGCTGCGCGCAACATTTGCATTTTCCCACAACCTATGCTATACTCCTCTGCGTTGTGAGGGCCGCGCGGGAGTGGCTCAGTCGGTAGAGCGATACCTTGCCAAGGTATAGGTCGCGGGTTCGAATCCCGTCTCCCGCTCCAGTTCGAAGGGTCAGGCTGTACAGCCTGGCCCTTCGTCATGTTCGCCTCATTGACATCCCGCCCGCTCTTGTGTAGAGTAGGGGCTGAGCGATCCTCCAAGCCATCAACATGTTCGGGAACAGCCTATGCGCGGGAAGCGTCTCTTCGTCCCTGCCGCGCTCGCCGGCGCCCTGGCGTTGGCGCTGAGCTGCACGCTGATGGGCATGGCCACCCTGCCGCGCTCGCTTGCCGCACAGCGCCTGGCCAGCATGGAGCGCTGGCGCGCCCACGCCCCGCAGCACTACCGCGTGGTAGTCCAGGTGGGCTTTGCCGGGCGCACCTGCCTCCAGGAGATCGAGGTGCGCGGCGAGTGGAAGAGCACGCTGCACGACACCTGCGGCTCGTCGTGGCTCTCCACCCTCTCCATCCCGCGCCTGTTCGAGCTTGGCGAGCGCCTGGAGCGCCCCGCCGAGTGCTTCCCCTCCAGCCGCAGCTGCATCTGCCACCGCGTGCGCGTTGGGGCGATCGAGTACGACCAGGACCTCGGCTTCCCCGGCAGCATCACCTGGCGCCGCGAGCTGCGCCCCAATTGGCAGCACCCCGACTACCTGCTGCGCCTGTGGGAGTCGCGCGCGCTGCCCAACTGCTCCTCGCCCCACCGCGCGCTCAGGCTCACGGTGATCTCGCTCACGCCGCTGCCGTAAAGAGAAGTTATGCCCCGACCACACGTCTACATCACCCGCCGCATCCCGCGGCCCGCGCTGGACATCATCGCCGCCGCATGTGACTACGCGAGCTGGGACGTGGAGGAGACGCCGGTTCCGCGCGACGTGCTGCTGCGCGCCGTCGTGGAGGCGGACGGGATCTTCACCCTTCTCACCGACCGCGTGGACGCCGAGTTGCTGGACGCCGCCCCCCGCCTGCGTGTGGTAGCCAATATGGCCGTGGGCTACGACAACGTCGACCTGTCGGCGCTCACGGCGCGGCGCGTGCTGCTCACCAACACGCCCGGCGTGCTCACCGACACCACGGCGGACCTGGCCTTCGCGCTGATGCTGGCCACCGCCCGGCGCATCGTCGAGGGCCAGAAGCTGATCGAGGCAGGCGGCTGGACCAACTGGTCACCCATGTTCATGACCGGCCAGGATGTGAGCGGTGCCACGCTGGGGATCGTCGGCGCGGGGCGGATCGGTGCGGCACTCGCCCGGCGCGCCGTCGGCTTCGATATGCGCATTCTGTACCACAACCGCCGGCCGGCGCCCGAGTTGGAGGCCGATGTGCGCGCGCGCGGCGGGCACATCCGCTACGCCCCGGAGCTGGACCAACTCTTGCAGGAGTCGGACTTCGTGGTGGTGCTGGTGCCGCTCACGCCGGAGACGCGCGGGATGTTCGGCGCGCGCGAGTTCGCACTGATGAAGCCGACGGCGGTGTTCGTCAACGTCGCACGTGGGGCGGTGGTGCGGGAGCAGGAGTTGGTGGAGGCGCTCAAGGCCGGCCGGCCGTGGGCCGCCGGGCTGGACGTGTTCGAGCGCGAGCCGATCGGCGCCGACCACCCGCTGCTGGCGCTGCCCAACGTGGTGGCCGTGCCGCACATCGGCAGCGCCAGCGTGGCCACCCGCACTCGCATGGCTATGCTGGCCGCCGAGAACCTGGTGGCCGCGCTCACCGGGCGCCCGGTGCCGAGTCCGGTCAACCCGGAGGTGCTGCAGGGTTCCTAATCCGACTCCTTGTGTCGTGGTGGGTGGTCTCAGGGAGGACAAGCCCTCCCTGTCCTTCCCCTTGGAGGAGTGCGTGATCCACGCGATCGATCATCTGGTCATCCTGGTCAACGACCTGGACAGCGCCGTCGCGGACTACGCCACGCTAGGGTTCACGGTGGCGCCGGGCGGGGAGCACACCGGTGGCGCGACGCACAACGCGTTGGTGCCGTTTCAGGACGGCAGCTACCTCGAGTTGATCGCGTTCCTGCGCGAGGAGCCGGGCCACCGCTGGGCGCGTCACCGGGCCATCGGCGAGGGGCTGGTGGACTTCGCGCTGCTGCCGGACGCCATCGTCGAGGACATCGCCGCGGCCCGCGCGCGCGGCCTGGAGATCAAGGGGCCGACCCCCGGCGGGCGCACGCGGCCGGACGGCCAGCAGGTGGCCTGGCTGCTCGGCGAGCCGGCCACGCCGGACATGCCGTTCCTCTGCGCAGACGTGACGCCGCGCGAGCTGCGCGTGCCGCCCGGAGACGCGCGCATGCACGCCAACCTGGCCAGCGGCATCGCGGAGTTGACCGTGGCGGTGCGGGATGTGCAGGCCAGCGCCGCCCGCTACCGCGCGCTTCTTGGCAGCGAGCCGGTCGTCCTCGACGAGCACACCGTCAGCTTCGGCCTGGGGACGGCGCGCATCACGCTGGCGGCGCCGGCCTCGGACGCCCCGGCGGACTCGGCCATCCGCGCCCGGCTGGAGACGCGCGGCGAGGGGCCGCTGGCCTTCGCGTTGCGCGCCGGCCACGGCAGCGCCGGCGCCCTGCTGGACGCGCAGCTCGCCCACGGCGTCAAGATCGATCTCGTGGCGGGGTAGGGCGTGTGTGCGTTCTCGGGGTATCACCACGCCCGGCCGCTGAAGCGGCGGGCTATCACTACCAAAGCCCGCCTGCGCGGGCTGGGCCTGGTGCCAAGCCAGGCGACCCGCTGACCGACGCACCGTGCATCAGCGGCGGGCACCCCACGCGCCGGGCGTGGTGCATGGCCCAGAACGCAGACGTCCTACCTGGTGGGGTGACTGCCTGTTGGCGCGCCTTGGTCCCCATGCTATAATACCCGCCGTGGGATCTCGCGAGTGCCGGGTTGTGTAATGGCAGCACGGCGGACTTTGGATCCGCTTGTCCAGGTTCGAGTCCTGGCCCGGCAGCCAGCCGATGATATCGATGGCAGACCTCGCCTATCAGACGGTCTTGCGCAGGAAGGGCCGGCGCCGGCTGGCGGAGGCGGGGTGCATCGGCACAGTGAAGTAGCCCTTCACTGTGCTTCATTTATTGTACGGGTGCCGTGGAGCTAGGAACTGTCATCCTCGCCGCCGGCGAGGGCACGCGCATGCGCTCGGCCTTGCCGAAGGTGCTGCACCCGCTCTGCGGGCGCCCGCTGCTCGCCCACGTCCTGGCCGTCGCAGACGCGCTCGGCGCGGCGGAGACGGTGGCGGTCCTCGCCGCAGACACGGTGGCACAGGTGCGCGCGGCGTTCGGCGCGCGCTACACCTACGTGGTCCAGTCCGAGCGCCTCGGCACCGGCCACGCCACCCTCCAAGCCCGCCCCGCCCTGCGCGGCCGCACCGACGACGTGCTGGTGCTGCTCGGCGACGCGCCGTTGGTGCGCCCCGAGACTGCCCGCGCCGTCGTCGTGCGGCGCCGGGAATCGGGCGCGCTCGTGGCGCTGCTCAGCTTCGAGGCCCTCCCGCCCACCGGCTATGGCCGCGTCGTGCGCGACGATGCGGGCCACGTCACCGGCCTGGTGGAGGAGCGCAACGCCACCCCCGAGCAACGCGCCATCACCGAGTGCAACAGCGGCCTCATGTGCTTCGACGCCGCCTGGCTCTGGGAGGCGCTGGACCGCCTCGGGCGCAACCCTGTGAACGGCGAGTACTACCTGACTGACCTGGTGGCCCTGGCGGTGGCGGATGCGGGGCCGGGCGCGGCACTGGCCCTCCTGGCCGCCGACCCGCGCGAGGCCCTGGGCGTCAACGACCGCGCCCAGCTCGCCGAGGCCGAGGCCGTGCTGCGCGCCCGCCTGCTCGGCGATCTCATGCGTGCCGGGGTCAGCGTGGTTGACCCCGCTGCCACCTACCTGGACGTCGGCGTGGCCGTGGGGCGCGACACCACGCTGCACCCCGGCACGATCCTGCGTGGCGCCACCGTCGTCGGCGCCGGCTGCCAGATCGGCCCCTACACCACGCTCGTCGACACCCAAGTGGGCGACGGGGCGCGGGTGCGTTACACGCTGGTGGAGGGCGCAGTGATCGCGGAAGGCGCAGACGTCGGACCATTTGCCCACCTCAGGGCGGGAGGTGCGGAGGGGGAAGTCCCTCCGCAGATCTAACCGTATGGAAGGCAGACTGCAAATCTTCAGCGGCAACGCCAACCGCGCCCTGGCTCAGGAGATCGCCAGCGGGCTGAACATCAACCTCGGGCGCGCGATCGTCGGCACCTTCAAGAACGGCGAGACGCGCGTCAAGATCGAGGAGAATGTGCGCGGCTCGGATGTGTTCGTCGTCCAGCCCACCTGCACGCCGGTCAACCACCACCTGATGGAGCTGCTGCTGCTGATCGACGCCCTGCGCCGCGCCTCGGCCGCGCGCGTCACCGCCGTGGTGCCGTACTACGGCTACGCCAAGCAGGAGAAGAAGACCACCGGGCGTGAGCCGATCTCCGCCAAGCTGGTGGCCAACCTCATCCGCACCGCCGGCGCCGACCGGGTGCTGACGATGGACCTGCACGCCCCGGCGATCGAGGGCTTCTTCGACATCCCGGTGGACCATTTGCAGGCCGGCCCGCTCCTTGCAGAGTACATCCGCGAGCTGGGCTTGCCGCGGCCGGTGGTGGTCTCGCCGGACGCCGGGGGCGTAGGGCGCGCCAACAGCTTCCGCGAGCGGATCAGCGCCGGCCTGGCGATCATCGCCAAGCAGCGCCCCCAGCCGGACATCGCCGAGATGATCGAGATGGTGGGCGATGTGGAGGGCAAGACGGCCGTGATCGTCGACGACATGATCTCCACCGGCGGCACGCTGGCCGAGGCGGCCCGCGCCCTGCGCGAGCGTGGCGCGATCAAGGTCTACGCCTGCGCCACACACGGCATCTTCGCCGGGGACGCGCTGGCGGTGATCGCGGAGTCGGTGCTGGCCGAGACGATCGTCACCAACACCATCCCGCTGACACCCGGCCACGACGCTGCCCGCGTGCGCGCCATCTCGGTCGCGCCGCTGTTCGCCGAGGCGATCATGCGTATTCACAAGGACCTGTCGCTGAGCGCGCTGTTTTCGTAGACTTCCGTCGTCGGCGCTCCGTACGAGGTGCGGGGGCCAGGCCCCTCCAGGGCTCCCCGGCGGGGTGCGGAGGCCGGCCACCGCGAACATACTATCGTGTAATTGAGGTTAAGCACCTTTGGACCCCGAACATAGTCTCTCAATCGCCGGATTACTGTTGAGCCTCGCCCTGCTCGCGTTCACCTCGGCGGTGGACGCCGCACTCACCGCGATCAGCCGGCACCGCCTCGGGCTGATCCAGGAGGAGGACCGCCCGCGCGCGGCGATCGTCGGCCGGCTGCTGGACGATCCCTACCGCTTCAAGGTCGCCATCCTGCTGCTCAACACCGCCGCGGTGATCGCCGCCACCGCCCTCACCACCTACCTGACGCGCGCCCTGGCCTGGGGTTGGCGGCTCGGCGCGCTGGCGCTGCTGCTGGTGGCGATCATGGTCTTCAGCGAGGGCCTGCCCAAGGCGCTGGCCCTCCGCGACCCGGCCGCCGCCGCGCGGCTGCTGGCCGGCCCGATGGCCTTCGGCACCCGCGTGATCTGGCCGCTGGCCTGGCTGATCGGTGTGATCGCCGCCCCGGTGGTGCGCCTGCTCAGCGGCGCGCCCGCCTCCCCCACCCCGCTCGTCACCGAGGAGGAGCTGCGCATGCTCGTCAACGTCGGCGAGGAGGAGGGCCTGATCGAGCCAGACGAGCGCGAGATGATCGAGGGCATCTTCACCTTCGGCGACACCCTGGTGCGCGAGGTGATGATCCCGCGGGTGGACATCGTCTGCCTGGAGGACACCGCCACCCTGGACGAGGCGCTCGACACGATCATCGCGCGCGGCCACTCGCGCATCCCGGTGTACCACGAGAGCATCGATCAGATCGTCGGCATCCTGTACGCCAAGGACCTGCTGCCCTGGATGCGCGCTGGAAAGCGCGATGTGGGCCTCACGGCGCTGCTGCGCGCCGCCCACTTCGTGCCCGAGAGCATGAAGGTGGACGCGCTGCTCAAGGACCTGCAGGCGCGCAAGGTGCACCTGGCGATCGCGGTGGACGAGTACGGCGGCACCGCCGGCCTGGTGACGATCGAGGACGCGCTGGAGGAGATCGTCGGCGAGATCCAGGATGAGTACGACATCGAGCTGCCGCCGGTGCAGGTGGTGGGCGAGGGCGAGCTGATCGTGGATGCGCGCGTGCTGATCGACGACATCAACGACCTCACCGGGCTGGCGCTGGAGTCGCAGGAGTCGGATCGCATCGGCGGTGTGGTGTTCGAGCAGCTCGGGCGCGTCCCGCAGCAGGGGGACGAGGTGCACCTGCCCGGCGGGGTGACGATCCGCGTGCTGGCGGTGGAGGGCCTGCGCCCGCGCCGGCTGCAGCTCAGCTACCGCGCCGAGGACGCGCTGGCGCTGAGCGTGCCGCGGGGTGAGCGCGCTGGCGCGCGGCCGGCGCAGGGGGAGCACTCCGGCGAGCGGCAGGACGAAGGTGGGGGTGGCCGATGAGTGCTCCGCTCGATGTGGCCGCGCTGGTGGCCGCGGCCGTCCTGGCCCGCACGCGCGCCTACGCGCCGTACTCCGGCTTCGCGGTGGGCGCGGCCGCGCTGAGCGACGCCGGGGGCGTGTACCACGGCTGCAACGTGGAGAACGCATCCTACCCGGCCACCACCTGCGCCGAGCGCGTGGCCCTGCACAGCGCCTACGCCGCCGGCGAGCGCCGCATCGTCGCGCTGGCCGTGGTGGCGGCCACCGCCGGCCCGGTCAGCCCGTGCGGCGTCTGCCGCCAGGTGATCGCCGAGTTGGCTCCCGGCTGCACCGTGATCCTGGCCAACACCGCCGGCGATGTGCGCCTCACCACCCCCGCCGAGTTGCTCCCCGGCGCCTTCACGCCCGCCGACCTCCCACCACGGGGGTAGGGACGAACCACGAAGGCACGAGTGGTGAACGCCGGGCCTACTGCAGCCCGGTCACCAGCCCGGCGTACTTCTCCGTCAGGATGCGCGCCTGCTCGTCGCTCGAGCCCTCGGCGATGATGTGGAAGAACGGCCCGTCCGGGTCCGGCAGGAGCAGCACCCACTCGTCCCCCAGGTCGATCTTCACGCCGTCCACCTGGTCCAGCTTGCGGTCCTGGTACTGCTGGTTGAGGATGCGCATCACCTTGCCCTTATACTCCCAGCGGCAGGGCACGCGCGCCTGGCTCATGTGGTAGCGCGGCAGGTCGCGCACCACCTCGGAGAGCCCCACGCCGCGCAGCGCCAGCAGTTCCATGATCTTCACCACTGCGAACAGTCCGTCGGCGATCGGGTAGTAGCCGGGGAAGATGTAGTTGCCAGTGCCATCCCCGAGCAGTAGCATGTCGCGGTTGGCGGCCGCGGTGCGCATCAGCGCCGCGAGCGTGGCGCGGGTGCGGATGATTGTGCCGCCGTAGCGCGCGGCGATCTCCTCGAAGGCCCGCGGCGCCGTCACCGGCACCGCCACCGTGCCGCCGCCGTTCACCGCCATACTTAGCGCCGTGAGCGCCGCCAGCGCCTGCATGCCCGGCAGCCGCCGCCCGGCCTCGTCCACCAGGTAAAGCTTCTCGCCGCCGCTGTCGATCCGCACGCCCATGGAGGCGCCCAGCACCGGCGTGATGCGCGCCAGGCGCTCCATGCCCTCGTCGAACTGCTGCGTTGTCTGCACCAGACGCGTGTCGTCCAGGTTGGCGTTCAGCTCCACCACGTCGATCTCGAGTCGGCGCAGGATGTTGGGCAGGAAGGTCGAGGCGTTGGCGTTGGCGTAGTCGATCACCAGGTTGAAGCTGCGCGCGATCGCCTTGAGCGCCTCGGGCCGGAGTGCCGCGAGGAACGCGTTGGTGTAGGTCTTCTCCACCCCCTCGGCCTCGATGATGCGCCCGATCTCGTCCAGATAGACGCGCCGGTAGTCCTCGCGGAAGAAGATGCCCTCGATCTTGCGCTCGGTGGCCGTGTCGATGTCCAGCCCGTCGGCGTCGAAGAACTTGATGTCCACCACCCGGCTGTCCAGCGGCGAGAGGCGCACGTGGATGCCGCCGGCGGCGCCGCTGGCCTTGGTGATATAGCGCGCCACCGGCAGCGGGAGGAAGTGCAGCTCGAGCACGTTCACCCCCGCCGAGGGCAGGCCGGCGTTCATGGCCCGCTTCAGCATGCGCGGGGTGTAGTGCGCGTCGCGGTTGGCGGTCACGGTGGCGCCGCGCGGCAGGGTGGCGCCGAAGGCCGCGCCAAGCTTGGCGCAGAACTCGGGCGTCAGATCGATGTTCACCAGGCCGGAGATGCCGTTGCGCCCGAACAGCACCCGCCGCCCCTGAGATCCCCAGATGATGCTGCTGCTGATGGTGGCGCCCTCGTCCACCTCCTTGGAGGGCCAGATCTTCACGTTGGCGCCGATCACCGCGCCGGCGTTGATGATCGTCTGGTCGCCCACCACGGTGCCTTCGAACAGCACCGCCCGGCTCTTGATGTTGCACTGCCGCAGCACGATCGCCCCGCGCAGCTCGGCGCGCTCGCCGATGTAGGAGTTGCGCCAGATGATCGAGCGGTCCACCGTGGCGCGCGTGTCCACGATCGTGTAATCGCGGATGGCCGTCGGGCCGTGCACGATCACGCCGCCTTTGATCTTGACGCCGTGCCCGAGATAGACCGGCCCGTGGAACTGCGCATCCGGCGCGATCTCGGCGTCCCCCTCCAGCCAGACGTCGTCGAAGGCGCGATGCCCCACGCGCGGCAGGTTGACCTTGCCGGACATATAGTCGCGGCAGGCGCGCATGTATTCCTCGATCGAGCCGACGTCGGTCCAGTAGCCCTCGGCGACGTAGCCCTGCAGCGCGTCGCCGGCGCGCAGCATCTTGGGGAACACGTCCTTGGCCCAGTCGGTGAACTTGCCGCGCTCGATGTAGCGGAACACCTCGGGGTTCAGTACGTAGATGCCGGTGTTGACGGTGTCGGAGAACACCTCGCCCCAGCTCGGTTTCTCGAGGAACTGCCGTACGGTGCCGCGCTCGTCCACGATGATCACGCCGAAGTCCAGCGGGTTGGGCACGCGCGTGAGGGTGATCGTGGCGGTGGCGCCGCGCTCGGTGTGGTGCGCGATGATCTTGCCAAGGTCAAAGTCCGTCAGGGCGTCGCCGGAGATCACCAGGAAGGGCTCCTGCAGCAGATGCTCGGCGTTGCGCACGCTCCCGGCAGTGCCGAGCGGGTGCTCCTCCAGCGAGTACTCGATCCGCACGCCCAAGGCGGACCCATCGCCGAAATGGTCCTGGATGACGTTCGCCAGGTACTGGACCGTGACGATAATGTCGGTGATGCCGTGGATCTTGAGCAACTCGATGATGTGCGCCATCACCTGGCGGTCGACGATCGGCACCATGGGCTTGGGGCGGTTGATCGTGAGCGGGCGCAGGCGCGAGCCCTCGCCCCCCGCCATCACCACAGCCTTCATCGCGCTCCTCCGCTCTGCGGCTCTTCGCTACGCGCTCCGTGAAAAGTATAGCACGCGCGGCCGTGTGGCGGGAGATGTATATGGGTCTGCTGGTGCGGCACCACGCCCGGCGGGTAACCCCGCAGGCTCGCAGTATGAAGGCCGCCGGCGCGGCCTGAGACCAAGCCCGCGACAGCGTTCAACCGCCCCGAGTGGCCGGAGGGGCGGCTTGGAGGGGCAAAAGCCCCTCCAACAAAAGAAGGTGAAGTGAGGGTCTTCGGCCCTCACTCCACCCACTGGATAGGGGAGGGTCAGGGAGGGCTTGCTCTCCCTGACCAACCGCTGTCCTGTTCGGCAGGCCTGGCCTGCCAACAAGTAAA
>DATMBA010000005.1:0-2735 GCA_035559635.1 Roseiflexaceae bacterium
GCGGGTTGACCCGCCGGGCGTGGTCGGCGCGCAGGAACGTTCGTCACACCCGCAGGCCCCTGAAAAACCCCTTGAGGGTTCTTTGTGGAGGGGCCAAGCCCCTCCACACCTCCCCGTGGGGGTGGGGGAGCAAGGCCACCACATATCCTGTAAGTGACGCCAGGAGGGCTGCTCATGCAACGGCTTCGGATCGGCATCGTGGGGTGCGGCGAGGTGACGCAGATCATCCATCTGCCGAGCCTCTCCGACCTAGCGGAGCGCTTCGTCGTGACGGCGCTCTGCGACGTCAGCCCCACGGTGCTGGGGCAGGTCGGCGACCGCTGGCGGGTGGCGAAGCGCTACCTGGACTACCAGGCGCTGGTGGCGCAGGCGGACGTGGATGCCGTGCTGGTGGCCAACCCGCACGCCTACCATGCCGAGGTGACGCTGGCGGCGATCGCCGCGGGCAAGCATGTGCTGGTGGAGAAGCCGATGTGCCTGACGCTGCGCGAGGCCGACGCGATCGCGGAGGCCCAGCAGCGCGCCGGCGTGAGCGTCCAGGTGGGCTACATGCGGCGCTACGCCCCGGCCTTCGTCGAGGCCTGCCGGCAGGTGAAGGAGTTGGGCGAGATCCGCCTGGCGCGCGTGCACGACGTGATCGGCCAGAACGGGCTGATCATCGAGCGCACCGCGCGTGTGGTGCGCGGCGGCGACGTGCCGCCGGATGTGCTGGCCGCCGGGCGCGCGCTGGAGGAGGAGCTGGTGCGCGAGGCGATCGGGGAGGCGCCCCCGGCGCTGCGCACGGCCTACCTGCTGCTGCTCGGGCTGAGCACCCACGACATCTCGGCGATGCGCGAGCTGTTGGGGATGCCGCGCGGCGTGCTCTACGCGGCGCAACGCCAGGGCGGGCGCTACCTGACAGCGGCGTTCGACTACGGCGGCTTCGTCTGCCAGTTCGAGACCGGGGTGGATAGCATCCCGCGCTTCGACGCCGGGCTGGAGGTGTACGGCGCCGAGCGCGTGCTGCGGGTGGTGTACGACACGCCCTACGTGCGCAACCTGCCCATCCGGCTGATGGTGACCGAGGCCAACGGCCAGGGCGGCGTGGTGGAGCGCTCCGTCCACCCGCGCTGGGGCGACGCGTTCGTGGAGGAGTGGCTGGCCTTCTACGAGAGCGCCACCAACGGCAGGCCGCCGAAGACCTCGCCGGCGGACTTCCGGCAGGACCTGGAGCTGTTCGGGGAGATGATCGCGCGCATGCGGGAGTGAGGTGGGCGATGGGCGATGGGCCATAGGCGTTGCTGATGCCCATCGCCCATCACCCATCACCCGGCAAGGAGACAGCACCGTGCTCGAACGACTGACCGTGCTGGTGGACCCGCATTTCCGCCGGATGGACGAGATCTTCGCGCCGGAGGACCGCACGCGGCTGGAGGGGCTGGCGGTTGTGCGTTGGGGGCGGGATGCGGCGATGCCGCTTGCGGAGGCGCAAGCGGCGCTGGAGGAGGCCGTGGCGGTGGTGTGCGCTGGCTGGCGCTACGGCGACGCGGCGCTGGAGCGGGCAGCGCGGCTGCGGGCGATCCTGGACGTCTCCGGCGGCTTCCCGCAGGAACTGGACTACGCGCGCTGCTTCGCACGCGGCATCCGCGTGCTCTCCTGCGCGCCGGCCTTCGGGCCGCAGGTGGCCGAGATGGCGCTTGGCATGGCGCTGGCCTGTAGCCGCCAGATCTGCGAGGGCGACCGGGCCATGCGCGCCGGGAGCGAGCGCTGGCTGCACGCGGGCAACCAGGGGACCTTCCAGCTCTATGGGCAGCCGGTGGGGCTGATCGGCTACGGCGGGCTGGCGCGGGCCCTGCGCCCGCTGCTGGCGCCATTCGGCTGCCCGCTCGCCGCCTACGACCCGTGGCTCTCCGCCGGGTACCTGCGCAGCCAGGGCGTGACGCCGCTGCCGCTGAGGGAGCTGCTGGCCACGAGCCGGGTGATCTTCGTGCTGGCGGCGCCGAGCGCCGAGAACCGCGCCCTGCTGGACCGGGCGCTGTTGGAGCGGGTGCAGCCGGGGGCGGTGCTGGTGCTGATCAGCCGCGCGCACGTGGTGGACTTCGACGCACTCACCGAGTTGGTGCTGGCCGGGCGCTTCCGGGCGGCGATCGACGTCTTCCCGACCGAGCCGCTGCCGCCGGACCACCCCATCCGCCGCGCCGAGGGGGCGCTGCTCTCGGCCCACCGCGCGGGGTCGGTAGCCGCGGGGCTGCACGAGATCGGCCGCATGGTGGTGGACGACCTGGAGGCCATCCTGGCCGGACTGCCGCCGCAGCGCATGCAGCGCGCCGAGCCGGAACTGGTGGCGCGCTACGCCAGCAACCGCGTGCCGCGGCCGGATGCGCGGTGAGGGGGGAGGGGAAGGCCCTCCCCCCTGCCCCCGCTCCCGCTGCGGCAGGAGCGGGGGAGCAAGGGGATTGCGGTTGGTCTCCCTGCTCCCGTTGCGACGGGAGCGGGGCCGGGGGTGCGGGCCTTATCTTAACAACCGTCCCTCCCCTCCCTATAGTTCCCGCCACGTAAAGGGTTACGCCAGCGAAGGAAGGAGGTGTGCTGCCACGAAATCCATTGCCCGGCCATCGACCATACCGGTGCCAACACCCGAGCCGAGCGACCTGCGGATGGTCGTTCGGCGTGAAGCAAGGAGGCTGACGTGCGCACGCACACACCGAACCATCGCCTGCGAGCGCTGCTGGCGATCCTGGCGCTGCTCCTGCCCC
>DATMBA010000006.1:0-1979 GCA_035559635.1 Roseiflexaceae bacterium
GAGCAGGCTCCCCGCCGGCACACGGATGTCCAGCGGCGCAAAGGCCCCGGCCGAGGCCGGCATGTCCGCCGGGCCGAGGCAGCGGAAGCAGTAGAGCACGGCGGACTCGGTGACGGCGCGCGGGGCGTTGAGCGGCCCACGGCACTGCGGCGCGCTCCCCGAGAAGTCCACTACCGCATGGTCCCCGGCGATGGTGATCGCCACCCGGATGGGGAGCGGCCCATCGAACCCGTCGTCGTCCAGAGCGTCCTCGAAGGCGTACGTCCCATCTGGCATGGCCTGGAGCAGGGCGCGCATGTGGCGCTCGCCGTAGGCCAGCAGCGCCGCCATGCGTTCGTGCATCCAGGGCGGCCCGTAGCGCGCGGCCAACTCCTCCAGGCGGCGCGCGCCCACCCGGTGGCAGGCCAGTTGCGCCCCCAGGTCGCCGCGGCGCTCGTCCGGGGTGCGCGAATTGCGGCAGATCAGGTCGAGCAATGCCTCGTTTGGCCGGCCGCCCTCCACCAGCTTCACAGGCGGGATGATCAGCCCCTCCTGGTACAGCTCGCGGCTGATCGGCATCGAGCCGGGCGCGATCCCGCCGATGTCCGCGTGGTGGGCGCGGGTGGCGCTATAGCCCAGCAACTCCTGGCCGGCATACACCGGCGCCACGGTGGTGAGGTCGGGCAGGTGCGTGCCGCCCAGGTACGGATCGTTCAGCAGCGCCACGTCGCCGGGGGCGAGCGCGAAGCGGGAGAGCGCGGCCTCCACCGAGCGGGGCATCGCGCCAAGGTGCACCGGGATGTGGGCCGCCTGGGCCACCATGCGCCCCGCGGCGTCGAAAATCGCGCACGAGAAGTCGCGCCGCTCCTTGATGTTGGCGGAGAGCGCGCTCCTGCCGAGCGCGGCGCCCATCTCCTCGGCGATCGCGGCACAGCGGTGGCGGAAGACCTCCAGGTCGATCGGGTCGATCATAAATGACGAAATTGTCGCATTACGACAGGCAATATGAGACGATCGTCATTTCCAGACGGCATCTTCTATGGTACCATATGAATCTACACTCCCGCACTGCGCCGCACCATCCCGAGGTAGGCTCACAGCGAAGCGAGCTGACCATGACGACGCAACGACCGCTCCGCATCCTGCTGGTCGAAGACGATAATGCGATCGGGCATGTGATCGCCATCGGGATGCAGAACCTGGGCGTTCCCTATGAGTTGGACGAGGCGCTCTCCGCCGAGGAGGGGCTCGAGCTGTGGGAGGCGCAGCCCTACGACCTGCTGCTGACGGACTACAACCTGCGCGGCATCAGCGGCCTCTCGCTCATCACGACGCTGCGGCGCAGGGGCGCCACCTGTCCGACGGTGTTGTTCACCGCCTACGACACGACGCAACTGCGCAAGGACGCGCGCAGCGCCGGCGTCACGCGCTTCGTGTCCAAGCCGTTCGTGATCGACGACTTTGTGGCGATGGCGCGCGAGCTGCTGCCCCTGGCGGCCAACGAGGTCGGCATGAGCCTGCCGGCCGGCAGCGCGCCGGCGCCCGTCCAGTAGGGTTTGACACGTGAGCGAGCACGAGCGCTCCCCCCAGAGCGCCTCCCCGCCGGCACCAGCCCTTCCTCCCCTGCCTCGCGATCTGGTGCTGCTGCCCCTGCTGAACACCGTGATCTACCCGCTGACCGTGACGCCGCTGGCGATCGGCCAGGAGGCGGCGGTGCGCCTGGTGGACGAGGCGATCGCCGAGGGGCGCATGGTGGGGATGGTGGCGCTGCGCGGCCCGCAGCGCCCGGAGCGCCTGGCGCCGGAGGACATCTTCGCGGTGGGGACAGCGGCGGTGGTGCACCGCATGGTGCGGCTGCACGACAACACGCTGCGCGTGGCGGCGGAAGGGGTGGCGCGCTTCCAGGTGGAGCGGCTGACGGCCGCCGGGCCTGCGGCGCGCGCGTTGGTGCGCCCGCTGCTGGACGCCCCGCTGGACCAGGCGGCGCACGCCGAGGCCCG
>DATMBA010000007.1:0-5454 GCA_035559635.1 Roseiflexaceae bacterium
GGCAGGCGTTGCCGGGCGGCGGGCCTCCCGCGCTCGCGCCCCTGCCCCCGGCGCAGCTCCACGGCGCGCACGGCGGCCTGGCCGCCAACCAGGGCAACATGGTGGTCGGCGACGTCGACCCGGCCGCCAATGGCTTCGACCCCAGCGCGCTGCTCGCGGACTTCGACTACGGCACGGTGAGCACGCTCCCCAGCGGCCAGACGGTGCGCTCCTTCACGCTCGACGCCGTCAGCAAGACGATCGCGATCGCCCCCGGCGTCACCTTCCCCGCCTGGACCTACAACGGCCGCGTCCCCGGCCCGACGCTGCGCTGCACCCAGGGCGAGCGCCTGCGGGTCACCTTCACTAACGGCACCGAGCACCCCCACTCGATCCACTTTCACGGCGTGCACCCGGCCGAGATGGATGGCGTGACGCCGGTGCCGCCCGGCGGGCAGTTCGTCTACGAGTTCGACGCCGAGCCGTTCGGCGTGCACGTCTACCACTGCCATACCACCCCGTTCGCGCGCCACATCCACAAGGGCCTGTACGGCATCCTGATCGTTGACCCGCCTTCGCCCCGCCCGCCGGCGCGCGAGCTGGTGATGGTGATGAACGCCTTCGACACCAACTTCGACGCCGAGAACGAGGTCTACGCCGTCAATACCGTCGCCTTCCACTACACCAAGCACCCGATCTCGCTCAAGACCGGCGAGCTGGTGCGGGTGTACCTGGCGAACTTCACCGAGTTCGACCTGATCAACTCGTTCCACATCCACGCCAACCTGTTCCACCTCTACCGCACCGGCACAAAGCTGGCGCCGGACGAGTACACCGACCTGGTGATGATGTGCCAGGCCGAGCGCCACATCCTGGAGTTCACCTACACGCGCCCCGGCCAGTATATGTTCCATGCCCACCAGAGCGAGTTCAACCAGCTCGGCTGGATGGGGATCTTCGAGGTGACGGACGACGGCCTGGCGAGCGCGCCCTTCGCGGCCGCATCCCGCCTGGGGCTGTGCCCGCTGACGTGACTTGCGCCGCAAGCGCATGAGGGATCGCGATGACAGATACCACCCTTGAGACGAGCCAGCCTGGCGCGGCGAGGCGCTGGGATGCGCGCATGGTGCTGCTGGCGCTTCTCCCGCTGCTGCTGCTCGGCGCCCTGCTCGCGGCGCTGGTGGTGACGGGCGCCGGCCTGGGGGCGCGCGCGGCGCCGCCGATCGAGGAGTTGACGATCGACCGCATCACGCTGCCCGCGCGCGACCTGCTGGTGGTAGAGGTGACCAACGGCGGCGTGGACCCGGTGACGGTGGCGCAGGTACTGGTGGACGACGCCTACTGGGACTTCACCATCCATCCCGGCCCGGAGATCCCGCGCCTGGGGCGGGCCACCATCACCATCCCCTATCCCTGGGTGCAGGACGAGACGCACGCCATCAGGATCCTGAGCGTCAACGGCGTGGCGTTCGAGGGTGAAGTCGGCGTCGCCACGCTGACGCCCGGCCCGGACTGGGCGACGGTCTGGCGCTACGCGTTGCTGGGCATCTACGTCGGCTTCGTCCCGGTGGGGCTGGGGCTGCTGTGGTACCCGTTCCTGCGCCGGCTAGGGCGGCGCGGCATGCAGGCGGTGCTGGCGCTGACGGTGGGGCTGCTGGCGTTCCTGCTGTTCGACACGCTGGCGGAGGCGCTGGAGTTGGTGGCGGTCGCGCCGGAGGTCTTCGGCGGCGCGCCGCTGGTGTTCCTGGTGGCGCTGCTGGCCTGCCTGGGGCTGCTCGCCCTCGGCGCGCGCCGGAAGGGGGAGGCCGCCAGCCAGCTCGGGCTGGCCTACCGCATCGCGCTGGGGATCGGGCTGCACAACCTCGGCGAGGGGCTGGCGATCGGCGCCGCCTTCGCGCTCGGCGAGGCCGCGCTCGGCACGTTCCTGGTGATCGGCTTCACACTGCACAATATCACCGAAGGGGTCGGCATCGCCGCGCCGGTGGCCCGCGAGCGGGTGCGGCTGCGCCACTTCGTCGCGCTGGCGGCGCTGGCCGGCCTGCCGGCGGTGCTCGGGGTCTGGACGGGCGGCTTCATCTACAACAGCCTGGCGGCGGCGCTCTTCCTGGCGCTGGGGGCCGGGGCGATCGCCCAGGTGATCTACGAGGTGGCCCGGCTGGTGTTGCGCCAGAGCGCAGACGAGCGCGCGCCCCTGTTGTCGCCAGCGGTCTTCGGTGGGCTGGCGGGCGGCATCGCTATCATGTACCTCACGGCGCTGCTCGTGGCGGCGTAGCCTGCATAGGCTCTACGCTGTGTCGTATCCCCCAACTGGGAGAGTGAGGGGGGCTTGCCTTCCCTGAAAAACCTCTTCCTGCTCCGCAGGCCTGGCCTGCAAGCACGGCGTAAAGCCTCCCGCCGAAGACGGGAGGCTTTTGCGCGCATGGCTTATAATTCTCATCCTCAGGCGCGTTTATATGTGTGAAGGTGTGGCGCTGGCCACACCCGCGCCCTGCTGCTGGCCACGCAGCCGCAGAAGGAGACCCGATGCTCAGCCGTCCCCTGAGCGCCTACCTCGCGCAGGACCGCCGCGCGGCGCTGGCGCGCGGCGTGCAGCTCCCCGACCGCACGCGCGGCGCGGCGCTGTTCGCCGACATCTCTGGCTTCACGCGGCTCACCGCCGCGCTGGTGAACGAGCTTGGCCCGCAGCGCGGCGCCGACGAGCTCTCGCGCGAGCTGAACCTGATCTACGGCGCGCTGATCGCCGAGGTGGACCGCTACGGCGGCAGCGTGATCGGCTTCGCCGGGGATGCGATCACGTGCTGGTTCGATGACGCCAGTTTTGCGTTTGCAGTTGGGAGTGCTCAGCTGGTGCCAGCTGACAAGCACCACGCACCACGCACCACGCACCACGCTGCGGCGCACCCTGCCGCGGCCTGCGCCCTGGCGATGCAGGCGGCTATGCGCCAGTTCGCCACCGTCACAACCCCTGGCGGCAGCGCGGTGTCGCTGGCGATCAAGGTGGCACTGGCCTCCGGCGAGGCGCGCCGCTTCCAGGTGGGCGACCCGCAGGTCCAGCTGCTAGACGTGCTGGCCGGCGCCACGCTGCAGCGCCTGGCCGCCGCCGACCACGCGGCCCGCAGCGGCGAGGTGCTGGCGGACGAGGTCACCGCCGCCGCCCTGCATGGCCAGGCCACAGTCGCGGAGTGGCGCGCGGACGAGGAGAGCGGCCAGCGCTTCGCCGTGCTGGCGGGATTGCAGGGGGCTGCGGGCGCGGCGGCCGGTGAGGCGGTGACGCTTCCGCCTTCCGCCTTCCGCTTTCCGCCTTCCGCCTTCCGTCCCTGGCTGGTCCCGGCGGTCTACAGCCGCGTGTACGCCGGGCAGGAGCAGCTACTGGCCGAGCTACGGCCGGTGGCGGTGCTGTTCCTCTCCTTCGGCGGCATCGACTATGACGAGGACCCGGCCGCCGGGGAGAAGCTGGACGCCTTCATCTGCTGGGCGCAGCGCACGATCGCGCGCTTCAGCGGCACGCTATTGCAGCTCACGATCGGTGACAAGGGCAGCTACTTCTACTGCGCCTTCGGCGCGCCCGCCGCCCATGAGGACGACGCCGCCCGCGCGGTGATGGCGGCGGCGCAGCTGCGCGCCCCGCCGCCCGAGCTGGACTTCATCGGCGACATCCGCATCGGCCTCAGCCTCGGCCGCACCTACAGCGGGGCCTACGGCGGGCCGACCCGCTGCACCTACGGGGTGCTCGGCAACGAGGTGAACCTGGCCGCGCGCCTGATGCAGGCCGCCGCGCCGGGCGAGATCATCGCCAGCGAGCCTGCCGCGCGTGTGGCGGGTGACGCCTTCGCCTGGGAGCCGCTGCCGCCGCTGGCGGTGAAGGGGCGCCTGCGCCCGATCGCCGCCGCCCGGCTACTCGGCGTCCGCCCGCGCAGCCCGGTCCTCGCACAGCTGCTCTTCGCCGGCCTGCCGCTCGTCGGCCGCTCCGCCGAGATCGCCCGCATCGAGGCGCAGATGGAGCGCGCCCTCGCCGGCGACGGGCAGGTGGTGGCGATCACCGGCGAGGCCGGTATGGGCAAGTCCCGCGTGGTGAATGAGTGCGTGCGCCGGGCCGTTGGGCGCGGGCTGCAGGTGTTCGCCGGCGAGTGCCAATCCTACGGCACGAGCGACAGCTACCTCGCCTGGCAGCCGATCTGGCAGGCGTTCTTCCACGTCGACCGCGAGGCGCCGCCCGAGGCCCAGCTGGCGGCGCTCGAGCGCGAGCTGGCGGCGATCAACCCCAGGTGGCTGCCGCGCCTCCCGCTGCTCGGCCCGGCGCTCAACCTGCGCATCCCCGACAACGACCTGACTGCCTCGCTCGACCCGCGGCTGCGCAAGCTCTCGCTCGAGGACCTACTGGTGAGCTGCCTGCGCGCCCGCGCCCAGGCCGGGCCGCTGATGCTGGTGCTCGAGGACGCCCACTGGATGGATCCGCTCTCGCACGACCTGCTGGAGGCCATCGGGCTGGCGATCGCCGACGTGCCGGTGCTGGCGCTGGTGGCCTACCGCCCGCCTGAGCTGACCCACCTGCAGGTGCCGCGCATCACCGAGCTGCCGAACTGCACCGTCATCCCGCTCGCCGAGCTGGACGAGGCCGAGGCGCTGGAGTTGGCGGAGCTGAAGCAGGTGCACCTCGGCACTCGCGAGCCACTGCCGCCCGACGTGCTGGCGCGCATCGTCGAGCGCACGCAGGGCAACCCGTTCTACCTCGAGGAGTTGCTCACCTACCTGCACGACCGCGGCTTCGCGCCGCGCAGCGCCCAGGAGCTGGACGGCCTGGACCTGCCGGCCAGCCTGAGCACGCTGATCCTCAGCCGCATCGACCAACTCGGCGAGCACGAGCGGGCCACGCTCAAGGTGGCCAGCATCATCGGGCGCTCGTTCCGCGCCGCCTGGCTGTGGGGCTTCTACCCCAGCCTGGGCGACCCGCCGGCGGTCAAGGCCGACCTGGAGTTGCTGACGCGGCTGGACCTGACGCTGCCCGAGCTGCCCGAGCCGGCGATGAGCTATCTGTTCAAGCACATCCTGACGCACGGTGTGGCCTACGAGAGCATCCCCTATGAGACGCGGGCCTGGCTGCACGAGCGGCTCGGCGCCTTCATCGAGGAGTCCTACGCCTCGTCGCTCGACCAGTTCGTGGACCTGCTGGCGCACCACTACGACCGCAGCGACAACCTGGCTAAGCGCCGCGAGTACCTGCGCCGCGCGGCCGACCAGGCCCGCGCCGAGTACGCCAACCCGTCGGCGATCGACTACTACCGCCGCCTACTGCCGCTGCTGCCGGAGGACGAACAGGGCGCGGTGCGCTTCCACCTCGGCCAGGTGCTGGAGTTGGTGGGGCAGTGGGACGAGGCGGCCGAGCACTACGACCACGCGCTGCGCGCCGCGCGCGCCGGCGGCGACCGGCGCGCGGAGGTGGCCTGCCTGCGCGCCACCGGCCGGCTGTACCGCAAG
>DATMBA010000008.1:0-2707 GCA_035559635.1 Roseiflexaceae bacterium
GGGTTGGCCGCTCTGGTAGGCGGCGATACGGTGCGGGTCGATGTCGTAGGCGTAGACCTGGTGGCCGTACTCGGATCAGACGGCGGCGTGGGTCAGGCCCACGAAGCCGGTGCCGACAACGATGATCTTCATAGCTCCAGAAGCTCCTTGGCGGTGGGTTGGCGTGCGGGAGGGCTGCGCCCCCCGCTCCGTCGCTTGATGGCGCAGGTCAGGCGCCGGCCGATTCCGGTGTATCGGCAGGGCGCTCGTCTGGGGCGATGGGCGGGGGTGGGGCAGCCGCTTCCGGACGCGGCTCCGCCAGCGTCTCGCCCTCGGCCACCGAGATGGCGGCTGTTGCGGCGAGCGGGTCGGCGGTGAGCGTGGGCGGCTCCTGCGGGCCGGCAGGCCGGGCGGCTTCCGTCGCTGGTGCATGCGGCACAGGGCTATCGGGCGCCGGTGTACCCTGCGCAGGTGGCACGGACGCCGGGACCGGCGCCGATGTGACAGCGCCCGTGACAGCGTTAGGGGGGAGCGGCTGAACGGCGGTATCGAGCAGCGGCGCCTGCGGCTCAGGCTCTGCGGGTGGGCGGCCGGGGGAGGCCGGCAGGCGCCGCAGCACGGCGAACACCAGCACCACGAACCCCGCGAGGATCGCGAGTGCGCCCACCACCTCCCAAGTGCGCGCGAGCAGCGCCAGGATCAGCAGCACAGCCACGCCGATCAGGATGGCGCGCCCGGTCCCTGGCCGCGCTCTGAGCTGGGCCGGGAGGGTGGTGGGCGCCGGGATAGCCGGCTGAGCCGGGGCCACGAAGGCCGCGGGCGGGGGCGACCGGCGGGCTGCCGACGACACCTGGACGACGCCGGGCTCGAGTTCCTCGGCGGCGTTGCGCAGCGCGGTGGCGAAGACCCCGGCGCTCTTGAAGCGGTGCTCGGGATTCTTAGCTAGCGTCTGCAGCACCACCGCCTCGAGCAGCGGAGGGATGTCGGGCACATACTCGCGCAGCGGCGGCGGCTCGCGCGTGAGATGGCCGCTGACCACCGTCATCGTGTCGCCGGTGAAGGGCGCGCGGCCGGTGAGGAGTTGGTAGAGCACCACCCCCAACGCGTAGATGTCCGAGCGGGCGTCCACCGGCTGGCCAGCGAGCTGCTCAGGCGCCATGTAGGCCGGCGTCCCAAGCACCATCCCCACGCTGGTGAGGGTCGGGTCGCGCCCCGGATCGCCGCCGCCCGGGGCCTCCACCGCGTCGCGCACCAGCCTGGCGATGCCGAAGTCGGCCAGGATGGGGCGGCCCTCGGCGTTGAGCAGGATGTTGGAGGGCTTAATGTCGCGGTGGATCACACCGTGGCGGTGGGCGTAGTCCAGCGCGCCGGCCACCTGCACGATGATATCGGCGCTCCATGTGCGGTCCAGGCCACCGGCGCGGATACGCTGTTCGAGAGTGCCGCCCGGCAGCAACTCCATCACCATGTACACCACATCGTCGGCCTCGTCGATGTCGAAGATCCGCACGATACCGGGGTGGTTGAGCGCGGCGATCGTGCGGGCCTCGCGCTGGAAGCGGGCCAGCAGCGTCGTGTTCTGGCCAAGGACGTGCGGCAGCACCTTGATCGCCACCGGCAGGTCCAGCTGCGGGTGGTGCGAGCGGTAGACGGCGGCCATGCCGCCCTGCCCGAGCAGTTCCTCCAGCTCGTACTTATCCAGTTTGCGGCCGACCAGTTCGCTCATTGGCTTTGGGGGTGCGTGGGGACCAGCGCTCCCCAGGCAATCGTATGAAAAGCAGCAAGGCTACGAGGGGCGACCCGCGCGCTCCCCGGTAATCCGGCGGGGTGCGGTATCAGCGCTGGCCGTAGATCGTCAGGTTATCGTAGCGGACCGTCACGCCGGCCTCGTCCTGGGCGCTGATGCCGAGCGCCATCTGGCCGCTGCTGAAGCTGCCGTCGGTGACCTCGGTGAGCAACTGGCCGTTGGCGTACAGCGTAATGGTGTCGCCGCGGGCCTCGATCCGGATGCGGTTGCTCTGCCCAAGACCGTTGAGCGCGGCGGAGTCGGTCGGCTCAACCAGGAAGGTCGGCTCGTTGGCCACGTAGCGTTGCAGGCTGTAGGTGCCGTCGCCGAAGGCGCGGAAGATGTAGAAGTTGTCCGCGTCCTGGTAGCGGAACAGCAGCGCCGCCGCGCCGTCGCTCGGCCCCTCAACGGTGGCGTCCACCTCGATCGCCACGTCGCCGTAGGTACCGTCGGCCGCGTTCCACATGAAGTAGCCGGATCGCTCGAGCGTGATGACGTAGGCGCCGTTCTCGATGCTGAACGAGCCGTCCGAGTCGCTCCCTTCACCGAAACTGCTGGTGCGCGCGCGCTCGAAGTCCTCAGTCAGGAGCACCTCGCCGAACTCCGTTGTCGCGCCGGGTCCAGCGGTGGCCACCGCCGGCTCGGGCGTGAGGGTGGAGAACGCCTCGCCGACCCGTTGGAAGAAGATGGCCACGCCGGCGATCAGGGCGATGCAGGCGAGCGCCAGCACCCCACCGGCGATGCCCAGGATCAGGCCCCAGTTGGTCTTGCCCTGGGGGGCGGCTGCCGTGCCGGGCGGCGCGGGCGTCTGCGGCGGCAGAGTAAACGCGCCGCCGGCGCCAGGGGAGGCCGGCGGGGGCGGGGTGGGGGCGGGCTGCGCAGGTGGGAGGCCGAACACGCCGCCCGCGCCTGGCGCCTCCGCTGGCGGCGGGGCGGGCGGTG
>DATMBA010000009.1:0-1178 GCA_035559635.1 Roseiflexaceae bacterium
CTGCCCGCCGAGCCGCACCTCCTCGGGGCGCACCCCCAGCACCAGGCGCTCCGCGCCGCTCGCCAGCACACGCTCGCACACCGGCGCGTCCACCGCCAGGCGCAGGGCGCCGCTCGCACCCACCAGCGCCGGCGCCTCGCCCCCCTCCAGGCGGCAGTCGACCAGCCGCATGGGGGGCGTGCCGATGAAGCCGGCCACGAACAGCGTCTGCGGCCGGGCGTAGACCTCCAGCGGCGTGCCGAGTTGCTGCAGCACCCCCTGGTGCATCACCGCGATCCGGTGGCCGAGCGACATCGCCTCGGTCTGGTCGTGCGTCACGTAGACCATTGTGGTGGCCAACTCGCGCTGCAGATGCTTCAGTTCGGCGCGCATCTCGGCGCGCATAGCCGCGTCCAGATTGGTGAGCGGCTCGTCCATCAGGAACACCCTGGGCCGGCGGACCATGGCGCGCCCGAGGGCCACCCGCTGCTGTTCGCCGCCCGAGAGCTGGCGTGGGCGGCGGCCGAGCAGGTGCTCGATGCGCAGCGTACGCGCCACGGCCTGCACGCGCCGCTCCACCTCAGCGGCCGGCGTGCGCTGGGCGCGCAGCGGGAAGGCGATGTTATCGAAGGCCGTCAGGTGCGGGTAGAGCGCGTAGAACTGGAACACCATCGCAATGTCGCGCTCGCCAGGCGACAGGGCATTCACCAGCGTATCACCGATGAAGATATCGCCGCTAGTTTGGCGCTCCAGGCCGGCGATCGAGCGCAGCGTGGTGGTCTTACCGCAGCCCGAGGGTCCGAGCAGCACCAGGAACTCCCCATCGGCGATCTGCAGGTCCAGTTCGCGCACCGCCACCACGTCGCCGAAGCGCTTCGTCAGCTTGTGAATACGTACGTCAGCCATCGCTATCTGAACTACGAAGACACGAAGGCGCCACGCCTGGCGGGTCAACCCGCGGGCTCGCACGCCCACGCCCGCCGGCGCGGGCTGGAGTACAGGCCGCGCCGGCGGCCTTCGCACCGGAGAGCCCGCCGGGCCCAGCGGGCACCCCACGGGCCGGGCGGGGTTAAGACAAGGTTCGCGCGTACTGTACCGTTCGTGCGCACGCCGCAGGCGTTCCCGAAGGGTACACGCATGGGGGGCGTGGGGGACTGAGGCCCCCATACAAACGCTTTTCGGAGGGGCGAAGCCCCTCC
>DATMBA010000010.1:0-12278 GCA_035559635.1 Roseiflexaceae bacterium
CTGCGGGAGGCCGCCGCCGCGCTTCGTGCTAACCCCAGGGATGCGAAGCTCTACCGGGCGCTCCACCGCACCTACTTCGAGCCGGCCCTCTCGCAGGAGGCCGCGGCCGAGCTGCTGAGCCTGCCCTTCAGCACCTACCGGCGCCACCTCGCCTCCGGCGTCCGCCGCCTGACCGACTGGCTCTGGCAGCGCGAGCTGGGCGGCGGAGACATGACACAAAGTGAGCATGGAGTGGGCTGGACTCTGAGCAGCGCCTGACCCTATCCTCCGTCGCAGGACGGAACGAATAGGAGGAGGCACGATGAGCGCTGCTACCGACACCAGCCCGGCCCCCGCGGCGATCGCCCCCTATTTCGAGGCCTGGAACCGCCACGACGCCGCCGCATTGGTCGCCAGCTTCGCCCCCGGCGGCATGTACCGCGACCCGCTGGCGCCTGATGGGGTCACGGGCGAGGCGATCGGCGCCTACGCCGCCGGCCTGTGGGGCGCGTTCCCCGATCTGCGCTTCGACCTCGTCAGCCTGGACGCGCTCGACAACCGCCGGCTGGCGGTGCAGTGGCGCATGCGCGGCACGAACAGCGGGCCGTTCAACGGGCTGCCGCCCACCGGCAGGCGGATCGACGTGCCGGGGGCCGACTTCATCGAGCTGGAGGACGGCGGGATACGCCTGGCGCAGGGCTACTTCGACAGCGGCGAGGTCCCCAGGCAGCTCGGGCTGCAGATCCGGGTGCAGCCGGCGCGGCTCGGCCCGCTTGTGTTCGGCACCAGCGCCTGGGCGAGCAGCGGCAAGCGCGTCAAGCCGGGCGAGTACACCTTCACCATGCTGGAGGCGCGCGACGAGCAGGAGGTGGAGCAGGTGCGCCAGGCGAGCCTGGCCACCGTGCGCGACATGCTGGAGATGCCGGGCTTCATCGAGTGGACGGGGATCATCGTCGGCACGCGGATGATGACCGTCACCGCCTGGGAGCGCCCCGGCGACTCGCGGCAGATGACGCGGAGCGCCGTGCACCAGCAGGCCAGCCGGCAGTACTACGGCGGCGGGCTGAGCGCCGGCGGGGTGTTCGCCTGGCTGCGGCCCGAGCGCCTCCTGGTGAACGCCCGCTGCCCCGCCTGCGGGCACATGGTCCGCGAGGCGGACGGGAAGGGCGCCTGCGAGTGCGGCGCGCCACTCCCTGACGGCGTGCTGCCCTGGTAGACAGATGGAACGGGGAGGGTCAGGAAGCCCTCCCTAACCCTCCCTTTCCGCTGGCAGGGTGCGCGCAGCGCCTATGAATCTACCGCGCCACCCCTCGCCCGAGCAGCAGGATCAGCGCCCCGCTGATTCCCACGCTCACGAGCGCGATCTGCAGCGTGAACAGCTCGGCCAGCCAGCCGATCAGCGGCGCGCAGACCACGAAGCCCGAGTAGGTGACGGCCATGATCGCGCCGGTGACCGCCCCGCTGCTACCGGGGGCCAGGCGGGAGGCGGCGCTGAGTGCGGTGGGCACCACCCCGGCCACGCCCAGCCCGGCGAGCGCGAAGGCTGCCACGGCGAGCCAGAGTTGGCCGGGGAGCAGCAGGAGCGCGCCGCTCGCCACCAGCAGCGCCCCCGAGATCAGCAGCGAGGCGCGCGCCCCCAGGCGGGCCACCAGCGGCTGGTTGATCAGCCGCCCGGCGAACATGGTGCCGTTGAACAGCGCGTAGGCCGCGCCGCCCACGAACGCCTCGGCGCCGAGCGTCCGCAGGTAGATCACGCTCCAGGTGTTGGCCACGCTCTCGCCCACCACACCCAGCAGACTGAGGACGGCGAGCAACAGCAGCGCGCCGTTGCCAAGCAGCAGGCGCAGCGCCGCGGTGGGGCTGCTGCCCGCCGCCGGCGTGGGGTCGGCCGGCGGGTAGCGCACCGGCAGCGTGGCGGCGAAGGCCAGCCCGCAGCAGGCCGCGATCAGCGCCAGCACCCCCTGGTACAGCCAGCCCCACTGCAGCAGCGCGCCGGCGGCCAGCGCGCCCACCACCGCCCCGCCGCTGAATCCGGCGTGCATCACGTTCATCACGTCGCGCCGGGTGGCCTGTTCCCAGTCCAGCGTGGCGCTGTTCATCGCCAACTCTACCGCGCCGAAGCCCAGGCCGGCCAGCACCAGCGCCCCCACCAGGGCCCACAGCCCGCCGGCGGCGGCGATCGCCAGCGACGAGAGACCGAGCACGGCCAGCCCCACGAGCGCGAAGCGCTTCTTGCCCAGCAGTGCCACCACCGGCGCCCCGAACAGCAGCGTCGTCACGCCCAGCACCGGCGAGACCAGCTGCGAGGTGCCAAACACGCCGTCGCCAAGCGCCAGCGCGGCCTTGATATCCGCCCACAGCACCCCCTGGCCGCCCACCGTGATGCCGAACAGCACGAAGTACCCCATCAAAAGGGCGAGCGCGGCGCGTGGGTTCCACGCCCGCTCGCCCGGCACGGCCTGCGCGGCCGCCAGTCGCTGCTCCAAGATGTCTCTGCCTTCCAAACGCTCCAGGTGATCGGAAATGGGTTTAGTCAGGGCATCGTAAAGAGTTGAAAGCGCTCGGTTATTTGCTCCTTTGAGCTGTGGTGCAACCTTTGGTGCGTCGGTGCCACATCCGACACAAGTATCTCCCGGCAGTATATCACAGGCACACGGCTTGAGAGATGGCCAGCAAGAGGCGTTCAGCAGAGTACAGGCGTTCTCGGTAGCGGCCCAACGGCTGGCCTCAGCCACTGCCCGAACGGGTAGTGCGTTGTAAGCTGAGACGCCGTTAGGCTCGGTGCGATTCGGGCAGCCGGCTGCACCCAGCCAGCCCGGGGCGGGCCTCCCGCACCAAAGAAACCTTGTCGGCGCCCTCACCCTCCGCTATCATATCACTGGCCAGCAGCTGAGACCGACCAATGCACTGGAGCTTCCCAGCCCATGCTGCACCCTGGTTCCCCATCACCCGTGTCTCCGTCACTGGTGGCAGCCGCTCCTGGCGGCTGACCCCGATTGCCGGATCTACCACCGGCGCAGGCTGATTCGCGGTCGAAGAATGCGCCCACATTACAACGCACGTGCGCAGTACGCGCGCATCCTTGGGGTCGACCTAGTAGCCGTATGATGGGGTTGTCGGCGTCAAGTGTGCAGACGATCATCAGCGAGATGGACACCAACATGAGCCGCTTCCCGACGGTGAAGCACGTCTATGCCTGGCTGGGGCTTGTGCCGCGCAACGATATCGCGGGGGGGAAGGTGCTGCGCTCACAGACGCGGAAAGCGGTGAACCGAGCCGCGCAAGCGTTTCGTCAGGCCGCACAAGCGGTCTCGCGCTCGGACTCGGCGGTGGGGGCGTACTACCGAGCGATGTGGGCACGTAAAGGACCGCAGCAGGCAACAGTGGCCACAGCGCACAAGATCGCACGCATCGTCTCTCACTCGTTGAAGTACGGAGAGGTGTATGAAGCCGAAACAGCCGAGACGTACAACCGGAAGCGGCAGGAGCGCGAGCTGCGCCAATTCAAGCGCCACGCGAGTATCCGTGGGTACACCCTCACATCTATGGCGCCCACAACCTCGGGGTCTGCTTCCTAACGCGCTTGGTGGGCAGGTTTCTTATCACGCCTTGTTGGGCGGGCGCGCCTGCTGGCCAGTCTTGCGCGTGTGCGATGCAACGTTACGCAACTCCTCACGCACGATCCGTCGGAGCAAGTCTTCGAGCGACTGCCGTTCAATATGCTCCCGCAGGGCTTGATTGATGGCGCGCTGGTAGTTGCCACCACCGGCCTGCTCGGCTCGCTCGCGAAACCAAGCCAGGATATCGTCATCCAAGCGGATGGTGATGCGCGTCTTGCCGCAGGGAGCGGGGACAATTGCCCCGCACCGGCCACGGCTGAAATCATGCTCGGGCTGCATCTCGTCAGTCATCGGGGCCTATCCTTCATACTGCGCGCGTTCCTGACGGGTCGCTTTGCGGGCGGAGATGATGCGGATGCGCCATCGCCCCGCCAAGTGTAGATGACGACGAGGAGCTAGCCGAAGGCGTCGGCGCCGAGGACGACACAGCGCTCCTCGTCGGGAAAGTCGTCGGCACCCATCAAGGTGAACTCGTCCTCAACCACGGCGACTGCATCGGCGAAGCTGACACCGTGCTTGCTGAGATTGGAAGCGGCTTTGTCAGGGTCCCACCTCCTTGGGCTGTATCCGTACACGTTTCGTGAGGTCGGCGCGGGCCCGCGCATGGGATCGAACCCTTCTGGAACACCTCCTTGGGCTGTATCCGTACACGTTTCGTGAGGTGCTTGGAGAGTCCATGGAGCAGACTTTCAACGACCTTTGGCATGAGAAACAGCAAACCACAAAAGCATTGTTTGGCTTTGTCGTCTGGTCTTCATAGAAACTGCCATAGGAATTGTTCGAGAGCATCTGTTGCGCATTTCCTTGGGAGCGAGTATGAAAGCCATTCTTAAGATCCTTGGAGCATCAGCGCTTCTTGGTTTTCTCCTCATCCTTCCATTCATGGTCATGGAAATTGTAAATGCGGGCCAGCGCAACAATGAAGAGGGATCTTGGTTGTTAAGTATGTAAAACGGGCCCACACAGGCATACCGCGGGGGTCCGGGGGCGCAGCCCCCGAGAAATAAGCCCTTCCTACTTTACAACTCCGAGAGAACTGCGATATAATGCCGCCATGACTCGACTGTGGCGACAGAACGCGCTGTATCTCCCGATCCTGGTGGCGGCGCTGATCGCGCTGGTGTTGTTGGCCGTCTTGCAGTACTACTGGGTGGGGCAGGTGAGCGCCGCTGAGCACGACCGTATGCGGGCCACATTGCGGGCCAGCGCAGCGCGCTTCAGCGAGGACTTCGACCGTGAGCTGGCGCGTATGTACCTCAGCTTCCAGATGGACGCGACGACGCTGCGCGACCGCAACTGGGAGCGCTACGCCCGCCGCTACGACCACTGGTCCTCCACTGCGCCCTACCCTGGCCTGGTAGACCAGATCTACCTGGTGGAGCTGCGCGACCGCGGTAGCCTACATCTGCAACGCTTCAACCCGGCCACGCGCAGCTTCGAGCGGGTGGCCTGGCCGGCCCACATGGCCGGGGTCTGGCAGCGGTTCATGCAGAGTTACCGCGAGACGGCACTGGAGGGCGGGGTGGTGGTAAGCACCTCGCCGGAGCCGGTGGCCGCCGAGGTGCCGGCGCTGCTGGTGCCGATCGCCCGCACCTGGCTGCTCTCCGATCGGCAGCAACTGGACTTCGAGGCCAGCTTCCTGTACGGCGACACGATCATCGCCTCGGCCGACGCCACCTGCCTGAGCTGTGAGCCGGTGAAGGGTGGGGTGCCGCTCTTCGCCCACACGATCGTCACGCTGGACCGCGACTACATGCAGCGCGAGTTCATCCCGGCGCTGGCGCGGCGCTACTTCGCCGGGGACGACCGGCTGGACTACCACCTGACGATCGTGACCACGGGCGAGACACCGCGCACGATCTACCGCTCGGACCCGCAGGCGCCGCGCGGCCAGGCCCCGCTCGGCGACGCGGTGGTGGACCTGCTCAATGTGCGCCTGGACGAGCTGAACCGCTTCCTGCTGACCGACTCGCTGCGCATCGCGGACGAGGACGATGGCCAGGCGGCGCCGCTGGCGATTGGCATCGTGGCGCGCAACCCGCACACGGCGCACGAGTCGCAGGGCCAGTGGCGGCTGGTCATCACTCACCGCTCCGGCTCACTCGAACGCGCCCTGGCCGAGCTGCGTGCGCGCAACCTGGCGCTCAGCCTCGGCACGCTGCTGCTCCTGGCGGGCAGCGTCATCCTCATGATCGCCATGGCGCGCCGTGCGCAGCGCCTGGCACAGCAGAAGATCGACTTCGTCACCGTGGTCTCACACGAGCTCCGCACGCCGTTGGCGGTGATCTGCTCGGCCGGCGAGAATCTGGCGGATGGGGTGATCCAGGAGCCGGAGCACGCACGGCGCTATGGCGCCGTGATCCGTGGCGAGGGGCGCCGGCTCGCGGAGATGGTGGAGCAGGTGCTGGAGTTCGCCGAGATCCAGAGCGGCCGCCGGGCCTATGAGTTGGCGCCGGTGGACGTGGCGGACGTGGTGGAGCGGGCGCTGGCGGCCTGCCAACTGCAGATCCGCGCCAGCGGCGCGCAGGTGGACGTGCGCGTGGCGCCGGATCTGCCGCCCATCCAGGCTGACGCGCGGGCGTTGCGCAACGCGGTGCAGAACCTGCTCAGCAACGCGGTGAAGTACGGCGGCGCGCGCCCCTGGGTGGAGGTGCGCGTGTCCCTGGTCGCCGGCGTGCACCCCCCCGAGATGCGCATCGCCGTGACGGACCGCGGCATGGGCATCCCGGCCGAGGACCTGCCGCACATCTTCGAGCCATTCTACCGCGGGCGCGAGGTGATGGCGGCGCAGATCCACGGTAGCGGCCTCGGCCTGCAGCTGGTGCGCCACATCCTGCAGGCCCACGGCGGCCGGGTGAGTGTGGAGAGCGCTGCGGGCCGCGGCAGCACCTTCACGCTGCATCTGCCGGTGACGGCAGGCGCCGCCGGTGCGGCGCAGCCAACTACGGCCTAGCTGCGTGCGGCCTCCCCCGGCGGGAAGGTATTGGGCCTGGCCCCTCCGCGCCGCCCCTGGCGGGGGTTGCGGGACTGCAGGCCCCCGCACAGAAGCCTCGTTTCTCTTTCCTTCGTAGGGGTCTGGCTCCTCCGGGCCGCCCCAATGGGGGACCCATGAGCAAGCGCATCCTGCTGATCGAAGATGAGCCGGGCATGGTGCTGACACTGACTGACCGGCTGCGCAGTGAGGGCTACGTGGTGGAGAGCGCGCCCGACGGCGAGTCCGGGCTGGCGCGCGCAGTGGACGAGACCTTCGATCTGATCATCCTCGACGTGATGCTGCCGCGCAAGAACGGCTTTGACCTGTGCCGCGACCTGCGCCAGCGCGGGCTGCAGATCCCGGTGATCATGCTGACGGCGCGCAGCCAGGTGGTGGACAAGGTGGTGGGCCTGAAGCTCGGCGCGGACGACTACCTGGCCAAGCCGTTCGAGATGATCGAGTTGCTGGCACGCGTCGAGGCGCTGCTGCGCCGCGCGCCGGCTATCCCGCCGGCCTCCGAGGTGTACCAGTTCGGCCAGGTGAAGGTGAACTTCCGTAAGGCCGAGGTGGAGCGCACCGGCGTTGGCATGGTGGAGCTCTCGGCGCTCGAGTTCCGCCTGCTGCGCTACTTCATCGACCACCGCGGCGCCACGCTCTCGCGCGATGAGTTGCTCAACAAGGTCTGGGGCTATAACTCGCTGGCCTCCACACGCACGGTGGACGTGCACGTGGCCTGGCTGCGGCAGAAGCTCGAGACCAACCCCCGCTACCCTCAGTACATCCTCACCGTCCACGGCTTCGGCTACAAGTTTGTCGGGTAGCCGCGGCACAGCATTCCTCGTGCCCGCGGCCCGGCGCGTATCCTCCCCGGCGCCTGATTCGGTATCTCAACGTCCCGCACACGCCACGTGCCACGTTGCTCTGGAGATCATCCATACACCATGTACGCAACGTCACACGATTACTGATACCGCTCACCCTGACCGCCGTGGCGGCCCTCGCTGCCCGCTCCAGCGTCGGTGTGATCGCAGAGTCGCCTGCAACAGCGGCGGAGTGCGCCGAAGGTGCCCTCTGTGTCGTCACCTACCTGCCGGTCACCACAGGTGGTCAGCCGTCGGCCGCGTCGTGTGATACGGCCGGCGCTACCCTGTGCGCGAGGATCGTGGTCGGCGCGGGCTACACCGATGTCAGCCCGAAGCAGCTGGTGCGCACCAGCGAGGACCGGCTGTATGTGTTCGCATCGAACTGCGAGTCCTACCCGTGTGTTGCGGCCTCGCAAACGCTGCGGGCCTATCGCGCCGATTCCACCGGCCTGCCGGGCGCGCTCTCGCGCATGAGCGCCGCCCATGAGCCCTCGGGTGTGGCGCAGTGGGCCGTCGCGATCGACGGCAACGATCTGATCCACGTCGTCTACACCCATCGCACCGCGAACCAGGAGGCTATCACGGCGCTGCGCTACGTCACGTTCAACCCGGCGACCGGCACATGGGACACGCCGGTGGACCACTATCCGAACACGATCGACATCGCCTACTGGGACGATACCTACCCCAACACGCTGCACGTCCTGACAGCGATCGCCGGCGCATCCGACAGCCCGGCGCCGCCCGCGTCAAAGGAGTGTGCGGGAGAGCACCGCCCGCCTTCGCTCTCCCGCTGCTGCCACGGGGCTTGGCGGAGGCCCCCACTTGCGACCACTGCTACCATATTGACACTGATCTGAAAAAGAAGTCATCCGATCCGCTCTAGCAAACGCCCTGGAGTTGTTGTATAGTTTTCCCATACCACCTGAAGGCGTTGAGCCGGTCGAGCGGGCGGCGGGTTCACCCGGGAGGAGAGCGCTCCTCGCCGGGATGGGCCGCGCTCTTCATGTGTTGGCGCGGGCGAGCGGCAGGCGGCGGGCACATGGGCGCAGAGCATGATGTCGGGCTAGACGTGGCGCTGCACGAGGCGCACGGGATCGTTGCGGAGCAACTCCGGCGGCTGTGTGAACTGGCGGCGAGCGTGCGGCGGGCGGGCGAGGCGCACGCAGTGGCGCTGCGCCAGGCCGAGCGGCAGCTGGACGAGGCGATGCTCCAGTATCGCAACGCGGTGCAGCGCGGCTCGACCAACGCCGTCGCGCTCGGCACGCGCGTGGCCGAGCTGCGCGAGCGCTGCGAGGCGCTCCGGCGCGACATGCTGTCCAGCCAGCATGCGCTGCGGCAGCTGGACCAGTTGGTGCGTCAGATCGAGATGAGCAGCGCCACGCTCCTGGAGACCGAGAGCGAGACCAGCGCCGACCCGTGGGCGCTGGCGCTGCGGGCGCAGGTGATCCACGGCCGCGAGGAGGAGCGCGTACGCCTGGCGCGCGAGGTCCACGATGGCCCGGCCCAGGTGCTGGCGAACTCGCTGATGCTGCTGGAGACCTGCTACACGCTGGCGCAGCAGACCGGGCATGAGCGCCTGGTGCAGATGCTGGACCGCATGCGGCAGGCCACCCGCGAGGGCCTGCAGGAGGTGCGACGCTTCATCGCCGACCTGCGGCCGGGCCAGGTGGCCGAGCGCGGCCTGACGGATGGGCTGCGCGAGTACATTCGCGGCTACAACAACGCCTACAACGCCGATGTGGCCCTCGAGTCCGAGCCGGTGGGGCGCCTGGCGAGCGAGGTGGAGATCGTGCTCTACCGCATTGTCCAGGAGGCGCTGCAAAACGCCCATAAGTACGCCCGCGGCGCCCACGTGACCGTCCGGCTCGTGCGGCAGGGAGCGCGGCTGGCCCTCTCGGTGCGCGACGACGGCCCGGGGTTCGACCCGCACGAGGTCGCCAGGCGCGCCGGCCGCAGCAACTGGGGGCTGACTAGCATGCGCGAGCGGGCCGAGCTGATCGGGGCGCGCCTGACGGTGGCCTCACGCCCCGGCCACGGGACCGAGGTCACGGTCACGCTGCCGCTCGAGTGAGCAGGCCAGCGATGCACCGCTGGGATTGTCACGTGAGGAGTCAGGTATCGCACATGGACCAGAAGATTCGCGTACTGATCATCGATGACCACCCCCTGTTCCGGCAGGGCATCCGCTGGAGCCTGGACGAGGCCGGCGACATGGAGGTCGTCGGTGAGGCCGAGAACGGCCAGGAGGCGATCAAGCTGGCCGAGCGCCTGCTGCCGGACGTGGTCCTCGTGGATATCAACCTGCCCGGCCTGAACGGCCTCGAGGTCGCCCGCGTTATCAAGCGGCGCGACCCGCGCATCGGTATGATCGTGATCAGTGTGTACGAGGACGACGACCAGCTCTTCCAGGCGATCAAGGTCGGCGCGGCGGCCTATTCGTCCAAGGACGTCCACCCGCGTGACCTGGTGCGCATGATCCGCGAGGTGGCCCGCGGGCGCTATCTGATCAACGAGAGCGTGCTGGCCAAGCCGCACGTCGCCACGCGGGTGCTGCACCAGTTCCGCGAGTTGGCGGCCACCGAGGACGAGCGCACCAGCGCGCTGTTCGCGCCGCTCACCTCGCGCGAGATCGAGATCCTGGACTGCATCGCCCGCGGCCTCTCCAACAAGGAGATCGCCAACGAGTTGAGCATCAGCGGCCAGACGGTGAAGAACCATATCACCTCCATCCTCTCCAAGCTGCAGGTCAATGACCGCACGATGGCGGTGATCTACGCGATTCAACGGGGCTGGATCAAAATGGGCTACGATAGCAGCGCCAGCGGCCAGGGGGCCGTCCCGGGCGTCAGTCTGGCGCGGGGAAGCTGACCGCCTCCGATTCTTTAGCCTTTAGTGTTTGGCCTTTAGCGTTAGGGTACGGGGCAGGTCGAAGTGCCATCACTTCGACCTGCCCCGACCCTTTCGTCTTCAGTGTTCAGCGTTCAGCGTTTCAGATGCCATCGCTCGATGTTGTGCAGGTACATCGGCGTGTCGAGGTGTACCGGCCCATCGAGGGTGGTGACCTGCGGCGCGAGCAGCACCGGGATGCGATCGGCCCACAAGAAGAGGTACGGCTTCAGCTCGGCGACGCGCGCCTGGGCCAGCTGCAGGGCGTGCAGCCGGTCATCCGGGTCGTAGAGCTGGCGCGCCGCCCCGGCCTGGTTGTCGTAGGCGCTGTCGCTGAAGCCGACGATGTTCAACACTGGGCGGGTGTCGGCCACGCCCTGATTGATCTGGCTGCTGTGGAACAGCGCGAAGTCGTCCGGGTCGTAGAAGGCGTAGTCGGCGAAGTTCGGGTCGCCGGCGCCGTTGCTCCAGCTCCCGAGCAGCAGGTCGAAGTCGTAGGGTGGGGCGTACTTGGAGCGGATCACGGTCTCGAAGTCGGCGGGCTGGACGACGATCTGCATGCCGATCTGGCGGCCAGCGGCGGCGATCACCTCGGCGGCACGCACCCGGCGCGGATCGTCACCGCGCACGAAGAGTTGGGCTGTCAGGGTGATCCCCTCGCGCTGGCGGATGCTCTCGCCCGGCGGTACCTTCCAGCCGGCCTCGTCCAGCAGCCGCCGCGCGCCCTCAAGGTCCACCGTAGAGTTGGGCGGCGGCACCTGGTCGGCCCACGAGCCTGGCGCGGCGCTCGAGCCGATCGGCGCGCCGCCGCCGGCGGTGACCTCGGCCACCAGCGCCGGCAGGTCCACCGCCTTGGCGAGCGCCTGGCGCAGCCGCAGGTCGGCGAAGGGCCGGCCCGCGCGCATGTTGAAGGCCAGGAAGTAGTAGCCGTTCTCGGCGTAGGCGCCGCTCTGCATCCCGGGCACGGCCTGCACGACCGGGCTGACCTGCTCCCAGGGCAGCTCGGCGAGCAGCAGTTGCCCGCCGCGCAGCGCATCGGCCGCCACCTGCGCGTCCGGCGCCACCACGAACGCCACCCGGTCCAGCAGCGGCGCGCCGCGGTAGAAGCGTCGGTTGGCCAGGAGCGTGATGGCGGCGTCCGGCCGGCGCTCTTCGAGCTGGAACGGTCCGCTGCCCACCGGCACGTCCCAGAAGTTGAGCGCCGCGATGTCCTTGTCGATCAGCACGTGCTTGGGCAGCACCGGCACGGCCAGCAGGCTGAAGATCGGGGCATAGCGCTCGGTGAGCGAGATCAGGACGGTGCTGCTGTTGGGCGCCGTCACCTCTGTGATGCGCCGCAGGTCCAGCAGCAGGGCGGTGGTGGGCGAGATCTCGCGCAGCGCGCCGAGGGTGTAGGCCACGTCCTCGGCGGTCAGCGGCTGCCCGTCGTGCCAGGTCACATCGGTGCGCAGGGTGAAGGTGATCAGCCGCCCGTCTGGCGTGGCCTCCCAACTGGTGGCCAGATCCGGTTGCGGCCGCAGGCGCTCGTCCAGCCGGGTCAGCCCACTGTAGACCAGGGCGGTGATCAACTCCTCGCCGCGGCTGCGCGGCTGCCAGGGGCGCAGTTCCGGCACATCCTGCGCCAGCCGCACGGTCAGTGTGCCGCCGCGCGGCAGCGGGGTGGGGGTGGGCGGCAGCGGCGTGGGCGGGATGGGGGTCGGGTCCGGGATGGGGTTCAGGGCGCAGCCAACCAGCAGGGCGAGCACGAGCAGCGTCAGCGCGGCGCTGACGATGAACAGGCGACGGGTCGGGACGTAGCTCATGGGGCGGATTATAGCAGAGAATCCACGCCCCAGGGGTCTGGGGCCGCAGGCCCCTAAGGCTACCGCACCATCACCTCCGGTGGGGTTCGGGGAGGGGACCAGAGGCAATACTTTTCAAATAAGCGGGCGCTGCCCGTAGCGTGGGGGTGCG
>DATMBA010000011.1:0-4964 GCA_035559635.1 Roseiflexaceae bacterium
GCCAGGGGAGGGCGAAGCCCTCCCCTGAAACCCCACCTCAGTTTAGATGCCAGCGCAGCGCGCTGCATGTGAATCCTCGCAAGGGGCAGAAAGGAGCACCTATGCCGACCGCACTCGTCTTGATCATCCGCCCGGCCGCGGCGGGCGACGTGCAGCCCGATCTAGCGCGGGCCGCGCACGCCGCCGTGCTGCGGCTGATCGCCACCGCCAATGCCGATCTCGCCGCGCGGCTGCACGACGATGATGGTCCGAAGCCGCTGACCGTCTCCAACCTGATCGGCCTGACCCCACGCGGGCGGGTGGCCGCCGTGACGCCCGACCGGACCTATTGGCTGCGCCTCACGCTGCTGACGCCTGAACTGGAGGCGCTGGTGGAGGGTTGGACGCCCGAGGCGATCGGCGTGCTCGACCTCGACGGCACAGCCTGGCGGGTGGAGGCGCTGGCGGCGGATGAGGCGACGCACCCGTGGGCCGGGCGGGCGAGCTACGAAGGGCTGGCCGCCCCGGCGCTGCTGCGGGCCGCGGGTGGGCCGACGCGCTGGACGCTGGAGTTCGCCGCACCGGTGACGTTTCGGCAGCGCGGGCTGACCATGCCGCTGCCGTTGCCGGACCTGGTGTTCGGCAGTCTGCTAGACCGCTGGAACGCCTTCGCGCCGTTGGCGCTGCCGGAGGAGGTGCGGCGTTTCGCAGCGGAGTGCGTGGCGGTGAGCCGCTTCGAGCTGCGCTCGCAGGCGCCGCTAGGCAAGGGCGGTGCGCCGCAGATCGGCGCGGTAGGGCGCTGCACCTACACCGCCGTCAACCGCGACCGCTACTGGCTGGCGTGTGTCGAGACCCTCGCCCGCTTCGCACTCTACGGCGGTGTGGGCGCGGGCACCGCGCGCGGTTTCGGGCAGGTACGGCTGCTCGAGGAGCAGGGGAGGCATCAGGGGCAGACGGCGCCATTTGCTGAACCCCCAAGCTAGGGCTTTTCCAAGCCAGATGATAGGTCAGAGATCAGAGGAGTTGGCCGCTCAGAGCTTGTTTGAAACGCCCCCCGCCTGGGGGCGCGCGGGCCATAGGTCCCCACATCTCCCCCGCCCGCCGCTGCGCGGCGGGCGGGGGATCGGTGAGGGGTTTCACCCTCACGCTCCCCTGTTCCGGATACCCCGGATAGGGTGGAGTTTCAGGGGAGGACTTCGCCCTCCTCTGCCCCCTCCCGAAGTATTCGGAGAGGCTTTTATGGAAGCCCCGCCTCCTGCGCGATCTCCTTCGTCGGGTCCAGTTCATCCCAGATGGACTTGAGCGAGGCGTGCCTGATCTTGAACTCGCTCAGCGGCGGCACGCCCTCGGCCAGCGGCACACCGGGGACGATCGGGTACTCGAAGTTCTTCTCGGCGTAGACCTTCTGGCCCTCCGGCGCGAGCATGAAGTCCACGAATAGCCGCGCCAGCTCGGGGTGCGGCGCGCCCTTCAGGATGCCGGCGTTGGTGGAGTTGACCACCAGGCCCATCTCGCCATCCCCTTGGTCCGGGTAGACGATCCCCACCGGCGCGCCCTCGGCCTTGGAGAGGTGGTAGTAGTAGTGGTTGACCAGGCCGAGCTTCAGCTCGCCGGCGCCCACCGCCTTGCGGACGTCGGTGTGGCTGCTGAACCACTCGGTCTCGTTGGCTACCAACCCCTGCACGAAGGCCCGCATCTGCTCGTCCCCCAACTCCTGGCGCATCACCACCAGTTGGGCGAGCATCGCGCCGTTGCGGCTGTCGGCCGCGCCGATCTGGCCCTTCCACTTCGGGTCGGTCAGGTCCATCATCCTGGCGGGCAGCTCCTCGGGCGTCACCAGCTCGGTGTTGTACATGATGACGCGCGGGCGCAGCGTGAGTGCCACCCAGCTGCCGTCCTCGGCGCGGTAGTCCTCCGGGAGGGAGACCACCGCCGGCGAGTCGTTGGGGGCGAACAGACCCTCGCTCGCCAGGCTGAGCATGGTGAGTTGGTCGCTGTTGACCAGCACGTCGGCCTTGGGGCTGGAGCGCTCCTCGAGCAGCTTGGCGGCCAACTCGCCGTTGCTGCCGGTCAGCATGGTCACCTTCACGTCGGGGTAGGCGGTGTTGAAGGCCTCGATCACCGGCTTGAAGAGCGCCTCGGAGCGCGAGGTGTAGACGACCAGTTCGCCGCTTGGCGAGGAGGAGGCCTGGCCGCTCACAGGGGCGGCGGTCGGCTCAGCGGGGGCGGCGGTCGGCTCAGCAGGGGCGGCGGTGGGAGCGCCAGCGCTGCCAGGGCCGGCAGGTGCGCCGCAGGCGGCGAGCAGGAGAGCCAGGGCCAGCAGCGTCGCAAGGCTGCGCAGCAGGACGGCAGAAGTGTTCCGCATCTCGGCGTATCTCCTCTTGTGCAGGGCGGATTATACCTTCCGAAGATCGCGGGTTAGGATAATCTAATATGTACGGTTTGTCAAGCGAATACTTATGAAACCAGGAGAAGATCTGGAGGGGCTTCGTCCCTCCAGACCTCCCCCATGAGACAAGACGTGCTATAATCCAGCCACAGCCCCGGGCGTCAAAGGCATCAAGGAGGACGTGGTTATGTCCACCCCCCCGCTTTACAAGAACCTGATCGGCGGGCGCTTCGTCGAGTCGGCCAGTGGGCGCACGCTGGAGAACCGCAACCCGGCGGACACCCGCGAGGTGATCGGCATCTTCCAGGACTCGAACGGCGCCGACGTATCCGCCGCAGTGGAGGCGGCGCAGCAGGCCTACGCCTCGTGGCGGCTGGTGCCGGCGCCCAAGCGCGGCGAGATCATCTTCCGCGCCGCGCAGCTGCTGTTGGAGCGCAAGGAGCAGTTCGCCCGCGACATGACGCGCGAGATGGGCAAAGTGCTCAAGGAGACACGCGGCGACGTGCAGGAGGCCATCGACATGGCCTTCTACATGGCCGGCGAGGGGCGGCGGCTCTACGGCCAGACCACGCCCTCCGAGATGCCCAACAAGTTCCAGATGTCGGTCCGCCAGCCGCTTGGCGTGTGCGGCCTGATCACCCCCTGGAACTTCCCCATGGCCATCCCCTCCTGGAAGATCTTCCCGGCGCTGATCGTCGGCAACACGGTGGTGATCAAGCCCGCGCCCGACACACCGCTCTCGACGTACAACCTGGTGCAGTGCCTGCTGGACGCCGGCCTGCCGGACGGGGTGGTCAACATCGTCACCGGCGGGGCCGAGCCGGGCGAGGCGCTGGTGACGCACCCGGACGTGAAGGTGGTCTCGTTCACCGGCTCCACCGCCACTGGCAGCCGGGTCACGCGGCTGGCCGCCGAGGGGATGAAGCACGTCTCGCTCGAGATGGGCGGCAAGAACCCGATGATCGTGCTGGCCGACGCCGACCTGGACCTGGTGGTGGAGGGGGCGCTGTGGGGCGCGTTCGGCACCAGCGGCCAGCGCTGCACGGCCACCTCGCGCCTGATCGCCCATCGCGCGGTGGTGGGCGAGCTGACCGAGCGCCTGGCCGACCGGGCGGAGCGGCTGGTGGTTGGCAACGGGTTGGACGAGGCAACCCAGATGGGGCCGCAGATCAACCAGATGCAGCTCGACAAGATCATGGGCTACGTCCAGATCGGCCGGAACGAGGGCGCCCGCCTGGTGGTGGGCGGTGGCCGGCTGAGCGATGGGCCGCTCGGCCACGGCTACTTCCACCAGCCGACGATCTTCGCCGACGTGCACCCCAGGATGCGCATCGCCCAGGAGGAGATCTTCGGCCCGGTGCTGTCGATCATTACCGTCGATAGTCTGGAGGAGGCGATCGACGTCGCCAACGACGTACCCTACGGCCTGTCCTCTGCGATTTATACACGAGACGTCAACGCGGCGTTCCGCGCGATGCGCGACCTCTATACCGGCATCGTGTATGTCAACGCCCCCACGATCGGCGCGGAGATCCACCTCCCGTTTGGCGGCACCAAGGGCACCGGGAACGGCCACCGCGAGGCCGGCACCCAAGTGCTGGACGTGTTCAGCGAGTGGAAGTCGATCTACGTGGACTTCTCCGGGGCGCTCCAACGCGCCCAGATCGACAATAACTGATAGGGCTGAGTTTCGGGGCGCTGCCCCTCCAAACCTTCCCACGCAGGGAGGCGTGGAGGCCCCCCTCCACGCACCAACCCATAGCGGAAGGGGAGGCGTGGAGGGGCTTGCCCCTCCACACACCAACCCATAACGAACCCCGCCGGCCGGTTGTTGTTGGTTGGGGTTCGCCGCTCAGTGACCATAGCTGTAGGTGGGTCTGTGACTGACGCCGAGCTGGTCGCCCGGTTGAAGGCGAACGACGACGACGCGTACCGCGAGGTGGTGGCGCGCTATGGCGACGCGCTCTACAGCTATATCTACGGTATCACCGGTGACCACCACCTGAGCGAGGACGTGATCAGCGAGACGTACCTGCGGATGGTCGAGCGAATCGACGGCTATACGTTCTACGGCGCCCCCTTCAAGGCCTGGCTCTACCGGATCGCGCACAACCTGGCGATCAACGCGCTCAAGCGGCGGCGCTTCACGGTGCCGGTCACGGACATGGCCAGCGCCGAGCCTGCGGGCGACGACCCGGCCGCCACGGTGGGGGCGCGGATGGAGGCCGAGGAGCTGCGCGCGGCGATCGCGGGGCTGACGGAGGACCAGCAGCAGGTGGTGCTGCTGCGCTTCGTCGGTGGCCACAGCCATCTGGAGGTGGCTCGCGCGCTGGAGAAGACGGAGACAGCGGTGAAGCAGCTGCAGCTGCGCGCGCTGCGCTCGCTCGGGCGGATGTTGCAGCGTGGCTGAGCAGCAGGAATCGATCATGGACGACGTGCTTGCGGATCATCTCGAAGCCTGCCTGCGCTTGCTGGAGTCCGGCACGCCTCTCGAGGAGTGCCTGGCGGCCTACCCGGCGGAGCGCGCCGAGCTCGAGGCCCCGCTGCGCGCCGCCGCCGCGCTGCGCCGCCTGCCCGGCGCGCCCATGCCGGCGGC
>DATMBA010000012.1:0-4881 GCA_035559635.1 Roseiflexaceae bacterium
GCCTGCTCGCGCCGGCGATCATGGCCTCGATCGCCTCGGCGCCCCCCGGCCCCACCAGCCCGCCGATCTGGCCCACGATCTGCCCGCGCGCGGCCTCCTGCCCGAACACCAGCCCGGTGATGGCGATGGCGATCACCAGCAGCGGCGCGAGCGAGAAGGCGGTGTAGTAGGCCAGCGCCGCCGCCAGGCGCGGGGCCTTGTCCTCGTTCCAGTCGCTGAAGGTCTCTTTCAGCAGGTCTATCATGGCAGCACCTCGTGTGCGGGATGGGATTCGGAGGCCACGCCCCTCACACTCCCTGCCGCGGCAAGAGAATGCCAGGCAGGGCACGCCCTCCCTGAACCCCTCTTTCTCGGTGCAAGAAGCGCGCCAAAGGCGGTGTAGAATAGGCGCGCTGTGCCTGCAGCAGGAAGGAGTCCCCCATGGCCGTTCACCACTTCGCTCCTACCCACTACCACCACACGCTCGGCTCGCACGAGCCGGTGCTCCGTGTGGCCGACGGCGATACCATCGAGACGACGACGGTGGACGCGGCCGGGTTCGACGCCCGGCGCGAGCGGGTGACACCGGGCGGCAACCCGCAGACCGGCCCGTTCTACGTCGAGGGCGCCGAGCCGGGCGACACGTTAGCGGTAGTGCTGGAGCGCATCCGCCCCAGCCGCACCTACGGATTCACTGGCACGATGGTGGCGCCGAATGTGGTGGAGCCGCACTACACGCCGGAGCTGCCCTGGCCGCCAAAGGGCGAGGGCCGGCGGGCCGAGTGGTTCGTGGACGCGGAGGCAGGCACGGCGCGGCTCGTCGGCCCGCAGACGGCCCTCGGCGAGCTGGTGCTGCCGATCGCGCCGATGCTCGGCTGCTTCGGGGTGGCCCCCGCTGGCGGCCAGGCGATCTCTACCGCGACCTCGGCCGAGCACGGCGGGAATATGGACTACCGCGGCTTCACCGAGGGCGTCACGGCCTACTTCCCGGTGTTCGTGCCAGGTGCCCTGCTCCACGTGGGCGACGGCCACGCGCTGCAGGGGGACGGCGAGATCGCCGGGACGGGGATCGAGATCTCGATGGACGTGCGCCTGACCGTGCGCGTACTCAAGGGCCGACACATCCGCTGGCCGCGCGGCGAGGACGCCGGGTTCATCTTCACGGTGGGCAACGCCCGTCCGCTCGACCAGTGCGTGCAGCACGCCACCACCGAGATGCTGCGCTGGCTGCAGGAGGACTATGGTCTGGACCCGCTGGCGGCGAACATCCTGTTGGGCCAGGCGGTGCGCTACGACCTCGGCAATATCTTCGATCCGGCCTACACCATGGTGTGCAAGCTGCCGAAATGGGTGTTGAACGTTGAACGTTGAAGCTGCTGCGGGGGCGATCGAAGCTGTACCGCAAACGTTCCAACGCTGAACGTTGGGATGTTCAACGTTGGAACGTTCCGCCCTACGCGCGGATCTCCTGCCGCTGGAACAGCACATAGCCAAGCGCGAACAGCAGGATGGTCGCGGCGATCAGCCCGGTGAGATGCGGCCAGATCAGCAGCAGGCTCTGGCCGAGCGGCAGCGGCGCGCCCAGGATCGCGCCGTGGAGCTGGATAGGCAGCACCAGCCCCAGCGCCCGCGTGCTCGGGTGAAGCAGCGCCAGGATCGCCTCGGCGAAGAGGGTGTTGGGCGAGAGCCGCGCCAGCAACAGCTCCAGCTGCGCCTGCGCCAGCACCTCCTGCGGCAGTCCGCTACGTACCGGCCGCAGCGTCTGCGCCAGCAGGCCGGCGATCATGCTCCAGAAGACCGTGAACAGCAGCCACACGGCGATCGACGCCAGCGCCGCGGTGGCCGGCTGGCGGAAGACGATCGAGCAGACCAGCGCCAGCGCCAGCCACACCCCGCCGTAGAACAGCGCGGCCAGCAGGAACCACAGGCTGCGCGCCACCTCCTCGCCGCCCGGCGGCACACCTAGCCGCACGATGCCCATGCCCACGATCAGCAGCCAGATCGTCATCAGCACCAACGCCAGCGTGAACATCCCGGCCAGGAACTTGCCGAGCAGCAGCGCGTCGCGGTAGATCGGCTGAGCCAGCAGCCGGGACATGGTGCGCCCGTTCAGCTCGCCGTTGACGGTGTCGAAGGCCAGAGCGATCGCGATCAGCGGCACCAGGAAGCCCAGGAAGCCCACGAACGCCGGCAGCGGCTCGCGTGCCGTGGTGAACAGACGCAGGTACAGGAACGGGTCCTGTCCCACTGTCTCGCGCAGGCTCTGCGTGGCCGCGTACACTGTGCCGGCCGCCGTCAGCACCACCAGCAGTTCGAGGATGAGCATGCGCGTGCTGGTGAGCGCGTCGGCCATCTCCTTGGCCACCACCGCCCACAGCCCGGTCCACGGCGAGCCTTCACGCGGGCGTGCCGCCCCCCTACGCAGCGTGAGCATGCTGCACCTCCTTCTGCTGGAAGTAGCGCGCGTAGATCTCGTCCAGACCCGGCAACTCGCTGCTGAGCGCCAGCAGCCGGCCACCGCTCGCCACCACCACCCGCGCGCTCTCGGCCCGCACGTCCTCCTGGGCCTCGAGCTGGTAGGCGCGCTCGCCCGAGCGCTGGACGCGGACGACCCCCGGCAGCCGCCGGAGCGCCTCCTCGAGCCCGCTAGGGCCCTCGGCCTCCAGGTGTACCCGGTAGGTGCCGCCCAGCACCCGCGCCGCCAGGTCCGCAACCGTGCCCTCGATCACCATGCGGCCGTGCGAGAACAGCCCGACCCGGTCGCACACCGCCTGCACCTGGTGCAGCAGATGGGACGAGAGCATGATGGTGGTGTCGCTCGCTTTCAGCTCGCGGATCGTCTCCAGAAACGCGCTGGCGGCCTCGGGGTCCAGCCCGAGCGTCGGCTCGTCCATGATGATCAGCTGCGGCCGCTTGATCAGGATCTCGGCCAGGCCGAGGCGCTGGCGCATGCCACGCGAGAACGTGGCGACCCGCGAGTCGGCCGCGCCGCCCAGTCCCATCTGCTCCAGCGCAGCGTCGATCCGCCGCTGCGCCTCCGCGCCACGCAGCCCGTTCAGCCGGGCGGTGTAGAGCAGGTTCTCGCGCGCGGTCATGCTATCGTAGAAGCCGATCTGGTCCGGGATGTAACCGACACGCGCCTTGACGCTCAGCGGCTGGCGCGTCGGGTCCAGCCCCAGCACCCGCACCGAGCCCTCCGTCGGATCGGTCAGCCCCAGGATCATCAGGATCGTGGTGGTCTTGCCGGCGCCGTTCGGCCCGAGCAGCCCGAACACCTCGCCCCGCCGCACCGTCAGGTTCAGTCGGTCCACTGCGGTGAAGGCGCCGTAGCGCTTCGTCAGCTCGTGTGTCTCAAGAACTGTCTCACTCATCACGACTACCCCCGTTGGGAGGGTCGGAAGGGCTGCGCCCCTTCAATAACCCTCGAGGGATGTTCTTCGAGGTTGTTCGAAATGCCTCCCGGCCGGGGCGTGGGGGCTTGCGGCCCGCGCATGCCCCGCCCACCAGTGCACCGCAGCGGGTGGGCGGGCATGGGAGGGATGAAACCCCTCACGCTCCCCTGGTCGAACAGGTTCTCAGCACGCAGCACTGGGCTTACCGGCGCCCGAAACGCATGACGGCCAGGCCCACCACCGCCACCGCCAGCGCGATCAGCGCCACGCCCACCAGCCCCCAGAGCGTCGAGGTCAGCAGCGTGACGCGGAACTCCGCCGATTTGGCGGGGCTATCCTCGGGGCGGGCGGTGAAAGTCAGCACGTAGTCGCCGGCCACCGCCTGGTCGGCGGGCTTCACGCTGGCGGTCACCTCCGCCGACTGGCCGGCGGGCAGCTCGGGGATGACCTGCGGCTCGAACGTCACCGTCCAGCCGGCCGGCTGCGAGGCGCTCATCTCGATGGCCCGGGCCGGCGCACTGCCGGTGTTCTGCACGATCAGCTTGAAGGGTGTAGTCGCGCCGATCTGCGCCTCGCCGGAGAGCCTGCCGTCCGGCCCGGTGAGCGCCAGTTGCGGCCGGCCGGTGACCTCGGCCACCAGCACGGTCTCGGCCTGCACCTCGCCGCCCTGTGCCAGCACTTTGACCGCGTAGGAGCCTGCCGGCAAGTCTGGGAACGGCCTCACCTCGATGGTGACGCGCTTGGACTCGTTGGCCGCCAGCGGGACGCTGGTCACATCCTGGCCGCCCAGCTTGAAGTCCACATACATGCCCTTCGGCGCGTCGGCCAGCAGGTTGACGGTGGTGTCCTGGTCGCCGCCGTACTCCAGCTGGACGTCGTAGCGGAAGGTGGTGTCCGGCGCGCCGCGAAGCGTCGGCAGCTCGACGTTCAGCGTCAGCCCGCTGGGCGCTTTGTCCTTCACCACCAACTCGATCGGCAGCGTGACCTGGGCGCGCTCGCCGCGGGCGAGCACCGTGAAGCGGTAGGTCTCGGGCGCGGCGTCCTTGGGCACCTCAACCCGCAGGTCAACCTTGGTGTCATCCTTGGAGTTCACATACGCCGCCTGGACGGCCCGGCCGTCGCCGCGGAAGGACGCCGTCCAGCCCTCGGGGAGATTCTGCAGCTCGAGGCCCACCCGCTGCGGCGGGCCGGCGGTCCGCAAGGTGAGCGGGAAGGTCACGGTATCGCCGATCGCGATCTCCTGCGCCGGGTAGCGGGTGAAGAGGGTGAGGTCCTGCCCGGTATCCGGCGGCTGGCTCTCCTGCGCCAGCACCGCGGGCGCCCCGGCGGCCGCGAGCGCAAGGCACGCGCTCAGCACCACGACGATCCAGAGCCGTCGACTCATGGCTTTCCTCCTATAATCTGCTGCCTTTCTCCCCCTGGCGGGGGTTGGAAGGGCGACGCCCCTCCAAAAAGAATCCGTAGGGGGTGCGGGGGCCTGCGGCCCCCGCAAACCCCTTCCCGGTGGGGG
>DATMBA010000013.1:0-12086 GCA_035559635.1 Roseiflexaceae bacterium
GGGCGCCGGCACCGCCGTGCGCGGGAAGAGCTGGCCATCCGGCGCGCGCGTGTAGACCACCGGGATGGCCCAGTCCGCCCGGCCGAGGCCGCAGATCGCCATCACCGCCTTGCGCGCCTCGGTCACGCAGGCGTCGATCGGCCACCCCTCGGCGAGCGTGCGGTAGAACTCGCCAGCGAAGGCGCGCGCCGTCTCCTCGGGCACGCTGAACTGCATGGCCACCACGGCCGGCACCTGGGCGCGGATGAGCGCGGGCGCCATGCTATGGAACGGGTCGGTGGACAGGCGCGCGCCCTGGCAGGCGTTGAGCACGATCAGGCGCACGCCGCTGCGGTTGAGGTAGATCTGCAGCTCCGGCGCGGTCAGCGGCGCCGAGTCGCCCGCCTCGTCCTCGAACACGATCTGGCCCGCGCCGTCGCCGGACACGCTGCCGTGACCGACGAAGTGCCAGATGTGAAAGCCCGCTCGCAGGTGCTGCTGGAGGCGGCGGGCGGTGAGGTGCGGCTCGACGACGATCTGGACCCGGTCGCCGAGCGCCTCCAGCGCAGATTGCACCTCGCGCAGCTCGCGCTCCACCCCTGCGGGGGGCGGCGTCTGGGCAGCGCTGAGCAGCACCCGCAGCGGCGGATCCACCGGTAGCGTCGGCGCGCGCACCGGCAGGGGCAGGAAGCGGACGATCGGAGCGTCCAGCAGCGCCAGTGGCCCGCGCTGGTCGCGGAGCAGTTCCCACGGCAGACGGATGACCTCCGGCAGCGCGGCGTCCACGTTTAGCTTCAGGCGCAGGCTCTGGTCCGGGCCGAGCAGGGCCTGGCTGGCCACCAGAATGTGCTCGATGGTATCCTGGAACAGGCGCCCGAAGAGGGCGTCACCCATGGCGACGAGCGCCGCGTGATCGGTCTCCAACCGCTCCAGCCGCTCCAGCAGGGCACGGAACTGCGGCTCATCGGTGGGGAGCGTGAGCACACCGCGGGCCTGGCCGCCGGGACCGCTCGCGGCCACGTGGTAGCGCGACTCGGCGAGCGGGCTGATGATGACCTCGAAGTCGACGTACTCGCTCGGCATCGGTGTGCTCACGGTCCAAGTGAGACGGCAGCGGTCCTCCACCGGGAAGGGGCGTGCGGGGCCATAGGCTCCCGCACCCCAAGGGGAGGTTTGGAGGGGCGAAGCCCCTCCGAAAAAGATGTGAGAAGACTCTCTTTGGGGGCCGTAGGCCCCAAACCCCCGGCGGAGCTCCGCCCCGCACCCCCACGCCGCGGGCAGCGCCCGCGTATTTGAAAAGCATTGCCTCCAGAACCGCGAGGCGTCTTACGGGGCGTGCCGTATGAGGTGGCCGGAAACGGCATGGGACATTGTACCACAGGCAGTCGTGGTGCGATAGGGGATGGCAGGGAGGTAGGGCGTCTGCGTTCTGGGCGGAGCACCACGCCCGGCCCAGAACAGGCGTGCGGAACCGTCTGGGGAGGCTCGGAGGGGCTTCGCCCCTCCGAAAAAGAATTGCTGTGGGGGCCTACGGCCCCCACACCCCCATGCGCGTGCGCGCGGAGTGTCACGTACGCGCGAACCTTGTCTAAACCCCTACGCCCCAGGCCTGACCTGGAGCGCAAGGAACGCCTCGACCACCTGCGGGTCGAAGTGCCTGCCGGCCTGCGAGCGGATGTGCGCGAACACCTCGGGGGTCGGGAGCGCGGCACGATAGGGGCGATCGTTCGTCATGGCGTCCCAGACGTCCACCACGGCGAAGATGCGAGCGGCAAGCGGGATGGCCTCGCCGGCCAGGCCGCGCGGGTAGCCGGCGCCATCCCAGCGCTCGTGGTGGCAGTAGGGGATGTCCAGCGCCGGGCGCAGGAAAGCGATCGGCGCGAGCCACTCGTACGCGTAGACCGGGTGCATGCGCATCACGGCCCACTCCTCCTCAGTGAGCTTGCCGGGCTTGAGCAGGATGCGGTCGGGGATGCCGAGTTTGCCGATGTCGTGCAGCAGCGCCCCGCGCCGCACATGGGTGATCGCCTCCTCGTCCATGCCGAGCATGCGCGCGAGCCGGACGGTCAACTCGGTGACCCGCCGGCTGTGCCCCTCGGTCTCCTTGTCGCGCAGATCCAGGGCGTGCGCCCAGCCCTCCAGCGTCAGGTCGTAGGCCTGGCTGATCTCGGCGGCGGCGCGCTGCGCCTGTTCGTCCGAGCGGCGGCGCTCCTCGAGCAAGGCGCGGTAGCGGTTGAGGCGCATGATCGTCCGCACCCGCGCGCGCAGCTCGTTGCGGTCCACCGGCTTGGTGATGAACTCGTCCGCGCCGGCCTCGAAGCCGCGTAGCCGGGCCTCACGATCGTCCAGCGCCGTGATCAGGATCACCGGCATCTCGGCGGTGCGCGGGTCGGCGCGCAGCCGCCGGCAGACCTCGAAGCCGTCCATGCCGGGCATCATCACGTCCAGCAGCACCAGGTCGGGGGTCTGGAGGACGGCCTGCAGGAGCGCCTCCTGGCCGCTGGCGGCGAGCAGCACCCGGTGCTGGGGCGACGTCAGGATGTCCTCGAGGATCTCGCGACTGTCGGGCAGGTCATCGACGATCAGGATCGTGCTCTGTGGCGCGGTGGTCATGGCTAAGCCTCCTGGCCCTGGCAGCGGTGGTGCTCGATCGTCTGGATCAGCTCGCGCAGCGCCACCGGCTTGCTGAGGTAGCCGCTGGCGCCGGCCGCCAGGCAGCGCTCGCGGTCGCCGGGCATCGCCAACGCCGTGAGCGCGACGATCGGCACGGCGGCGAGCGCAGGGTGGGCGCGGATGCGCGCGATCGCCGCCAGCCCGTCCAGCCCCGGCAGCTGGATATCCATGAGGATCACGTCCGGCAACAGCTCGGCGGCGGCGGCAACGGCCTCATAGCCGTCGCGCGCGGTGGCCACCCGGTAGCCGTGCTGGGCGATGTACTCCTGCATCACGGCGATGTTCTCTTCGTTGTCCTCCACCAGCAGCACCAGCGGCCACATGCACCCGGCCGGCGGGGCGTCGCCGCCTGGCACTCCGTAGCTCGCGCACCGCTCGGCCACCATCCTGAGAGGCGCGGCGCCCAAGGGGCCGGGCCAGGGCAGGGTGACGACGAAGCGGCTGCCGTGGCCCGGCTCGCTCTCCACCGACACGCAGCCGCCGTGCAGCTCGGCCATGCGGGCCACCAGCGCCAGCCCGAGGCCGGTGCCGTTGTACTGGCGCGAGAGGCTGCTGTCGAGCTGCACGAAGGGCCGGAACAGCCGGCCGATATCCTCCCTGGCAATGCCGATCCCGGTGTCCCACACGGTGAAACGCAGCTGGCCGGCCAGCGGGTCGCCGGTCACGTCCAGGCCCACCGCGCCGCCCTCCGGCGTAAACTTCACCGCGTTGGAGAGCAGGTTCACCAGGATCTGCTTCAGGCGGCGCTCGTCCGCAGGCACGCTCGTCAGCCCAGGCTCGATCCGCGCGGAGACCGAGATGCCCTTCCTCGCCGCCGCCTCGGCCACCAGCCGCAGGCTGGCCTGGCAGAGCTGGCCGACCGCCACCGGCGCACGGTTCAGCTCGAGCTTGCCGGCCTCGATCTTGGAGAGGTCGAGGATGTCGTTGATCAGCTCCAGCAGGTGGCGGCCACTCTCCTCGATGCTGCGGACGGAGCGCATTTGGCGCTCGTTGAGCGGGCCGTGAAGCTGCTCCTGCAGGGTCTCGGCGCGGCCCAGGATGGCGTTGAGCGGCGTGCGCAACTCGTGGCTCATACTGGCCAGAAACTCGTCCTTGAGCTGCGCGGCCCGGGCCAGTGCCGCGTTCGCCCGGCTCAGCTCGGCGTTGGCCTGCTCCAGCTGCGCCGTGCGCTCCTGGACGCGCGCCTCGAGCGTGCGGTTGAGCTGCACGACCGCCGCCTCGGCCTCCGCGCGCGCCGCCAACTCCTGCCGGACGGACTGGTGGAGCCGCGCGCTGGCGATCGTGATCGCGGCGCGGTCGGCGATCTGCAACAGGAACGTCTCGTCGTCCGGGGTGTACGGCTGGCCGGGTCGTTCCCGTAGCGCCACCAGCGCGCCGATGACGCCGCCCTGCGCCCGCAGGGGCAGCACAGCCATCGCACGCAGCCCGTCGCGCTCGTGCAGCAACCGGAATGCGCTCCACAGGGGGTCGGAGAGGGTAGCCGGATCGATCTCGTTCAGCGTCACCGCCCGCCCGTGCGCCAGCACCGCCTCACTGATCGCGCCACCAGGGGGCACATGCACCAGGCGCAGAAGCCCGCTGGCGAGCGCCTCGATCTGCGGGCTGGTGTGGGCCACCGCCGCCGGCTCCAACCAGGCGCCGTCCTCCGAGAGCAGGAGGATCGCGCAGAGGTCGCCGGTCAGCCCGGCCACCTGGTGCGCCACGGTGGCGAGCGCGGATGCGTAATCCATGCTCACCTCCGCGAAGGCCGCCGAGATCGCAGCGAGCGCCTGGAGCCGCGCCATATGGAGCTCGAGATCCTGCGCCACCCGCCGCTCCGCCTGGATGCGCGCCTCGGCCACGGCTGCGCGCAGCGCTTGGGGGAGTTGATCGAGGTAGCCCGGCGCCGTCAGCAGCACGTCCGCCGCGCCGCCCTTGAGCGCCCGGATGGCCTCCGCCGCATCCTCGGGCGCCGCCAGAAGGACAACGGGTATCTGGGGCGCTCGGCGCGCCATGTCGGGCAACTCGCGCCAGGAGCAGCAAGCCGCACCAAGCGCGCAGAGCACCACGTCGGCGCCGGCGCCGAGTAACGATTCGAAGTGATCGCGCCCGTGGGCGACGATGACCTGCAGGCCACCTGGATCGCGCTCGAGCGCGGCGGCCACTGCTGCGCGGGCGGTCGCGTCGTGGTGGAACAGCAGCACCCGCAGCATGTCGGGCATGGCATGAGGCTCCAGAGCGAAACAACAATCGGCGAGACCGAGTCTGAAACTCAGTCTCGCCAATTATAGGCGCCGGCGGGCGCCGGATCTAGATCGCATCGGTAGCGATATGGGGGAGATTAGGAGTCTTCTATTCTGGAGGGGCTACGCCCCTCCACCCCCCGCTTTGACGCTGAAGGACGTCAGACCAGCTTCACCAGGTGGTAGTTGCGCCGGCCCTTGCGCAGCACGATGAACTGGCCCTCGATACTGTCTCCTAGCGTCACCCGGCGGGCGGGATCACCGACCTGAACATTGTTGACGTACACGCCGCCGCCCTCGATGGTGCGCCGCGCGTCGCCCCTGGAGGTGGCCAGGCCGGCGCGCACCAGCAGGTCGACGAGCGGCAGCCCCTCGCCAGCGAGCTCGTGGCGCGGCAGGGTGGTGGAGGGCACCTCCTCGAAGATATCCTGCACGTCGGCGGCGCTCAGGCCGGCCAGGTCCCCGCCAAACAGCGCCCTGGAGGCCGCCTCGGCCCTGGCGAGCGCCGTCTCACCGTGGACGGTGCGGGTCAGTTCGCGCGCCAGGCGCCGTTGGGCCTCGCGGCGCTCCGGGTGATCCACCAGCGCGCGCTCCAACTCGGCGATCTCCGGCTCAGTCAGCCAGGTGAAGAGCTTCAGGTAGCGCACCACGTCGGCGTCGTCGCTGTTGTACCAGAACTGGTAGAAGCGGTAGGGCGAGGTGCGCCGCGGGTCCAGCCAGACGTTGCCGGCCTCGCTCTTGCCGAACTTCGTGCCGTCGGCCTTGGTGATCAGCGGGTAGACCAGGCCGTAGGCCCGCTGGCCGCGGATGCGGCGGATCAACTCCACTCCGGCGGTGATGTTGCCCCACTGGTCGCTGCCGCCGGTCTGGAGCCTGCAGCCGTAGTGCTCGAAGAGGTAGGCGAAGTCGTAGGCCTGCAACAGCATGTAACTGAACTCGGTGAACGAGATGCCGCTCTCGTTCGCCAGGCGGGCCTTGACCGAGTCCTTAGCCAGCATGTAGTTCACCGTCAGGTGCTTGCCCACGTCGCGCAGGAAGTCCATCAGCGGGAAGGACGCCAGCCAGTCGGCGTTGTTCACCATCCTGGCCGGGTTCTCCTTCGCGCCGAAGTCCAGGAAGTTGGCCATCTGGGCCTTGATCGCCTCGACGTTGGCCTCCACCTGTGCTTTGCTGAGCAGCTGGCGCTCCTGCGACTTGCCGCTCGGATCGCCCACCAGGCCGGTGCCGCCGCCGGCCAGCGCGATCGGGGTGTGGCCGAAGCGCTGGAAGCGCGCCAGGCCCATCAGCGGCACCAGGTTGCCGACGTGCAGGCTGTCGGCGGTGGGGTCGAAACCGTTGTACAGCGTCACCCGCTCGCGCGCCAGCAACTCCTCCACACCCTCGCTGCAGTCGTACAGCAGGCCGCGCCAGCGCAGTTCCTGAATAATGTTTGCCATGTTCCTACCCAATGTATTGCAAGGGGCTCCTGGTCCATCACAATGCTTCTGGAGGGTGGTTCTTCACGAGAGGGCTGCGTCCTCCTGTGGACCCGCCCCTGCGCCCGTCAGATCCGTGATTGCTGCAGGGAGCATAGCAGCAATCGGCGCGGGCGTCAAAGGGTTTGTCACGTCCGTGGAGAACAAGCGACATGGGAGGGTCAGGGAGGGCAAGCCCTCCCTGACCCTCCCGCTTCATTACGCAGGCATGCCCTGCAAGCATTTAGCGCGGTCCGGCAAGCTGCAGGGCCGGCTCGTCCTGCACCGGCGCCGCCTCGATCGCCACGTACGCCGCGCCGATCAGTTCGTCACGGAGGAAGCGACTGGCCGGCAGCGTCCACGTCGCGCCGGTCGGGGTCTGCGCCGGCAGGTAGCTCTCCCCCAGTGCGGCGTACTCGGCCGGGGACGCGGCGGCCTCGTCGGCGAACGAGCGCGGCATGGCCGCCTGGTGTGGCTGTGCGGCCGGCGCCGCGGACGGCATGCTCGCCGCCGGCACCTCTACGCGCAGCAGCAGCGCCAGCGCCACGACCGCCACCAGCCCGATCACCCCGGCCGCGGCGAACCACCGCCGCCCGCCCTGCGAGACCGCCGTGCTATAATTGGTGTGTGCCTTCATCGTATTCCTCCCTGCGCTTGTGCCTTACGGCTGCTGTTGTCTGGCCGTAGTACACCACTTCCAGGCCCCGGCATGGTCTCCCATCTGGCGACGGAAAGGGAGACAAAAAAGGAGACACGCCGGTGGACGAGAGCGTATCCTTCGGCGCCTGGCTCAGGCGGCGGCGCAAGGCGCTCGACCTGACACAGGAGGCGCTCGGGCAGCTCGCCGGCTGCACAACCGCGGCGATCAAGAAGATCGAGGCCGACGCCCGCCGCCCCTCGCGCGAGCTGGCCGCGCGCCTGGCGGACTGCCTGGCGCTCCCGGCGGGCGAGCGCGGGGCATTCATGCGCGCCGCCCGCGCTGAACTGGCCCCCGACCGGCTACCTCCGCCGGCAGAGAGCGCCCCCAGTCCCGCGATTCCTGCTGCTGCGCCGACGACCGACGACCAACGCATTCCGCCACCGATCCCGGCGCTGCGCACCAGCGCTCAGCACTCAGCACTTCCGTCCGGCACCCTCACTTTCCTCTTCACGGACATCGCGGGCAGCACACAGCTCTGGGAGCGACACCCGGCCTGGATGCGCGCGGCGCTGGCCCGCCACGATGCGCTGCTGCGCCAGGCCATCGAGTCCCACGGCGGCCAGGTGTTCAAGAGCGTGGGCGACGGGGTGTATGCGGTGTTCGCCGACGCGCCCACCGCGCTCGCCGCTGCCCTCGCCGCTCAGCGGGCGCTCGCCGCTGAGCCGTGGGACGCGCTGGCGGCGGACGACGCACCGCCGCCATCCGACGATGGGGTCCACACGGCGGCGAATCCAGACACTGCGGATACAGCACGGGCCACCCTCTCCACAATCCAGGTCCGCATGGCGCTGCACACCGGCGCGGCCGAGGCGCGCGGCGGGGACTACTTCGGCCCGGCGCTCAACCGGTTGGCGCGGCTGCTGGCCTGCGCGCACGGCGGGCAGGTGCTCGCTACCCTGGCGACCGCCGAGCTCCTGCGGGACCAACTGCCGCCGGGCGTGGCGCTGCGCGACCTGGGCCTCCACCGGCTGCGGGACGTCAGCCGCCCGGAGCAGGTGTTCCAGGCCACCGCACAGGACCTGCCCGCCGACTTCCCGCCGCTGCGGGCGCTCGAGGCGCCGCGGCACAACCTGCCCACCCCGCCGACGTCGTTCGTCGGGCGGGAGCGCGAGCTGGCCGAGCTGGACACGCTGCTGCGGCGCGCCGGCGTGCGGCTGCTCACACTGACCGGCCCCGGTGGAACCGGCAAGACCCGCCTGGCGCTCCAGACAGCGCTGGCCCTCGCCTCCCGGTCCACGCCCCCGCCAGAGGAGCGGGCGGGCAGCGCGAGCGACGCAGATGGGAACCTGTTCGCCGATGGCGTCTGGTTCGTGGATCTCGCGCCGGTGCGCGAGGCCGCGCTGGTGCTGCCGGCCGTCACCCGGGCGCTGGGGGTGCGCGAGGCTGGCGGGCGGCCGCTGCAAGAGACGCTGGGCGATTACTTGCGGGAGAAGCGGCTGTTGCTGGTGTTGGACAACCTCGAGCAGGTGGTGGACGCCGCGCCGGAGCTGGCAGCGCTGCTGGCGGCGGCACCGGGGGTGAAAGCGCTGGCGACGAGCCGCGCGCTGCTGCACCTGGCCGGCGAGCGCGAGTACGCGGTGCCGCCGCTGGAACTGCCACCGATCGACGACGGACGCTCGGCGACAACCGACCGGCGGCGCCTGCAGATCGGCGAGGAGTCGGGAATGGCAGACATCGGTCGTTGGTCGTTGGTCGTCGGTCAATCATCCGCCGTCCGGCTATTCGTCGAGCGCGTCCAGGCGGTGAAGCCGGGTTTTCAGCTGACACAGGCGAACGTCGCGGTGGTAGCGGCGATCTGCGCCCGGCTGGACGGGCTGCCGCTGGCGATTGAGCTTGCGGCGGCACGCATCAGGCTGTTCACGCCGGAGGCGCTGCTGGCACGGCTCAGCGCGCACAGCGGCGCGTCGCTCCAAGTGCTCACCGGCGGCCCGCGTGACGTGCCGGCGCGCCAGCAAACACTGCGGGACACGATCGCCTGGAGCTATGGGCTGCTGACGCCGGAGGAGCAGGCCCTCTTCCGGCGGCTGGCGGTATTCGTGGGAGGGTGGACGCTGGAGGCAGCTGCCGAGCTTGCAGCGTGCAGCGTGCAGCGTGCAGCTTGGCCTGTGCCTCGCAGTGATGCCAACGTACAATCTTCAACCTTCGACCTGCTCTCCTCGCTGGTGGATAAAAGCCTGGTGCAGGCGCGTGAGGGGCCGGGCGGCGAGCCGCGCTTCACCATGTTGGAGACCATCCGCGAGTATGCGCTGGAGCGGTTGGCGGCGGGTGGCGAGGAGGCGGCAGCGCGCGAAGCGCACGCGGCCTCCTTCCTGGCGCTGGCGGAGGCGGCTGAGCCAGAGCTGCGCACGGCGCGCGCGTCGGTGTGGCTGGAGGCGCTGGAGGCCGAGCACGACAACCTGCGTGCGGCGCTGGGCTGGTTCGCGGCGCGCGGGGACCAAGAGCGGCTAGCGCGCGCCGGCTACGCGTTGTGGCGCTTCTGGTTCACCCGCGGGCACTGGGGCGAGGGGCGGCGGTGGCTGGCGCCGCTGCTGCGCGAGGCGGATGCGCCAGGGCTGCCGCCGCTGCTGCGGGCGCGGGCGCTGCTGGCCGCCGGTATGTCGCTTTTCAGCCAGAGCTACTTCGAGCAGGCGCGGCAGGTGTTCGAGCAGAGCCTGGCGCTGTTTCAGGAGGCAGGCGACCAAGCCGGCTGCGCGGACTCGCTGGAAGGGCTGGCGCACGCACTGTGGGGCCTGAGCGACTACGAGGCGGCGGTACGGTATCTGCGCGAAGCGCTGGCGATCAGCCGGGCGATCCGCGATCAGTTTCGTACCGCCTGGTGCCTGTCGATCCTCGGCTTCGCCACCTTCGTCCGCGGCGATCTCGATGCGGCGCGCGGGTTCTCCGAGGAGGGCCTGGCGCTGTTCCGCGCGCTGGGAATCAGAGACAAGGTCGCCTGGGCGCTGCCCGACCTCGGCCTGATCCTGCAGACGCAGGGCGACTATGCCCGCTCGGAGGAGATCTTCGCCGAGGCGCTGGTAGGCGCCAGCGAAGCGGGCGACCGCTACACCATCTCGTCGATCTTGAACTATCAGGGACAGGGCGCGCTCACGCAGGGCGACCACGCGCGTGCGGAGGCGCTCTTCGCCGAGAGCCTTGCGCTGCGCCGTAAGTTGGGCGACCGGCGCGGGAGCACCGCGGTGCTGGCCAATCTTTCCAGGGCGACTCTCGCGCGTGGCGATGTGGCGCGCACGCGGGCCCTGATCGTAGAGTGCCTCGCCCTGGCGCGCGAGCTTGGCTATCAACAGGGGTTCTCGTGGGGGCTGGGCGAGGCTGCGGCGCTCGCGTCCTTCCAAGGGCAGGCGGAGCAAGCGGCGCGGCTGCTGGGCGCGGCTGAGACACTGCGCGAGGCATCCAACATCCCGATCTGGCCCGACGACCGGGCCCGCTACGAACAGATCGTCGCCGCGGTGCGCGCCGCCCTCGGCGACGAGGACTTCGCGGCAGCGTGGTCGGCGGGCGCTGCGCTGACGCTGGAGCAGGCGGTGGCGGAGGCGCTGGAAGGCTGAAGGCTGAACGCTAAACCCGCCGGGGAGCGATCGGAGTGGTGCGGCGTCGATTAGTCCCGCCCTAGCCCCTCGCCTCTGCGGCACCGGCGCGCTGGCGCACCAGTGTGTCGCGGAAGGCCGCGATCTAGGTGCAGTGCTCGCGCTTGTGGCCGTAATACATACATCAGCACGTCGGCTGCGTGCATCGCACCCTCCTCGAATTGTTTGTGTACGCCGATACGGCCGGTGATGAATCGATCATGGGCCGCGCGCAAGGGCGGGCGCCATCGCCGCACGGTGGTACCGATAGTGGTAGAATCCCAGCGACCGTCCCTGCCCTCGATCTGCTGCCACGCTCTGTCTGGGCGCCATTCGTTTATTCGTGGCGCCCATTCGTGGACGGTGATCTCCGTGGCAACCACGTAAGTCCAGAAATATGGAGCACACCATGACCGATCATGTGTACAAGGTCGTCGAGCTGGTCGGCTCCTCGCCCAACGGCATCGAGGGCGCGGTGCAGAACGCACTGGCCAGGGCCGGCAAGACCATCCGCAACATGCGCTGGTTCGAGGTGGCCGAGACGCGCGGCACGATCGACCAGGATCACGTGCTGACCTGGCAGGTCACGGTCAAAATCGGCTTCACGGTGGAGGAGTAGCTGCCAGTCTGCCCACTTCCCAGTACAGGCTTCGCGTCTCGTGGGTCACGAGATCCTCGGCGAGTTCGCACTTACGCTGGACGGCGCGCCGCTCCAGGTAGCCTCGCCGTGCCTGCGGACGCTGCTGGCCTACCTGGCGCTGCACCACGAAGGCCGCAGCCGCGCCGCCGGAGATCGAGCCGCTGCTGGAGGCGGCAGTGCGCGCGGCCGACGCCGGGGAGGGAGCGCGGGCCTGGGCGCGCCTGGAAGCGGCCTGCGGCCCGGCGCACGCGCTGGGGTACTTATGAGAACAGGTCGTCCACCGGCATCGTCCAGCCCGGCACCGCCGGCTCCGCCTCGGCCTCCTCGCCGCGCCGGTAGATCGTCGGGCGGTCAGGTGCGTCTGCCCGGTAGACCCGTACCACATCTTCGGCGAGCAAGTCCACGTCCCGCACTACCAGCGTTCCCGCGGCAAAGTAGTCGGCCCGCTTCTGCGCCATCTCCCGCTCGGCGTCCTCACTGTAGTCGCCCTCGCTGCGCACCTCGGCGGCGAAGACCGGCGCACCGTCGATGAACTTCATGCTGAGTGGCCCGACGTAGAATGCTGCGCCCGGGCTGAACGACTTGCGGTGTGGCAGGTCCACGACGAAAGCGACATTATCGGGTATGGCGTGGCCCTTCCCTCACGACATTATCGCCGAGGGGGATCGGGTGTTCATCCGCGCGACGGTCCGCGTCGTCCGCAGGGGCGAGTTCATGGGCCTCGCGCCCACCGGGCGCGAGGTCAACTTCCCGCTGTTCATCGTCTACCGGCTGGAGGGCGGCAAGATCGCCGAGCACTGGATGCTGGCGGATATGCCGGCGCTCATGCAGCAGCCGGGGCGGCGCAGGAGGCGG
>DATMBA010000014.1:0-12484 GCA_035559635.1 Roseiflexaceae bacterium
GCGCGCAACTCCTCGGGCCGGCCCTCCAGCGCCGCCCGCTGCGCCCGCCACTCGGCGTCCAGCGCCGCCACCGCGCGGTTCACCTCCGGGCCGCGCAGCTCCACGACGACGCGCTCGAGCATGCCCTCCACCACCACACGGTTGCCCGGCCGCAGCAGGTTGGGCGCCTGCGGGTGGTCGAGCGGCGCCACCAACGGCACACGCTCGGTCTCCACCAGGCAGGCCCGGCTACCGCGCCGCTGCCGCTCGACGCTCACCCGCAGCGCGGTCTGCGCCAGCACCACCGAGCGCTTGTGCGGGTGGCGCACCACCTTCGCGGGGCTGAGGACCACGCCGGTGAGCCACACATCGCAGCCCGGCTCGTCCTCGGGCGCCGGCGTGCGCACCGCACTGACGCGGAAGGTCAGCTCGCCCGTGCTGCGCCCGCGCTCCTCAGGCGTGAGGGCGTAGCGCGCGTCGGTGCGCTGGGCCCACTCGAGGTGCCCGGCCACGAGCAGCGGCGTCCCCGGCTGCGCCCCATCTAGCAGCTCCGCACCCTCGATCGGACTGTCGAGACGCAGCGGCAGGCCGTAGACCTGGCCGAAGGGCGAGGGGAGCTGGAGCTGGATCTGCTCCTCGCGGCCCTGGAGCGCGTTGCGCGCGCCGATGCGGGTGGACTCGCGGCCGTTGCGCAGCTGGCGGTCCAGCGTGCCAACGGCGATCACTTGGTTACTGCCACGGAGGGCGGGTGGAGGCTGAGACGTCATGGTCTACTCCTGGCGATGGGCGAATACCGTGGAGGGGCGGCAGAGCGCGTACTGCGCGTGCCCGTGATGGGGAGTATAGGGCTGCCGGCCAGCGCATGGAATCGCCCGGCGGTCCCTCGATGGGATGCTAGAAGCGCGTGGAGGGTGAAGTACTAGATGGGAGGGCGGGTGGGGAGTCTGTCCGGTAACGTGGTAGTGGGAGGGCCGGGGAGGGCGTAGCTTCACCGCGTTCGAACGTGGTTCAGCCGGGTTCGGGGTAACGTGGTAGTGGGAGGGCCGGGGAGGGCGTAGCCCTCCCTGCAACCCATCCGCTTCCAATCGCCGTGTGCGCGCAGCGCACGAAAGAGGGATGCTACCGTGGGATGCGCGCGGTGATGCGCGTGCCGGCGCCAGGTGCGCTCTCGATCTCCAGCGTGCCGCCGAGGCCGAGAGCGCGCTCGCGCATAGAGCGCAGGCCGAGGTGGCCTGGGAAGGCGCCGCCGGGATCGAAGCCGATGCCGTTATCCTGCACAACGAGGAGCAAAGACGGAGGACGGAGGACGGAGGACTGGGCCTGAGGAGCATCAGCCGTGGTCTCAGCCCCCAGTCCTGGGCCCTCAGTCCTGAGCGTCAGTGTCACCTCGGAGGCGCGCGCGTGGCGGACGATGTTGTGGAGCGCCTCCTGGGCGATACGGTAGAGCGCCTCCTTGATGTGTAGAGGCACGTCTGGCTCCTCGCACAGCCCCGTGCGCACGGTGATGCCGTGGCGCGCGTGGAGCGAGGCGGACTGCTTGGAGAGCGCGGCGACAAGGCCCTCAGAGGCGAGCGACTCCGGGCGCAGCTCGAAGATCAGCGCCCGCATCTCCGCCAGTCCCGCCTCGGCCAGAGACGCAACGTAGTCCAGCGGCCCTGCGGCGCGCGGCGGGTCGCGGTCCAGCAGTTCGCGCGCGGTGCGGGCGCCGAGCGCGATACCGTAGAGCGCCTGCGAGACCGAGTCGTGCAGCTCGCGGGCCAGCTTCTGGCGCTCCTCCAGCGCCGCCTTGCCCTGGGCCTCCACGAACAGCCGCGCGTTCTCCACCACGACAGCCGCCTGGTCCGCGATGATGCTAAGGAAGGCGATCTCCTCCTCGCCGGGGGTATGCTCTGGGACATAGTAGCCGACCAGTGTGCCGATAGGCCGACCGCGCACCACCAGCGGCACCGCTAGAAGCACGTCCCAGGGGGCAGCGGCCAGGAAGGGGTGCAGCGGGGCGCAGCGCGGCTCCTCCAGCACCCGCCGCCGGACATCACGGATGAGCACCGGCTGGCGGAGCTCGAACGCCTCGACCGAGGGGAGCAGCACCCCCTCGCGCCACACCGCCTTGAGCGCGTCGGTGTAGCCCTCGGGGAGGCCACAGGTGGCGGCGGCGCGCCAGACCCCGCGCTCGGCGCCGTCGATCAGGACGACGAGGCAGGCCGAGATGCCGGTGACGCGCACCAGCGTGCGCGCTAGCGCGCCGAAGGTGCCCTCGAACGTACCGGCGTAGGCCACGCTGGAGGTGATCTGCGCCAGTGCGGCGGACCAGCGCACCACACGGCGCGTCTCCGTGACGTCGCGCATGGTGAGGAGGGCCAGCGGCTCGCCGCCGGATGTGATACCGGTGACGGCGTACTCCACCTCGCGCCGCTCGCCGTCCGGCCGGACGATGATGGTGGAGCGGCGCTCGGAGCGTGCGCCGGCGCCGACGACCAGGTGCGCGGCCGCGTCGGCGCGCTCCGGCCCGGCGATGGAGGCCAGCAGGTCGGCGCCGACGAGACAATCGCGCGGGAGGCCGGCGATCTCGCAGGCGGCGTGGCTGGCGTAGCGCACGCGCCGCCCGGCGTCCACCACCAACACGCCGTCGAGCGCGGACTCGATCATGGCGGCCAGGGTCGTCGCGCCGAGTTGGTCAAGCGGCAGGGGCGGGGCGGGCGTTGGCACGGGAGGCATCAGGCGTGCTCACTCAGCTGGTCGGGGGAGACGAGGCCCACGCGCACGGCGTAGAGCGCGGCCTGGGTGCGGCTCTGGACGCCGAGCTTCGCCAGGATGTTGCTGACATGGGTCTTGACCGTCTTCTCGCCGATCGTCAGGATGGACGCGATCTCTTTGTTGGCGCGGCCCTGCGCCACGAGGCGCAGCACCTCGGTCTCGCGCTCGGTGAGCGGCTCGGGGCTTTCGGGGGCGCGCACCTCCCGCATGAGGCGGGCAGCGGCCTGCGGTGAGAGCTGGACCTGGCCCTGCGCGGCGGCCTTGATCGCGCGGCACAGCTCGTCCGCACGGGTGTCCTTGAGCAGGTAGCCGATCGCGCCGGCGCGCACCGCCCCGATGACCGAGGCGTCTTCGAGCACGCTGGTGAGCGCGATCACCTCGACATCCGGCAGCTCGCGGCGGATGGCGCCGATGGCGGTGATGCCGTCCATCACCGGCATGAGCAGGTCCATGAGGACCACGTCGGGCTTCAGTTCGCGGGCGGCCCTGAGCGCCTCGGCCCCATCGGCGGCCTCGCCGATGACCTCGAGCTCCGGGTCGAGGGCGAGGAACATGCGGAGACCCTGGCGCACGACGCTGTGGTCGTCGGCGAGGAGGATGCGGATGGGCATCGGTGTTCTCTCAGACAAGGTTCGTGCGCACGCCGCAGGCGTTCCCGAAGGGCACGCGCATGGGGGGAGCGGGGCCTCTGGCCTCCACAAAAACGCTTTTCGAAAGGGCGAAGCCGCTCCGAGCCTCCCCGGACCGTCAGGTTGCAGGCCATGTGCAGAGCGGCATCTATTGTACCACAGGTCACAGAGAGGAGGGCTAGGGACAATACTTTTCAAATAAGCGGGCGCTGCCCGCAACGTGGGGGTGCGGGGGCCGCAGGCCCCCGCGAACCCCTTCCCGGTGGGGGGGGGGGAGGGCGAAGACCTCCACATCTCCCGTATTTGAAAGGTATTGGGCCTAGGGAGAGAACAGCCGGAAGCAGTATACGCCGCCGGATACATCTCCAGCGACGAACGTGCGCTGGTCCGGGCCGATGCTGAGCGATGTCAGGTATTGCCCGATATGTACGGTCGAGAGGAGCCGGGCGTTGTGTAGATCCCATATCTCCAGGAAGGGCACACGTCCCCAGGACGACACACACCAGCGCCCGTCCATGCTGATAGCGAGCGCGGTCATGCTGTAGGATCGGTTGCTTCGAAGAAAGCTGCCGAGGGTATGAAGCTTCTGGCCGGCGTTGACATCCCAGATGTCCAGACGCCCACCGCCCGCCAGGATGGTCTCCCCATCTGCGCCCCAGGAGAGCTGCGCGTATCCGTGTGGCCACTCGTCGCGCCGCAGGATGCGCACGAGTTGGCCGCTCGTGATATCCCAGATGTTGATGGAGGCTCTGCCCATCGAGGCAGAGCAACAGAACCGTCCGTCCGGGCTCACCGCGAGCAGAGTGCTTACACCGTCACCCTCGGCTCGTGGCTCAGTGATAGAGGACACCTCTGCTCCGGTGGCGGCATCCCATACCTTGATCGTACCATCCAGCGAACATGACACGATTCGGGACCCGTCAGGTGTGATCGCGACGCTGTACACGTGATCTTCGTGGCCTTGGAGGGTGTGTATCTCGAGACCGGTGTCGACGTCCCAGACCCGTATGGTGCCGTCGCCCGACGCCGAGATAACGCGGCGCCCCTCGGGCATCAGCTTCATGTCGGTGATCTCACCAAATTCGAACGCGCGACCCAGGGAGGTCAGGCTCTTATATTCGGCCTCTCTCTGCCCGCGAAGCGCGATATTCTTGCCGTGGCCCACCAACGTCGTTCTGATCGCGCCTGTCTCGACGTCCCATATCTTCAGTGTGCTGTCTTTCGAGCCTGTGATCAGCGTTCGACCGCCGTCGGTAAAGAGGGCCGCGTGGATTGCGGCCTGATGGCCGCGAAGGGTGTGCAGCAGCCGCCCGGTTGCTATGTCCCAGATCATCGCCGTGTTGTCGGCCGATGCCGATACGGCGCGCCGGCCATCCGGCGCGATCGCAGTCGATAGGACGCCCCCCTCGTGGCCCTGCGCCTCGGCCATGCCGATGGCAGCCTCTACGTCCCAGACGCGCAAGGCGCCCCCTTCGTAGCTCTCCTCGCCGGTGATGGCATATCTCCCGCCAGGGTCGCTTGCCAGGAGGCTCCCCTGCTGGATCGAGAACCCGCCGATTGCCTTCACCTCCCGGTTGCTTTCGATGTCCCACACCTGCAAGACGCCCCCGGAAAGCGAGATCAGGCGCCGATCGTGCGCGGTCAGGCACATGGCGTTCACACCGCTGCGAGCGCGCAGGTGGCGCCACATGTCGTGATCCCAGGACCACTCGAAGAACGAGATGTCAGACAGATCGGAGGGGCCGTAGACGAAGATGCGATTGTCCCACTCCGAGGCGGAAAAACCGTACTCCCCGTCGGCGGTGATGGCCACATAGTCCACGCGCGGCCCCCGTGGCCAGTGCGGGTGGATCGCCGCCAGCTGCTTTCCTCGCTCCAGATCCCAGAATTGGAGGGGGCGCTCGACATCGAATGAGCCGGTGAGCGCCAGCCGGCATTCGGCATCGACCGCGACCGTTTGAATGTTATCGGTCTGCAGCGCCTGCAACAGCTGCCCCGTGCTCAGATCCCACAGCTTGAGCGCCTCAAACCCCACCGTGACCGCCTTGCGGCCGTCGCTGGACACGAATATCTGGGTTACGCCCACCTGCTTGCCGGTCCAGGGATTGACATAATCATCGGCGTGGAACACGAGGAGCTCCTGGGCGGTCTCGGCATCCCACACCCGAACCGTCCCGTCCTCCGATCCCGAGATGATACGCTCGCCGCCGCGTGTGACTGCCACCGCGGTCACCGGCCCCTGGTGACCGCGGCCCACCCGCAGCTCCTGGCCCGTCTGCACATCCCAGATCCGGAGCGTGTGGTCCTTGCAGCCGGCGGCAACGCGCCGGCTATCTGGCAGAAACACGACGGCGTGCACGCCTATTCCGTGGGCGTCGAATTGCTGCAACTCAGCTCCAGTCGCGAGGTCCCATATCCGCACCGAGTCGTCCCGAGACGCCGATACCGCCCGCTGCCCGTTGGGCGCCACCTGCACCGCAGATACGCGGCTCGTATGACCGACCAGCGTGCGCTGCAGGCTATGGGGATCGCGGGGGATCTGCCACAGGAGCTGGGCGAAGGGCGCGCGCAGCTCGTGCAGTCGCTGTGCGGCGGCCGCGGCCAGCTGGGTAGCGCCCAGGATCATCAGCCGGTAGTGCAGTTGCTGGGCGAAGAGGGCTGGCTGCTGCGCCCGGTCCCACGCCCGCAGGGTATGAGCTTCGCGGTCCAGCGCCTGTTCGAGGCTCTGTATGTATAACCTGCGCGTGACGACAGCCGGCAGAAGGCCAGTGGCGCGCCGCAGGTCGGCCAGCACGGTGTCGGCGCCCAACTGGCCGGCTTTGGCCTCCAGGAAATCGAAGCTGGTCAGCAGTTCGACCAACTCGTCCCAACTGTTCGCCCCGAGCATGTGCTCGGGCAGATGCCGCAGTCCGTACTCGTCGCACGCTGTCCAGCGTGCTCCGCAGTGTGTACGGTAGAACTCGACGATTCTCGCGTGGGCGGCGCGGCCATCGATATAATCCTCGTTGGCCTCGGAGAGCAGGTACTGGCCGAACGACGGGTGATAGAGCATGTACTGCCTCGCGCCCGGCGGGCCGGCGATATCCAGAAACTGCTCGATCGTCTGGAGGATGGTCGCGACGGTTTCCTTCCCTACACCCGAGAACGCGGCGATCTGCGCGCGGCGCAGCGCACTCCGCGCCACGGCCAGTGTCCCGAGCACCGGCTTGCAGGCGTCGTTCCACAGCCCGATCGCACCCCCCAGCGGCGCTTTGATACGGTCGAGGAAGTAGGCGTAGATGCCGTACAGCCCCACGGGCAGTTCGTCGAGGTTGAGCAGGCGCCTGTCCCCGGCACGGAGACCCTGCGCGTAGTGATGGAGGTAGAGGAAGTTGGCCCTGCTGGCCCCCGCGACCTTGCCAACAAACTCCTCGGGGTCAAGCGGCGGCGCCGCCCCGGCGAGGAGCTCCCGGACCGGTGGCTCCTTGGCGAGACCGCGCACATAGTCGCGGGCATCGTCGGTGGTGTGTGGGTCACGCTGGCCATGCTCGTCCTCGCTCAGCCAGAACGCCTGCGCCTGCTGCAGCACGTCACGGGTGAGATGCGGGCCGGGCCGGGATGCGAGCAGCAGGCGGATGTTGCCGGGCAGGGTGCCGTCGGGCAGAAAGCGGACGATCGAGTTGGCCGGCGTGGAGTACTCGGCGGCCTCGTCGAGGCCGTCGATCACCAGCACGACCTGCTGCTCCGGCCAGCGCTCGGCGATAGCGCGGAGCGGCGTGATCAGCAACTGCTGGACCACCTGCTCGATGTCGGTCCGCCACTCCCTGACGAAGACGCCGATCATGCGGGCGCCCGGGCCGAACCGGGCCGCCTCCTGCGCGACGGTGAGCAGCGGCCGGTCGGCCGGCCGGTGCGCGGCGGTGAGCCTGTTGACCGTGGCGCCCACGAGCAGTCCCTGGAGCTCGCGCACCTCCTGCGTCACCTGGATGCCCCAGTCCTCCCAGCGCATGATCCAGCCGCCGTAGTCACGCAGGAGTTGATAGCCGAGCGACTCGGCGAAGCGGATGGGGTTGCGCCACTCCTGAGCGTCGGCGAGGTCGAGCCGGCTCCCCTTGCCGATGAAGTGGTGGACGTAGCCGCGCCGGCGCACCAGGTCGGCCATGAAGGTGGTCTTGCCGCTGCCAGGCTCGCCCAGCAGCAGCAGGGAGCGCGGGCCGGGCGCCTGGAGAAAGGCGTTCACGGCGTCGCGCAGCCACTGGCGGCCGACGAACCCTGCGGTGATGCGCTCGATGAACCCGCGGAAGTCGATGATCTTGTCCAGGATAGAGGGCTCCGGCATGGCGGTGAGCGCGGCGCCGCACGCCGGGCAGAAGCGCGCATTCGCCGGAGCGTCGTTGCCACACTGTGAGCATCTCATCGCGTTGCTTTCTATGAGGCTGTTTGAATGGGGCGCGTGAGGAGTTGCTTTCCTCACACACCCCCACCCACCCGCCGCTGTGCGAAGGGTGGGCAGGGATGCGCTCCAGGGCGTATCTGCACCCTGCGTTTGCGGGGGGGCTTGGGGGCGCAGCCCCGCCAAACCTCCCGCTTTGCAGATACGCCCTAGCCACCGATCTCGTCGATCTGGGCGCCGATCACCCGCCCGCCCTCCTTCACGTCGCCGGCGGTCACGTCCACCCGAGTGTCGCCGCCCTGTAGCTTCTTCACCACCGCGCCGACCACGTCGCCGGACACGTCCCCGGTCTCCACGACGACCGCCAAGTTGCTGTTGCGCACCGTCCCGGCCTGCAGGCCGCTCACATAGCCGCCGGCCGCTACCTCCTGCGCGCGCACCGCGAACACCTGCCGCGCCGCCTCGGCCGCCTGCGCGCGCACCGCCTCATCCGCCGGCGCCGTGAAGAGGATGCCGTCGCGGGCGCGCATGTACAGCACCGGCACCCCCCAGTCGCGCGCGTTTGGGCTCTCCTTGTCCGCGTTGTAGGCGGCGATGCGCCCCACCGTGACGGCGTACTCGATGCTCTGGCCGGCGACGAGCGCCTGGTAGAGGTGCTTGCCGAATGCGATCGCGCACACATCCAGGATCTTGAACTGGTTGGCGACCACCGCGGGCAGCTGGGTCTTCGCCGAGCGCACCAGCGCGGGCGCGACGCCGCTCCAGATGCTGAACTTGTCGCGCCGGCCGCTGTCGCATGCCCCCAGCACGGCCAGCCGCAGCTTGCCGGCGCTCAGGTTGGCGGCGAGTTGCTCGGCGTCCACGAGTTGGTCGGCGAAGGCGAGCGCGCCCTGGCCGGTGTAGCTCCCCGGCGTGTCGCCGGGCGTGCGGGTGTAGGCGCCGTGGCCGGCGAAGTGAAAGATGTGCGCGTCGGCCAGGCGCCCCAGCACAGCGTCGAGGGTCGCGTTCGGGATGTAGGCGACGCTCACGCCGCCCTGGCCGGCGAAGGTCTGCTCCAGGTCAGCCCGCTCCTTCTCCAGGTCGAGCGCGTCGAAGTCCTCGTGCGAGGCCAGCGCGGCCACGACCGTGATCGGGCCGGAGACGGCGAGCGGGGGGAGGGGCGTGGGCATGATCTCCTGCCGGACGATGGCGACGCGCGGGTCGAGCGCGAGGAAGCCGTCCATACTGTCGCCGTCGCCGGTGCGGTCGACGTAGAGATACTCCCAGGGCAGGTCGGCGAGCACCGGCGGGAGCTGGAGGCGCAGGCGCAGCCCGGCGTCCCGGCCGATCCGGTTGAGGCTGCCGACGAACAGGTCGTAGATGCTGCGGGGCTGCGGCTGATCGGGGAGGAGCAGCGCGCCGAGCGTGCGGCCGAGCTGGATCAGGTGCGCGCGGTCCAGGCTGCGGCGGTCAAGCTTGCCGATCTCGACCTCGAGCGCCTTGTGGTCGTAGCTGACGGTCACGGCCTGTTCGTCGCTCAACGCGCCCTCGGGCGATTCGATGACGCGCACGCGGAAGCTGCCGACACGGCTGCCGTCTTTGGTCTCGACCCGCGCCTGCGTGGCCTCGATGATCATGTCTTCGTACTGCATGGGCGGCTCCTGTATGGATCTGGAAGGGTTCCTCAGGGGAGGGCCTACCCTCCCTGAGAAACCCTCGTTCTTTGTTGGTTCTTCTGGAGGGGATGCGCCTCACCAGGCCTCCCCAAGGGGGCAGGAAGTGTGAGGGGGTGATGAACGTTGCCTATGTACTGGGGTATCCTGGCGCCCTCCCACGCCCGGCCCGTGGGGTGCCCTCTGGGCCCGGCGGGCTCTCCCGTACGAAGGCCGGCTGTGCGGCCTGCAGGACAGCCCGCGCAGGCGGGCTTTGCAAAGGATAGCCCGCGGCTTCAGCGGCCGGGCGTGGTGGGAGCCGATGGCCCGATGATGTGCTCAAAGTTCAACACCCCGCTACGCTCCCCTGGGGAGGGGCTGCGCTCCTCCCGGCCTCACCAGGGACGCGCTACACCGCCGCGTGGTACGCCTTCAGGAAGGCTCCCCAGCCAGTCGCCACCGCGAAGTCCGTCTCGTCGTAGTAGGGCGAGGGCGCGACCCCCGGCTCCGGGAAGATCAAGTAGGCCGAGACCCCGCCGGTGCCGTCGTAGGCGCTCGCGGTGTGCTCGCGCGCCAGCACCACCGCCGGGTCATTCAGCGCGGCCAGCACATCATTGGCCGCCTCCTTCGTCCGCGGCGACGCCTGCGCGTGGCCGGCGAGGGCGCTGCAGAAGGTCGCCAGGTCGAACTGGCGGAACTTGAAGGCTCTGGCCTGCCGGTGGGCGGCCCAGATCGCCGCGAGCTGCCCGGCGATGTCCTGCCGGAGCGCATCGGCCAGGGATTTACCCGCAGCGGCGAGCCGCTCCGCGCCGTCCAGGCTCAGCGCCGAGAGCGTGACGCCAGGCGGGAAGCCCCGCTTGCCCCACCAGGGGCGCAGATCCTCGTTCTCGCGGAACGCGGCGCAGTAGCGCGCGACAATCAGCCGCGCGAGCGCCTCGGCATCCAGAGCGGGTGCGGCGCCCAGGCGGGTGAGGAGATCGTCGTAGGGCCAGCTCTCGGCCGGCATATCCTCCTGCGAGGCGATGTAGACGCGTGCGCTGCCGCGCAACTGGTAGGCCACCTCGGCGCTCGCCATCTGGCAGGCGTTCATGCCAAGCAGGTCGAGCGGCCGGCCGAGGATCTGGCGTGCCTCCGCCGCGACGCGGCCCAACTCGATCGTATCGAGCGAGTGGCCACTGCCGTCGTCGAAGGCGATCGCGCGTTCGGCGGGGGTGTCTTTGGCCAGGATCGTGCGCAGCGACGAGGAGAAGAAGGTCTGGCGCGCCTCGTCCCCCTCGCCGCGCTCGGTCAGTTCACCGCGTGTCACCGGCACCTGCGGCTGCACCTCCTCCGCCAGGCGCTCGATCTCGGACGGCTCCCAGCCGCTGCCGTGGCTCCAGAGCACCAGCGCGTAGCGCTCGGCCGGGCGCTCCTGGGCCGCCCAGCGGATGAAGTCGACGAGCGTCTCGGGCGCGCCCGAGTCCACCTGGCCGAGGTCGGCCTGCTGCGTGGGGCCGCCGCCCAGCAGACTGCGGGTGGTGCGGGCGGGGGTGGTCTGCTGCACCGCCACACGCACCCCGTCGCCGAGCTGCGCGGCGCGGATGCGCTCGACGCTCTGCTCGCCGTGCTCCCAGACGTTGTTGTTCGTCGCCAGGTAGACCATCCAGGTCCAGGAAGTGGTCATCGGTCATTCCTTTCGCCGCCACGCGGGCGGGGCAGGGAGCGCGTGCCCCCAGCGGCGGTCACAAGCCCATCGTCTGGCAGGGGATACATTCATCATAGCGTGCCCGTCAAGGGTGGCTGTGCGGGAGGATGCACGATGGTGCATGGCGCCAGCCCCGGCCGTCATATCGTAGGGGCGCAACAGGCGCCCCACGATAACGGCCGCGCGGCATCGTCTCCAAAACAGGGATGCCGCGCGTTTATCCTAGAGAGGGCAACGCACATGCCAGATGGGGTGGGGTTGAGGGAGGGCTGCGCCCTCCCGCTCTGCTGCTCATCTCTGTGCCCTCTGTGAAAGGCCCCGCCAAACCATACGTGACCGATGCTCTGGTGATTAGCCATGGGTTCGCTGCGCGGTCTCCAGCTTTCCAGTTTGGGGAGGCTCGGAGGGGCGAATCCCCTCCGAAAAAGATGTTCTGTGGTGGCCGCAGGCCCCCATACCCCATGCGCGTGCGCGCGGACGGTCAGGTACGCGCGCACCTTGTCTTAGCACAGGAGGTACGCTGCGATGCAATACGATCTGGTCTTCGAGGGGGGCGGCGCCAAGGGCATGGCGCTCGTCGGGGCCTACGAGGAGTTCGTCCGGCGTGGCCACACGTATGGCCGGCTGCTCGGCACCTCGGCCGGGGCGATCGCTGCGGCGCTGGTGGCCGCCGGCTATACCCCCGCTGAGATGCTTGCTGCACTCAATGAGCGCGAGGAGGGCCGGCCGGTCTTCGCCGGTTTTCTCGGCGAACCGCAGCCCTTCCCGCGCGAGGAGATCCGCGCCAGCGCCATCCGCAGGCTACTGCGCAACATCAACCTGAAGCTCGTCCCCGACTTCGCCGAGGAGTGGCTGGACGACCAGATCGCCGAGTTGCTGGCCGGAGATCGCACCGGGCGCCACCTGTTCGCCTTCGTCGAGCGCGGGGGCTGGTACGTGGCCGACCGCTTCGTCACCTGGCTGACTGCCAAGCTCGACCAAGGGACCTGGAAGGGTGGGGCGCGCGCGTTCAGCCCGATGACCCTGGCGCAGTTCTTCGACGCCACTCGCGTCGAGCTGTCACTCGTCGCCTCCGACACGACGGGCGGGCGCCTGCTGGTGCTCAACCACAACACCGCGCCGGATTGCCCGCTGGTCTGGGCTGTGCGCATGTCTATGAGCATCCCACTCGTGTGGGAGGAGGTGATCTGGCGGCAGGAGTGGGGGTCGTACATGGGCCGGCCCCTCACCGGCCACGTCATCGTCGACGGCGGCATGCTCTCGAACTTCCCGCTGGAGTTGTTCATCTCCGACGAGCCGCACGTGACCAGCCTGATGGGACCAAAGCAGAGCACGCCGGCGCTCGGCATGCTGATCGACGAGTCGTTGCCCGTCCCGCAGCCGCCGCAGACGCTCGGGTTGGTCGTCGATGCCAACATCAGGCTGGGTGAGCTGC
>DATMBA010000015.1:0-2800 GCA_035559635.1 Roseiflexaceae bacterium
ACACCCCCCGCTGCGGGCAGCGCCCGCTTATTTGAAAGTATTGGTTCTAAGGGATGCCGAGCCCGCCCCCGTCACCTATCACCTATCGCTTTGCTACTGAATCACGAACGGGATCACGTTCTGGACCCCGCTCTCCCGGCCCGCTACCACCATCTCCCAACGTCCGCGCGGCGCATCCTGCGGCGCCAGCCAACTGAAATCCACCCGGCCGCGGTGCTGCGCGAGCCGCTCCGGCACCACGGCCACCGCCGCGCCGTCCGGTCGGTTCACCCAGAAGGCGAGCCCCTCGCCCCCATGGTAGCCGGTGGCGAAGAACAGGAACAGCCCACCGGGCCGGCCCACCCCAGGGTGCACGTTCGCTCGCTCGCTCGCCTCCGGCGCCGAGACTGCACCGATCCGGAAGGTCAGCACATGCTCCACGCCGCTGCTCACGCCGTGGGCCACCATCTGGTACGTCCCCTCCTGCGCATCCCCCGGCGACTGCCAGATCCAGTTGGCGCGCCCCTCGCGCGTGGCGGGTCTAAGCGACTCGACCTCCACCGGCAGGGCGCGGCCGTCCGGCGTGTTCAGCCAGACCGCCACGCGCTCGCGCGGGCGGTACCCGGAGGCGATAAAGCTGAAGCGCGTCCCTGCCGGCCCGGCCTGCGGGAACACAGAGGCTGCCCCAGGCGCATCCTGCGCGCTGGCCGGGGACGCCGCCAGCGCCACCAGCAGCGCCAACGCGATACGGATGATCAGCGGTGCTCTCATCGGGTGTGACGAGCGTTCCTGCGCGCTGACCACGCCCGGCGGATCAACCCGCGAGCTCTCCCCTGCCAAGCCCGCCGGCGCGGGCTGGGGTACAGGCCGCGCCGGCGGCCTGCGCGACAGAGATCCCGCTCGTTCACGGGCCGGGCGTGGTGGTGCGCCCGCACGACGGTTCGTCACACTCGCTCTCATCGGTGCTCCTCAGCGCTGCCCGGCACGAGATGGTATACTCTCGCAGCGTACGGTGGGAGGCGAGGGCGCTGCCCGCCGCAGCCGCCGCTCGACCGCTCGACCGCACGAAGGACCGCTCGATGAACAAGGGTATCTTCTACGCCGCCGGGGCCTACATCGCCTGGGGCCTGCTCCCGATCTACTGGAAGGCGCTGCACCACGCCTCCGTCTTCGAGATCCTCGCCCATCGCATCGTGTGGGCGCTGCTGATCGCCCTGGGACTGCTGGCGGCCCGCCGCCACTGGGCATGGCTCGGCCAGGCGCTCCGCAGCGGGCGCACGCTGCTCGCGTTCGCCGCCAGCGCGCTGCTGCTCTCCGTCAACTGGTTCGTCTACATCTGGGCTGTCAACGCCGGCAACATCGTGGAGACCAGTCTGGGCTACTTCATCAACCCGCTCGTCAACGTGCTGCTCGGCGTGCTGTTTCTCAAAGAGCGCCTGCGCCCCGGCCAGGGCCTCGCCGTCGCCGTCGCGCTCGCCGGGGTGCTGTACCTCACTGTGCTGTACGGCTCGTTCCCCGCCATCGCCGTCGCGCTCGCCCTCTCCTTTGGGCTGTACGGCCTGCTGCGCAAGACGGCGGCGCTCGGCGCGCTGGAGGGCTTCACGCTGGAGACGCTGCTGCTTGTCCCTCCAGCGCTGGCCTACCTCGGCTACCGCGAGGCGATGGGGGCCGCGACCTTCACCTTCGCCGACCCGCTCACGGCGCTGCTGCTTGTCGGCGCCGGGGGCGTGACGGCCGCGCCGCTGCTGCTCTTCGCCGTCGGCGCCCGCCGCATCCAGCTCACCACGCTCGGCATCATCCAGTACATGGCGCCGACGCTCCAGTTCGCGATCGGGGTGCTGCTGTACGGTGAGCCGCTCAGCCCGCAGCGGCTCGCCGGCTTCGTGCTGATCTGGATCGCGCTGGCGATCTACACGCTGGAGGGGGCGCTGCGCGTCAGGCGGCGGCCGTCCGTCACAGCTCCTTCGCCAGCTTCATCTCAATGATGCGCTTCCAGCCTGCGGCCAACTCCGGCACGGCCAGTAGTGCGCGCGCCTCGTGCTCGTCGAACTCCTGGAACATGTTCTCGTTGACGCGCTGGATGCTCACACCTGGGTTCGGCCGGGCCTCGAGCGCCAGCGCGTCCCCCGCCTGCACCGCGCCAGGCCTCAGCACCCGCACGTACCAGCCGGTGCGCATGGCCGCCATCGTCCGCTGCAGGAATCCCGGCAGCCGCACCTTGCGCTCCTGCTTGCTGCACGGGTAACGCGGCGCCGTCACCTGCACCCGCGCGCTGCCCACCGCGAAGATATCCCCGACGCACACATCCACCTCGGTGGCCCCCGCCAGCGTCCAGTTCTCGCCCACCGCGCCGGGGCCGAGCGCCTCGGCTGGTCCCAGGCCGTACACCTCGTTCCAGTGGGCGTAGTGCGCCAGCGGGTGGCAGCACACCGCCTGGTTCGGCGTGCCGTGGTTCTTCGTGTCCGCCACTTGGTCCCCCGCCAGGCCGCGCTCCCCCAGCGCCACCGGCCCGCTCACGGCGGTGCGGCAGATCGCCGAGCGCCACGTCCCGCGCTCGTCCGTCATCGTCTGCGGCTGGCCTATCAGCAGTGTGTGGATGTGGATCATTGTCATCGCCTCTGGTGTGTCCGCCAGATCCCCTGGCCCAAGGGGCAGGTCGGGATAGCGCTTCGCCCCCGCCACCCACCCGCGCGGCTCCGGCGGTAGTCTACCATAGACGTACGGACGCCGCACCGATGGCGCTGTGGGTGTGCGCGCCATTGTGCGATGCGGCCCTACCCCATGCCAGCCCCACCCCATGCCCCACCCCATGCCCGCCCCA
>DATMBA010000016.1:0-5776 GCA_035559635.1 Roseiflexaceae bacterium
GGCGGGCCTCGGGGGTCCTGCCGCCCGGCGGACGCGCCGAGTTAGAGTTGGTGGCCGCCGGCAGAACAGGCCCGCTGCGCGGCGAGCTGGTGCTGCGCAGCGGCCAGTTCACCACCGCGATCCCCTGGGAGGCCACCGCCCGACCGGGCCTGCCCGTCGGCCACCGGGTAGTGGCGACGCTCGCCGAGCTGGACCTGGCGCAGCCGGAGATCGTGGCGGCGCTGGAGGGCCTGGCCCGCAAGGGCGCGCTTCAGCGCTGGCTGCGCGCTCAGCGGACGGCAGGCGCGCGCCGGCAGGTCCGGGCGGGGGCGCCGGCGGGTCCGGGCGGGTCTCCGGCATCCTTCGGTCCCGGTGCGGCCGCGGCTGAGAACCTCGCGGCCAGGCTCGACGCCGCCGTGCAGGCCGGCGACGCGCTCGCGCTGCGCCTGCTCGTGGGCGCGCTGCTGCACCCCCTCAGCCCGGAGCGCTACCCGCTGCTCGCGCTCCACGGCGCGCCGCCGAAGCTCACCCTCGCCGCAGGCGCGCGCGGCCACCTTGTGCTGGCGCTGGAGAACCACGGCGACGCCCCGTGCGTCCTGCACCGGGTGCCCGGCAGCGCGTGGGCGCGCTGCGAGGGTGGTCCGGCCGTGGTGCCTCCCGGCGGCAGGCACGATCTGGCGATCACGCTCGCGCCGCCCCCCGCGCTGCCCCCCGGCGACCACACCGCCCGCGTCGTGCTGCGCGCCGGCGACCTGGACATCCCGCTCGCCATCCCGGTGACCGTCGTCGCCGAGCCGTGGTGGCAGCGGGCGCTGCGCTGGCTGATGGCGTAGCGATCGGGTCGTCTTCCACATCCCCCAATGGGAGTTGTGGGGGAGACAGAGCCTCCCCCACACCCCCGTGCGCATTCGCGCGCGCTGTTCGGGTATAATGTGCGCCTGTCCTGCTCGCTTCTGCCGCCCACCTGGAGCACACATATCATGCACGACACCCGACCCGGTAGCCCGGCACGCGCCGCCGGCAGCGTCGCCCGCCCGACCGTCGCCGTCCTCGCTGCCCTGACGCTGCTCGGCTGCCTCGCGCTCGCCGCCGCCGGCTTCGTCCAGCCGGTCGTGCTGGGCGTCGTCCAGGGTCTGGGCGAGTTCCTGCCGATCTCCTCCTCGGCCCACCTGATCCTCGTGCCGTGGCTGTTCGGCTGGGCCGACCACGGGCTGACCTTCGACGTGGCGCTGCACCTCGGCACGCTCGTGGCCGTGGTGGGCTACTTCTGGCGCGACCTGCTCGGCCTGTTGCGCGCGCTGCCGGGCGCAGCGCGCTGGACGCTCGGCCCGCGCTCCGTCCCGCCCACCCCGCGGACGCGCCTGCTGATCGGCATCGCCATCGGCACCGTTCCGGCGGCGCTGCTCGGCTTGCTGCTGGAGGAGACCGTCGAGAGTGTGCTACGCAGCCAGTACCTCGTGATCGCCGCCACGCTCACCGTGATGGGCGTGCTGCTCTATGTGGCGGACCGGCGCGCCCCGCAGCGCAAGGTGCTCGACGAGTTGACCTGGCGCGACGCGCTGCTGATCGGCCTGGCCCAGGCCTGCGCGCTCATCCCCGGCGTCTCGCGCTCGGGGGCGACAATGACGATGGGTCGCTTTCTGGCGCTGGACCGGGCCGCGGCGGCGCGCTTCTCCTTCCTGCTGAGCACGCCGATCACCGCGGCCGCCTTCCTGGGCAAGCTGGATGACCTGCTGCTGGTCCGCGCGGCCGAACTGCCGGCCTTCGTGGTAGGCGTGGTGGTCTCGGGCGTGGTCGGGGCGCTCTCCATCCACTTCCTGCTCGGCTACATCCGCCAGGTGGGCTTCGGCGTGTTCGCGGTCTACCGCATCATGCTCGCCGCCCTGATCGTCACGCTGTACCTGGCCCGTGGCTAAGAGCCTATCGGAGTACCTCGGGGAGGGGTCGGGCGAGGGCGCAGCCCTCCCTGGCCCTCCCCTGCGTCGATGGGAAGGAAGATTTTCAGGGAAGGGGTGCCCTCCCTGGCCCTCCCTCGGCGTAAGTGCTCTGGGGGTTTTCAGAGGGCGGGACCTGCCTGTCCCTTCATCTGAGAGGGTGGGTCTGGGGCATGGACGGGCGGTTGGGTCGCTCTCCCCGCTCCCGCGCACGGGATGGGGCCGGGGGTGAAGGGCCGCCCTGCGCGGCAGGGCGCCGGCGGCGTACGACCTGCCAAACGACGGCGCCCGTCTCCTGGAGAGACGGGCGCCGCGCGATCGTCGGTTGGTGGCTATCTACAGCGCCACACCCAACTCGGCGAGCGCCGCGCTGATGGCGCCGTTGGCGCGCATGGCCTCCATGCGCTGGCGCAGGTACGCCACGTCCAGCTGCTGGCGGCGGACGATCCCGGCGGCGTCGGCGTGGTCGTGCTTGCCCTGCTCACTGCCGCGGGCGAGCAGCAGCTTGTGTAGCACGATGTCCTCGGGCGGCAGCACCGGCACCAGCGCGCCTAGCAGCGAAAGCCGGCGCAGCCGCTCGCCCATGGCGTCGTCGAAGACGAACGGGTGGAGCGCGACGCCCTTGCGGATGCTCAGGTCGTCGAACACCTTGATGCCGCGCCACAGGATACGCTGCCCGTCGAACTGCACCACCTTGTTCTGCTGCTGCAGCAGCCGCACCACCTCAGGGAGCGTGCCGCTCGCCACGAGGATGTCCACGTCCTGGATGGGGCGGCGGATACCGTACAGGTGGGCGGCGGCGCCAGCGCACACGCCCCAGCGGATGCTGCTGCCGTCCAGGGTGCGCTGGACGATGCCGAGGTTGCCTGCGATGAGGGACATAGCTGTTCTGCGCGGTGAAGGGCGGCACGGGGCGGCGTGCGTGGGCGCCGTCCTGATCATAGGGCCGGATGCGCGCGGCGCAAGTCGCCTGATGGTCCTATCGGGGTACTATTAGCGCGAGGCGGTGCGTTGGGCGAGGGTGCGGCGGTGCTGGAACCACTCCTCACGGGTGAGGCGCATCTCGTAGAACTCTACGGCCACGCCGCGTGGGGTGCGGCGGAAGTAGCGCAGGAGGTGCTGGTAGCGCGGCATGTCCAGCACGCGCCGGTCGAAGGAGTAGCCGGCCTCGCGCCAGTCGCTCTCGACGTAGTGGAAGCCGAGGCGCTGGTAGGAGCGCACCGCGCGCACATTCGGCGCGGCCACATCCAGCACCATCTCGTCGAAGCCAAGCTCGGTGAAGTAGGCGTCCAGGAACAGCGCCAGCGCCTCGGTGCCGAAGCCCTGCCCCACGTAGGGCGCGCCGAAGGTGATGCCCAGCCGGGCCTGCCGCTTGTGGGCGTCGATGTCGCGCAGCGAGATGCGGCCCATGAGGTGGCCCTGGTAGTCCTCCACCGCCCAACTGCGCCGCTGCCCGTCCACGTCGAAGAAGCTGCTCCACGTCGCGCCGATCGAGGTCTGGCGCGGCAGGTTCCAGAGCGGGTCGAGTGGGTCGTTGTACGGTGGCCATTCGTTGGCCAGCTCATCGTCGCTGCGCTGCCACGGGCGGATGATGACCCTGGCGCCCCGTAGCTGCATCATAACCTCCGCTCAAATCGCGTCGGCGCGCAGCTCGCCCAGCTCGCCCACCACCAGCGGTGTAAGCTCGGGCAGCACCTCGCCCGGCGTGGCAGGGATGACGTAGTCGGCCATCAGCGAGTAGATCGACTCGTCCGGTGCAATTGACATAACGTATGCACCGACGCGCTTGGCCACGAAGGGGAACGAGGCCACCGGCTCGATCGCCCCCACCGTGCCCACCGCCATGAAGAGGTCACACTGTTCCACCGCGTGTTGGGCCTTGCGCAGCTCAGCGTGCGGCAGCCCCTCGCCGAAGAGCACCACGTCTGGCCGCAGCGGGCTGCCACAGTGCGGGCAGCGCGGCGGGATCTCGCCGTCCTCGTCCCAGCTCAGCACGGTGTGGCCCGCCTCGTAGCAGCGGCTGCGCCGCAGGCTCCCGTTCAGCTCCACCAGATCGCGCGAGCCGGCGCGCCAGTGCAGGCTGTCGATCGTCTGCGTGACGAGCGTGAAGGTCGGGTAGTACTGCTCCAGGTCCACCAGCGCGTAGTGCGCCGGGCTGGGCTGGGCCTTATCCGCGCCGTGGCGGCGGTAGGCGTACCACTCCCACACCAGGCGCGGGTTGCGCAGGAATGCCTGCGGCGTGGCCAACTCGGAGACATCGTACTGCGCCCACACGCCGACGTGCGAGTCGCGGAAGGAGGGGACGCCGCTCTCCGCGGCCATCCCGCCGCCGGTGAGCACCACAACTCGGCGCGCGGATCTCAGGCGGCGGAGCACATCCTCGGGTAGGTTGAGGGACATCGGCGTTCTCCTGGGAGCCTGAACACGAAGACAACCTTCGCTGCGCTGGCCGCACCACACCGGATGAAAACGTGGCTTTTGCGACGGGCAACCCCTCGCGCTTCCCTTTTATGCGAGGGCGCGCGATCAGTGTGGGCGCTCACCGCAGGCGGCGGCGACGAGGGCGGGCAGCAATGCGCCGGCCGGGCCGTACAGGTGCGCATCGAGCGTGCCGTCCAGCGCGCTGGGCCGCAGGTTGATCTCGGCCACGTATGCCCCGCGCCGCCGGGCCAGCAGCGGCAGCGATGCGGCCGGCTGCACCAGGCCGGATGTCCCGACGCAGAGGAAGACGTCGCAGCTCGCCGCGGCCTCCACAGCGGCGGCCCACCCCTCGATTGGCAGCGCCTCGCCGAACCACACTACGTCCGGACGGACGTGCGCCCCACAGCGCGGGCAGCGGGGCGGCGGTTCGTCCGCCTCGACCCAGCGCTCCACGGGGGCGCCGTCTGCGAAACAGCGGTAGCGGGCGAGCGATCCGTGCAATTCTACCACGTTCCGGCTGCCGGCACGGCGGTGCAGCCCGTCCACGTTCTGCGTCACAAGCGTGAAGCCAGCCATGCGCCGCTCCAGGTCCACCAGCGCGTGGTGCGCCGGGTTGGGCGCGACGGCCTCCACCAGCCTGCGGCGGTAGGCGTACCATTCCCACACCAGCCGCGGCGTGCGCCGGAAGGCCTCCGGCGTCGCCAGTTCCTCCGGGTTGTAGCGCGCCCACAGCCCGATCTGCGCGTCGCGAAACGTGGGCACGCCGCTCTCCGCCGAGACCCCGGCGCCGGTGAGCACCACCACACGCCGGGCATCCGCGAGCCGCGCGAGCAACGACGGTGGGAAGTCGTTCGCCATACCGCTAACTGCTGCGTGCTGAGCGCTGAGGAGCGTGCGCACGCAGTACGTCGTACTTCGTGCCTATGCGGATACCCCGGAGCGGGTGGGGTTGCAGGGGCGGGCGCAGCCCTCCCCTGACCCTCCCCGCGGTAGTCGGATAGGCTTTTACTCGGGCCGCACGAAGTGTGCCGACACCCACCCCTCCACCACCTGCCCGTCGATCTCGGCGCGCACCTGCAGCCAGGGCACGTCGTCCACCGTGCGCGGCCCGCCGATCTGCCGCACCCGCGCGCCGTTCGGCAGCAGGCCGATCACCTGTGACCCCAGGCCGGGCGCGTCGCGCAGGTTCAGTCCCTCGATGTCGCCGATCGTCACCACCAGCACCTGGCCCTGGCCGCCCACCACGCCGGTGAGCCAGTCCGGCAGCGCGATCGACGGCCCACCTTCGAGCGCCTGGCCGGCGGCGGTGCTGGAGAGGTAGTACGCGCCGCAGGCCACGGCCGCGAACAGCGCGATGACGATCCCCAGGCCGGTGAGCGAGCGCCGCCGGGAGTGGTCGGCGCCGCGCGGGTGGGGGCGGGGGGGCGTGGGCGGCGCGGCGG
>DATMBA010000017.1:0-6170 GCA_035559635.1 Roseiflexaceae bacterium
CGGCGGTGCAGCAGCGCCGTCTTGACGATCAGGCGCAGCCTGGCCCAGTTGTCCACCTGTACCGGCACGGGCGCGGTGGCCAGGCCCCTGGCGTAGCGCGCCGCGTTGCGCCCGATGGCCCGGTAGGCCTCGAGCGTCAGGCTGGGCGACTGCGGGAAGAGCTCCAGATTGCTCAGGCGCGCCAGGCCGCGCTTGTGGATGATGGCCGTGCCGCGCGACTGCAGCCCGACGGCGATCCCCGAGCCGCTCAGGTGCGCGCCGACCAGCCCGATCTCGGCGCAGTCCGAGCTGTGGTAGACCCGCACGACGCGTCCCACCAGCCCCTCCTCGGCCACGCCGGTGAGGATGGCGGCCAGCACCTCCTCGTGCTCCAGCCCGCCGATCGTGCGCGTCAGCACCCGCCCGAAGGCCGGCCCCACTGCGACGATCACCTCCGGCTGCGTGCCGGGGCGCGCCGGGCCCAGCTCGGCCAGCTTTTGTGAGGGCGGGCCGAGTTGGTCGGCGATGAAGTCGTGCGGGGCGCGCGCCTGGCGGATCTGCTGCACCTCGCGCCAGCGCTCGCCCTCCAGCCGGTAGCCGGTGCCCGGGCCGCGGTAGTCGTTCGGGTCGTTGATGGCGCTCTGCACATGGAAGGCGCGGTCGAAGATCGCCGAGGGCTGCAAGTAGTCGCCGGCCACCCGTTGGCGGCCCATCTCCAGGATGTTGCTGGCCGTGCGGGTGAAGCCGCGCCGCGCCAGGGCCGCCACCACTGCCAGCACCCCCTGCTCGCCGGCCAGGAACGCGTCGGCCGCCGCGAGGTCGGCCACCACATCGCGCGCAGGCATGTCCTCGCTGGCGTGGGCCACCACGGCCGCCTCCACCTCGGCGTCGCTGATCGGCGGGAGGCCCAGCCCGGCGTACACCGCCTGGATGGCGCGGGCCGCCTCGCGGCGCACCGCCAGCGCCTGCTCCTCGGTGACGGGGCGCGTGCCGCCGTCCACCTGCATGTCGCGCTGCAGCACGCTGTAGTCGTCGAAGTCCTCGGCGTCGAAGTTACCGCCGCCGAAGAGGTTGTCGCGTTTGGGGATGGCACTGTAGCCGGAGAAGATCAGGTCCGCGCCGGGGATGAACTGCAGCATCAGTTTGGCCGCCTTGCGGATGGCCGAGTGGGAGGCCAGCGCGTCGTTGCCGGAGGCCACCTCCAGCCCGAGCATGGCGGCCATCAGGTTCTCGGCCAGCACCGCGCGCACCCCGCCGGGGAGCGACTCCGGCAGCGCGATGCAGGAGATCGAGCCGTTCTGCACCCCCTGGCTGCCAGCGCCGCGCGTGATGAGCAGGCAGCGCGCCTCCAGGTAGAGCATCGAGCGACCCTCGGCGTGGCCCATAAGCGCCTCGGAGCCGGTGCCGGAGGTGAAGCGTACCTTGACGCCGCGCGAGGCGTAGGCGGCGGCCAGGAAAGCTTTGGACCACGGTGTGTCGTCGCCGTCGGTGAAGGCGCGCTCGGTGCCGTAGACCGAGAGGGTCTCGGCGTAGCTGGTGAGTCCTTTCATCGCCAGGCGCAGCCCGAGCGACTCCTCGACCGAGCACTGAGTCAGCACCCCGCCGCGCCCGGTTTGGGTGCCCACCAGGATGGCCAGGGCGTTGAGCGGCGCGAAACGCGCCACCCCCACCGTCGTCTCCACCTCAGCGAAGCCGCGCAGCGCGGCCTCGGCGGCGTCGGCGGCCAGCAGCGCCGGGTGCTCGCGGCGGTTGGTGACGTGGGCCTGGTTGGCGGGGGTGCGGCGGGCGCGCATCTTGGCCAGGCCCAGCATCATCTCCAGCACGCTCATGTGGTGGACGACCTCGCACAGCTTGGCGGGGGTGCAGCCGCCGGCCAGGTGCAGCACCCGCTCGCGCGGCACGTTGATGTCCACCAGCATACGGGCGATCGCGAGCGAGGGGGTGGCCATGGCCTCGGCCGCGGCCTCCAGGTCCAGCGCGTGGTCGGCGATAAAGGTGTCGATCGCGTCGAACTCCTCGCGCCGCCTGCCGTCCAGCTCGGCCACCCGGCCGCCCTCCACCCGCAGGCCCGGCCGCGGGTCGAGCGGGCTATCGGCCACTGCAAGGCCGGCCTCGGGCCACGGCTCGACGAACGTCTCGCGGTTGATGTCGCGCCCGTCGAGGATCTCGAAGCGGCGGGATCGCATCGGCGCTCCTTTCGTGCACCCAGGTGTGCGCGGCTATTGTACCGCGAGCGCGGGGGGCACATGTAACCTGAACACCTTTACAAACCGCCTGCGCTGCGGTATAATGCGCCTTGCCAGCGGTGTGTTCAGCACCGCTGGCGCTCAGTTATACCGGCTGGGACTGAGAGGTGCTTCTCTCAGTTCTTTCATTTCCGCCGAACCGCGGGTACCAGCCATGTGCCGCGCCCGCCTGCGCGCGGCATCCCGCGGTTACGCAGCACAAAAAGGCGAAGAGACGATGAGCGACAGACCAGCATACCTCACGCGTGAAGGCCGCGCCCGGCTCGAGGCCGAGCTCGAGGAGCTCACCACCAGGGGGCGCAAAGACATCGCCGAGCGCATCAACGCCGCCAAAGAGCTTGGCGACATCTCTGAGAGCGGCGAGTACGAGGATGCGAAGAACCAGCAGGCTCATCTCGAAGGCCGTATCCGCGAGATCAAGAACATCCTGTCCCGCGCCCAGATCATCGACGAGGAGAACGGCAACGGCAGCAACGAGGTGCGCGTCGGTTCCACCGTGACGGTGCGCATCGACGGCGAGAGCGACGAGGAGACCTGGACGATCGTGGGCAGCACCGAGGCCAAGCCGCGCGACGGCAAGATCTCGAACGAGTCGCCGATCGGCGCCGCCCTGCTCGGCAAGCGCCCGCGCCAGAAGGTCCAGGTGCAGACGCCGGACGGCGTGATGAAGATGACGATCGTCAAGATCCAGTAGCGCCCGCGCTTCCGCTCCGCAGCCTGGCGGGGGCCCGTCGGCCCCCGCTCATTATTTACGAGAAGCGGAGGGGCGCAGCCCCTCCAATCCTTCCCACCGGTGGGGGTGCAGGGGCCGCATTGAGGGATCCTTGGTGGGGTGTGCGAGGGGTCGCCCCTCGCGGTATGGTATCATAGCCAACCTATGGAACTGAACGACCTCCAGCAGCAGCGCGCCGCGAAGCTCGAGCGGCTCCGCGCCGCGGGCATCGATCCGTACCCGCCGCGGGCCCGGCGTAGCCACACCATCGCCGCGATTTTGCAGGACTTCGACGCGTTGGCCGGGCGCGGCGAGCGGGTGACCGCCGTGGGCCGCATCGTCGGTGCCCGGCGCATTATGGGCAAGCTGGCCTTCGCCCACATCGCCGACGAGAGCGGCCAGATCCAGCTCTGGCTCAGCAAGGGGGACCTGGGCGCGGAGTGGTTCGAGCGCTTCCGCGATGACATCGACACCTTCGACATCGTGCAGGCCACCGGCACGCTGCGCCGCACCAAGACCGGCGAGCCGTCGCTGTTTGTGGAGCAGCTGGCGCTGCTCGCTAAGTCGATCAATCCGCCGCCCGAGAAGTGGGAGGGGCTGCAGGACGTCGAGTTGCGCCACCGCATGCGCTACCTGGACCTGATCGTCAACCGCGAGGTGCGGGAGGTCTTCCGCACGCGGGCGAAGATTATCACCACCATGCGGCGCTTCCTGGACGAGCGCGGCTTCGTGGAGGTGGAGACCCCCACCCTTCAGCCGATCTACGGCGGCGCCTCGGCCCGGCCGTTCGTCACCCACCACAACCAACTCAAGCAGGACCTCTACCTGCGCATCGCGGTGGAGCTGTACCTCAAGCGCCTGATCGTTGGCGGCTTCGAGCGCGTGTATGAGATCAGCAAGGTGTTCCGCAACGAAGGGGTGGACCGCACCCACAACCCCGAGTTCACCATGCTGGAGTGCTACCAGGCCTATGCGGACTACAACGACATCATGGCGCTGGTGGAGGAGTTGTTCCGCACGCTGGCGCTGGAGTTGACCGGCGGGACGCAGATCACCTTCCAGGGGCAGACGATCGACTTCGGCCCGGCCTGGCAGCGTGTCTCCATCCCCGAGGCGATCGCGGAGAAGACCGGCATCGACATCCTGGAGGTCACCGAGCTGGGGCCGCTGCAGGAGGCCATCCGGGCCGGCGGGCTGCGGGTGGACCTCAAGCCGAGTTGGGCCAAGCAGGTGGACGAGCTGTTCAGCACCTACGTCCAGCCGCTGCTCGTCCAGCCCACCTTCCTCCTGGACCACCCGGTGCCGCTCTCGCCGCTGGCGAAGCGGCGCCCCGACCAGCCGCTGCTCACCGAGCGCTTCGAGCCGATCGTCGCCGGGATGGAGATGGGCAACGCCTTCACCGAGCTGAATGACCCGTTCGACCAGGAGCAGCGCTTCCTTGAGCAGGGCCGCGCCTACGCCGCCGGCGACGAGGAGGCGCAGCAGATGGATACGGACTATATCAACGCGCTGATGTACGGGATGCCGCCCACCGGCGGCCTGGGGATCGGCGTGGACCGTGTGGCGATGCTGTTCACCGACCAGCCCACCATCCGCGAGGTGATCCTGTTTCCGCACCTGCGCCAACGTGAGTAGTCAGTGCCGCTGATCTGCGCTGCCGCTCACGCCTGGCCATCGACCTACTGACGACTGACGACTGGCTACTGGAGAGCCTATGCCCCGTTCCTTCACCATCGAACGTGAGAATCTGCCGGAGGTGGTCCAGGGCTGGCTGCGCGCCGTGAACCTGGGCGACGAGGAGCTCGTGGAGTTGATCTTCACCGAGGGTGAGGTGCTGCTCCGCCGCCCCACCAGCCCGCAGCTGCGCGAGTGGGCCAGAGGCGTGAGCGACCGCTACGATAAGGCCTTCCGCGAGCTCGCCGGCTTGTAAGATCGCAGATTGCAGATTGCAGATTGCGGTCGCCCTTCGATCGCCGATTGTCAATCCTCAATGTTCAATGTTCAATCTTCAATCTGCACTACGTATCAGGATGCACTATCTTACAAAGGACGATATTCTCGACCTCCACGCCCTGGCGGTGGAGCTGTACGGCGGCCGCATGGGGGTGGCCAGCCAGGACGGGCTGACGCGTGTGGCGGTTGCGCCGCGCCAGGTGATGTTCAGCGCGGAGCTGTACCCGGACCTGCCGAGCAAGGCCGCCGCGCTGATGTTTCTGCTGATCAAGAGCCGGCCGTTCCTGGGCGCCAACGAGTCCACTGCATTGCTGGCTCTGCTGCGCTTCCTGGCGCTCAACGGCGCCGCGCTGAACCCGGCGGTAGGTGACGCGGAGTTGCTCTGGCTGGTGCGCGCGATCAACCAGTCGGATCTGGATCGTGAGGGGCTCGAGGCCTGGCTGCGGCAGCATGTGGCTATGGGCGGGCCAGGCGATAGGCCGTAGGAAGCAGTACCGAGACCTATCATCCATCGCCCATCGCCCGTCGCCTATCACTATGCCACGTACCATCATCATCACCGGGATCGCCAGCCGCCTGGCGCTGCTGGTCGGGGGAGCGCTGGCGGCCCAGCCGCACACCCGTGTGGTCGGCGTCGGCCAGGTGTTGCCAGAGGCGCCTGTCGAGGGTGTCCGCATCCTGCGGTGTGACATGCGCGGCGATACGCTGCGGGAGTTGCTGCGCTCCGAGGCGGCGGATGTGGTGGTCCACCTGGACTTTCCGGACGAGGAGTGGCACACCGGCTCGCGCGACTCGGGCGGGCGTGGCAATGTGTTCCGCGCGATCGAGGTGCTGGGGGCCTGCGCTGCGGCGGGCGTGATACGCGTGGTGCTGCGTAGCAGTACGCTGGTGTACGGCGCGCGCCCCGATGCGCCGGCCTTTATCCCCGAGAGTGCGCCGGTGACCCAGGGGACGCACGCCAGCCTGCTGCAGGACTACGCCGAGATCGAGCGGGTGGCGGCCGAGTTCGCCACCCGCCACCCCGCGCTGCAGGTGGCGCTGCTGCGCTGTGCCGGGGTCGTCGGCGGCGGGGTCTCCTCGCCGCTGGCGCGCTACCTGCCGCGCCGTCCCGCGCCGGTGCTGCTCGGGTTCGACCCACGCATCCAGGTGCTGCACGCCCACGACGCCTGCCTGGCCATCGCGCTGGCCGCGCTGGCGGACTCTCTCGCAGGTCCGGTCAATGTCGCCGCCGACCAGCCCCTGCCCCTCAGCCAGGCCATCGCGCTGGCGGGCGGGCGTCC
>DATMBA010000018.1:0-13049 GCA_035559635.1 Roseiflexaceae bacterium
CCGGGCAGCCGGGGCACGCGCCGCCGGCCGGCCCGCTGCCCCCCGTGCGGCAGGGCGCGCCGGAGCCGCTGCCTCCGTTCGAGCAGCCGCTCGCGCCACCCCCACCCGAGCAACTCACGGAGCGCGAGCGCGAGGTGCTGCGCCTCTTCGCGGCCGGGATGACCAGCCAGGAGATCGCGCAGCACTTCGTGGTTTCGATCAACACCGTCAAGACCCAGCTCAAGAGCATCTACAGCAAGCTGGACGCCCACAGCCGCTCGGAGGCGGTGGCGCGGGCGCGAGCGCTCGGCCTCCTCCCCTGACGAGGGCTACAGGGGCCGCAGGCCGCTCCAGACTTCCTCTCGGGGTGCGCGGGGCCGCCCCGCGCGCTCCCCGTTCAGGAGACCTGGCAGGCAAATTCCATGCGGCAGGACATCTCGGCGGCGGGGTGGCGGGCGCGCAGGCGCAGCCGCCGCACCACGATCGGCCGGGCGTGGTGGTCCTGGCTGTCGATCGACTCGCAGGTGGCTTCATAAGCCTCGGGGTCGAAGGTGAGCGTCACGCTGCCGCGCTGGCCGCGCCAGGTGGCCCGCCCGGCCGCGGCGTCGATCTCCGGCTCGTGCAGGCTGATCAGCGCCTCCTCGATCGCCGCGGGCGTGTCCCCGAAGGCGAAGGCGTCGTCGACTGTGAGATGTGCGCGCCGCCGGTCCGCGTCGAACTCCCAGGCGAACGTCCGGGTCAGGCGCCGCAGCGCGGGCACGTCGTAGGCGCGCGTCAGGTCCAGCGCGAAGGTCACGCCGCGCGCGTGCGGCTCGCAACGTAGCACCTCGGCGCGGAACTCGGCGCCCGCGCGTTGGGTGTGGCCGTCGATCAGCGGCACCGAGTGGCCCGCCGAGCTGTTGTGGATGTGCTCGTAGCGCCGCGGCCCGAAGTAGTCGCGGGTGTACAGGCCGGCGCCCAAGTCGGCCAGCAGGCTCTCGCCGGCCACGTGCACGATGAAGTGGCCGAGGTCGTTCTGGTTATGCGGCTCGCCATTGTGCCCGCCGCGCGCCGAGAAGGCCAGGATTGCGCCGCCGGCGCGGCGGCGGTCCACCACCCAGCCGAGGTGCTCCAGCACCACCGTACCCTCCGGCGTCGCGCGCCCAAAGATCTCCGGGTCGGTCCAGACCAGGTCGCGGGTGACGTGTGGCCAGCGGTAGGCGTGATCGGTGTGCAGGCCGGGGCGGGCGGCCAACTCGGGGACTGGCGCGCCGAGCCGCTTGGCCAGGCGCGAGAGCAGGCCGGGGCGCAGGTGCAGCACATCTGGCCCGTCCGAGTAGTTCACGAAGGCTGCGCCGCCGAGGCTGACGGCGGCCGGGAAGGCTGCCACGCGCCGCGCCAGCTCGCCCGCCAGCAAGTCCAGCGCGCCGCCGGTGTAATCGCGCAGCATCTCGGCGAAGTAGACGTAGTAGCCGAAGCCGTACTGCCAGTACCCGACGCCCTCAGCGCAGCCGCCGTCCGGGCCGAAGCCCTCCATGAAGCACTCCATCGCGCGGCAGCAGCGCTCCATCATCCCGGCCAGCCGCTCGGGGTTCTCCTCCAGCAGCAGCGCGGCCATGCCGGCCGCCCCGGCGCAGACTGAGGCCCAGTTCATGGGCAGAGCCTCCCAGTGGAAGTGCACCGGGTCGTGGAACAGCGGCCGGAAGACACGCCGTTCGACCTCGGCGCGCACGCGGAAGGGGATCCAGGGGTGCAGCCGTGGGCCGAGCAGGGCCAGCACCTCGGCCAGCGCATGGGCCGTCTCGGCGGCGAACAGGTCCACCACCTGCTCGGGCGCGCGGTAGCCCTCGCGCGGGGTGGGGGCGCCGCGGCCGAGATGCGCCGGCAGACACCAGGTGTACTCGTCGCAGATCGCCCAGACCAGATCCTCAAGCGCCGGGATCGGGGCGTCGTCCTCGTCCAGCACGGCGGCGAGTGTGAGGGCGATCAGACGGGCGCGGCGGTCGAAGTAGGGGCGCTCGTACTCGCGACGCGAGCCGGTGGCCTCGAACAGCTTGAAGGCGCCAAACGGCAGGGCGTGGACCGGCTCGCCCTGCGCCCGCCGCGCGTCGGCGCGCACCTCGGCCAGCAACTCCTGCAGGTGGGGCGCGGCGCGCAGCTCGGCAAGCCGCCCAGGGGCCAGCGCCTCCTCGTACGGGAACCCCGGTCCGCGCCCGCCAGCCAGCACCGCGTCGCGGATCTGTCGGAAGGTGTACATACGATCTCCTTCACTCTCTGGTGTCGCCGATAATGTGCTACATCGCCATGCATTGGCGGCAAGGCACGGCACCGCCCCGCACCGTGTAGGGGCGCACCGGCGTGTGCGCCCGCATTGCCTCGCATTGTCCCACGGCGCGGCACCGCCCCATGGCCGGGCAATGCCGTGCAATGGGGGACGCGGGGGTGGCACTGCGGCATGGCGCTGCCTTCACTGTGACGATCTCCGCGCCTCCCAATAGGCGGGATTCTCCGCGATGTAGCGGCGAACGCCAGCCAACTCCTCGTCGTCGCGGATGATGCGCTCATAGTAGTTGCGTTGCCACAGACGCCCCTCGAACGGCGGCCAGCCGCGCTCGCGCACGCCGCGGATGTACGCGTTCGTGGTCATGGTCTTGAACCACTGCACGACGGTGCCGAGCGCCACGCGCTGGCTCGCCTCAGCGCGTAGGAGCACGATTCCGTGCAGGTGGTCCGGCATCACCACGTATTCGTCCAGATCAACAGGCGGAAAGCGCGCGGTCACCTCCCTCCACCACGCTGCTACCATGTCCCCTGGGGCGCTTAGCTGCACCGCGCCGCCGGAGACCATCCCGAACCACGGCGCACGCACGTTGGTGCAGATCGTGACGAAGTACGCCCCGGCCTGTGCGTAGTCATAGCCGCGCAGTCGGATCGACCGGCGGCGGTGGCGATTGGGATCGTAGGGCATAGATTCGCTCCTCCAGGTGCCGTTGGTGCCAGTACCCGGCGCACGGCAACCAACCACCGCACCGGCGTTTCGGCATCGCTGCCTCGCAATGCACCGTGTAGGGGCGCACCGGCGTGTGCGCCCGCATTGCACCACATTGGCCCGCGCCGCGGCACCGCCCCATGGTTGGGCAATGCCCTGCAATGGGGGACGCAGGGGGGGCATCGCGGCATGGTCAGCACCGCCCCGCACCGTGTAGGGGCGCACCGGCGTGTGCGCCCGCATTGCCTCGCATTGTCCCACGGCGCGGCACCGCCCCATGGCCGGGCAATGCCGTGCAATGGGGCGGACACATCGGTCCGCCCCGACGCGGGGGCGGCATGGCCGCATTGCCTCGCATTGTCCCGCGCCGCGGCACCGCCCCATGGCCGGGCAATGCCGTGCAATGGGGCGGACACATCGGTCCGCCCCGACGCGGGGATGGCGCTGCTGTCAGCGATCGTGCCCTACTCCCCCGCGCGCGCCGGAACGCTCACTGTCTCGCCGCCGGCCCACGTCACCCGAAGCGTCCCGTCCGCATCCCATGCCACATGCGACACCTGCGCCGCCAGCGCGCCGGGGTCGTCCAGCGGGCGGCCGGTGTAGGCCAGGCAGACCAGTTCGTGCTGCGGCTGCAGCCGGCTCACCGCCAGCAGCGGCAGGACGTGCTCAGGGTAGACGCTGTTGAGGTCGGGGCGGCCGCCCCAGGCCGCGGCGGGTCGCTGGCCATCGTAGCCACGCAGCCGGACGATTGCCACCGCCCGGCCATCTACCGCCGCGTATTCCCACCCGGCCGCCTCGTCGCCGCGGATGTCCGGCGCAGCGCCAGGGGGGTAGCCGAGCGGCGCCGGACCCTCCACTGCCGTCACCATCCCGGCGGCCGGATCGAGCGTGACGCGGTGCGCGCGCAGGTGCAACTCGCCGCGCACGACGATCGTTGTGTCGATGGTGTGCGTCCCGCCGCCGACGCGCTGGCGGTAGCGCATGCGTAGCCAGCCCGGCTCGCCCACGGCGAAGGCGTCCGTGCCGGTGCGGTGGGCCTGGTTGGGACCGTGGGCCAGGCAGAGCATCGAGTCCGGGCCGGGCGCGCCGTCCGCCAGGCCCACGTTGAAGGGCGCGGCGGTGGCGTAGAGGAACTTGTCGTACTTGGCCGGGTAGTGACCGGTGCTGCCGGCGTTGAGGCGCTGCACCGCTCCGGTGGCCTGCGTGCCCACCAGCACCCACCCAGGGTGCGGGAACACCCGCACGAAGTCGCCGCGCTCCACCGGCAGCGGCTCCTCCTCCGCCGTCCAGAGTTGGTCATCGTCCGGTAAGGCCCACAGCCCGGCGAAGGCCAGCATGGCCCAGTAGGTCGCCCCGGTGGAGATATAAGTCTCGCGCACAGCGGGGCTGCCGCCGGCGGCCAACTCCTGCCGCAGCGTACCGTCCGCCCGCAGCGCGCCGCGGTCCACGTACCAGCGCATGTGGCGGCCCACCAGCCGGCGCAGCAGGCCAGGGCTGTGTGGCCAGCAACCGAGGCGGTAGGCCCACAGCGGCGCGCCGAGCCGGGCGAACTTATAGCTCAGGCTGCGCCCATATTCGGCGTAGGCGCCGTCGGCGGCGAAGAAGAAAGGCAGGCGCTCCATCCCCAGGCGCACGCGCTCCAGCAGCCGCGCCCGCCGCGCCGGCTGTGTCGCGCCGTCGCATTCAGCCCAGGCCAACACGTGCGTCGCGAACACCCACAGGTTGTAGTCGTCGAAGAAGCGCGGGCCGCGCCACGGCGCGTCGTCGTACCAGCCGTCGCCGCAGGCAACGCCCTCGAGGTAGTCGAGCGCCGAGTCGATCGTCGCCTGGTCGTGGGGCTGGCCGAGCGCCTTGCGGCCGGCGTGGTTGAGCGCCCAGAACAGCGCCCAGTTGCTGCGCCAGGCGTCCGGGCGCCGGCCGAAGCGCTCCAGCCAGGCGACCAGGTTGGCGCGCTCCTCAGGGCCGAGACGTGTCCAGATGCGCTCGCGGGTCTGCCAGGCCACGAACGAGACCTGGCCGGACTCCACGGTGCGCTGGTCGTACGCGCTATCTCCGGCGCCGCGCCACCAGGAGCCAGGTGAGCGTGGGTCCGTGCCGGCCGTGAGCGCCCGGCGCGCCAACTCCTCCAGGTCGAAGGTCGCACCGCGCCAGCGCAGCGTTGCCGGGCGCTCCGGGCGGGACAGCCAGCCGCCCAACCCCCAGAGCATGCGCGTCACGCCCTCGTAGCTGCCGCCGGCATCGTTCTCGTTCGGCACGCCGTCGATCAGTGTGCGTGCGCCGCTCGCGTCCAGGTGCGCTGCCCAGCCGGCCACCAAGCGCGCCCAGAGCGCGAGCGCCTCATCGTGGGTGAACGGGTCATCGCGCATCGCGCACCTCTGGAGGGGTGTGAGGAGCGAAGCCTCTCTCCCGAAGCGGGGTTCGGGGCCGCAGGCCCTCGAACCCCTTCTTAAGCCATAGTATCCCAGCGGGCCGGCGTCACCTGGAAGCGCAGTGGCTCGCCGTCGAGGAAGCGCAGGATCTCGTCCACGGTGTAGGCCGACTGGCGGCGGCGCGCCTCCACGGTGACGGCGGCCATGTGGGGCAGCACCACGCAGTTCTCCAGCGTGTAGAAGGGCGAGTCGGGCGGCAGCGGCTCCTCGGGGTCGGTCACATCGAGGAGCGCGAAGAGCCGCCCGGCCTGCAGCTCGCGCAGGAGCGCCGCGTGGTCGATCAGCCGGCCGCGCGCGGTGTTGACGAACAGCGCGCCGTCCTTCATGGCGGCGAACTCGGGCGCGCCGAGCATGCCGAGCGTCTCGGGTGTGACCGGGGCGTGCAGCGTGACCACGTCGCTGCGGCGCAGCAGTTCGTGCAGGCCCACCAGGCGGCCGCCGAGCGCGGCGGCCCGCTCGGGCGGGCAGTACGGGTCGTAGAGCAGCCGCTCGGCCCCGAGCGGCGCAAGCAGGCGCAGCACGCGCTCACCGATCGCGCTCGCGCCGATCACGCCCACGGTGCTGCCGGCGATCTCGTGCTGGCTGGTAGGATCCACGGGCGGCAGGTGGTTGCGCAGCCGGTCGCGGGCGGCGAACGCCTGGCGCCGGGCCATGATGATCGCCCCGATCGTGAACTCCGCCACCGACTCAGCCAGGGCCAGGTTGGCGTGCGTCAGTGGCAGGCCGCGCTCGAGTGCCGCGCGCGGCACCAGGTGCTTGATCGTCCCGGCGCTGTGGGCCACTAGGCGCAGCCGGGAGCGGCCAGGCGCCCAGTCCTCCAGCGGCGCCAGGTAGGGCGTCCGCCACCCGGTCAGCAGCACGTCGGCGCGCTCCAGCGCCGTGGCCACCGTCTCGGGCGGCGGGTCGCCCGGCCCGGCCCAGCGCTCGACGCGCGCCCGGCCCTCAAGGCGCGCCAACTCGGTGTCCAGCTCGAGCGACGCGGCCAGCTCAGGGCTGATCGCTACATAGACGAGTGTCTCGCTCATACTATCATTGGTAGATGTGTTGCACAGAGCCTGTCTGAGTACTCCGGAGCGGGTGGGGGCTGCGGGGAGGGCTCAGCCCTCCCCGCGCCTCTCCCCTGGAGACCGTGAGGGATGGAGGGGGCAGGGAGGGCGTGCTCTTCCCTGGGAGACCATCTGGGTATAGGGGGTCAGGGAAGGCACGCCCTCCCTGAAAAACCGCTTTCCCTTTTCTGCAGGCTTGCCCTGCACGCATGTTAGACGTGCTCCAGGAAGCGCCGGCACAGCAGCGCCAGCACCTCGTCGCCGGGCGCGTCCCAGATCGCCTGATTGAAGATCTCCACCTCGATCGGCCCGCCATAGCCAGCCGCGTCCACCGCGGTGCGGATGCGGCGCAGCTCGATGACGCCGTCGCCCATCATCCCGCGGCCGAGCAGCACGTCCGGCAGTGGCACGATCCAGTCGGAGACGTGGAACCCGAGGGTGTGGCCGCCGGCGCGCGCGATCTGCGGGTAGAGGTCGGCGTCCCACCAGGTGTGGTAGGCGTCGATGATCACCCCCACCTGGGGCGAGCCGAGGCGCTCCACCAGGTCGTTGGCTTCACGCAGCGTCGCGATCACCGAGCGGTCGGCGGCGAACATGGGGTGTAGCGGCTCGACGGCGAGCCTGACGCCGTGGTCGGCGGCGTAGGGGATCAGCGCGCGGATGCCCTCCTCGACCATCGCGCGCGCCGCCTGGATATCCCGGCCGGGCGCGGGGCCGCACACTAGCACCAGCGTCTCGGTGCCCAGCGTGGCGGCCTCCTCGATCGCGCGGCGGTTATCCTCGATGCGCGCCCGGCGCTCCGCAGCGGTGGCGGCCGGGAACATCCCGCCGCGGCAGAGTCCCGAGACGCGCAGCCCCGCGTCGCGCAGCAGCCTGGCGGCGCGCGGCGCACCGATCTCGGCCAGCTTATCGCGCCAGACCCCGATCCACGGGATGCCGGCCCGCGCGCATCCCTCAGCGGCCTCCACCAATGTCCAGTGCTTCGTCGTCGCCTGGTTCAGGCTCAGCCGGCTCAGATCGTTCATCTGTACCACCCCACCCGGTGCACGTTCCCCCGTTTGAACGTTGCACGTTCGTCGCTGACGCTCAGTGAAGGCAGCGCTGACGTGCCACCACACCGTTGCACGGTAGCACGTTGCACGTTCATCACTGAATGCCAGGACGTAGGCGGAGGCCCTGCCCCCGCACCCCCACGGAGCGATGTGGAGGGGCGCAGCCCCTTCACAAAGTGGCGCACCGCCCGCGTACGTCCTGTGAATGATCGGCGCTGGCCGTGCCAAGGTACAACGTGCAACGTTCCAACGTTCAAACGTCGATACCGGCCACCGCGAGCACCCGCCGCATGCGCTCCGCCGCCAGTTCCGGGTCGCGCAGCAGACCGGCCTGATCCGCCAGGATGAGCAGCCCGGCCAGATGCACGATCGAGCGTGCGCTCTCCTGGCCACCCACCATGCGGAAGTGCGGTTGGTGGCCGTTCAGGTAGGCCAGGAAGACCACGCCCGTCTTGTAGTAGAAGGTGGGCGTCTGGAAGATGTGGCGCGAGAGCGGCACGGTGGGCGCTAGGATGGCCTCGAAGCGCGCCGTGTCGCCCGCGTCGAGCGCCTGGAGGGCGGCGGCGGCAGCGGGGGCGATCGCGTCGAAGATCCCTAGCAGCGCGTGGCTGAAACCGTGCGCATCGCCGCGGATCAACTCCGGGTAGTTGAAGTCGTCGCCGGTGTACATCTTGACCCCCGGCGGCAGGCGGCGGCGCATGGCCACCTCGTGCTCGGCGCTGAGCAGCGAGATCTTGACGCCGTCCACCTTCGCCGCGTGGTCGCCGATGATGTGCAGGCAGGTGTCCATCGCCTGGGCCACATCGCGCGAGCCCCAGTAGCCGGCGAGCTGCGGGTCGAACATCTCGCCGAGCCAGTGAATGATGACCGGGCGGCGCACCTGGGAGAGGATGCGGCCGTAGACGCGCACGTAGTCCTCGGGGCCGCGCGCGCAGGCCGCCAGCGCCCGGCTGGCCATGAGGATCACGCGCCCGCCCAGCCCCTCGACGAAGCCGACCTGTTCCTCGTAGGCGGCCTCGACCTCTTCCAGCGCGCGGTCAGGGCGCGGCGCCAGATGGTCAGTGCCCGCGCCGCACATCAGTGCGCCGCCGACGGCCTGGGCTTCGGCGAGCGAGCGGCGGATCAGTTCCTGGGATGCGGCCCAGTCCAGCCCCATGCCGCGTTGGGCGGTGTCCATCGCCTCGGCCACCCCCAGGCCGAGCGACCAGAGGTAGCGGCGGTAGGCGAGCGTCAGCTCCCAGTCCAGCACGGCCGGCGCTGCCGGGGTGGTGTCTGCCAGCACGTCCGGTACCACGTGGGCGGCGGCCAGGAACACCCGGCTGCGCGGCGGCCCCTGGGGCGGCGGGAAGGGCGCGGGTGGGCGGAGGGTGTACGGCACGAGCGTGCGGTCGGGCCGTGGCAGCGTCAGTGTGAGCGGCATAATGATGACCTCGATTCAGTTTTGAGTTGCCATAACTCAAAACTCAAAACTGAGAGCTTACAGCGCCAGCTCCGGCACGTCCACCCAGCGCCGCTCCTGCCACGAGCGCAGGCCCAGCTCGGCCAGCTGCACACCCCTGGCGCCAGCCAGGAAGTCCCAGGCGAAGGGGGCCTCACCGGCCACGTGGCGCAGGAACAGCTCCCACTGGACCTTGAAGCCGTTGTCGAAAGCCTGGTTATCCGGCACCTCCTGCCAGGCGGCGCGGAAGTCGATCGGGTTGGGGATGTCAGGGTTCCAGACCGGGCGGGGGGTGGCGGCGCGGTGCTGGAACTTGCAGGTGCGCAGGCCGGCCACCGCGCTGCCGTGGGTGCCATCTACCTGCAGCACGAACAGATCGTCGCGGTAGACGCGGGTGCACCAGGAGGAGTTGATCTGCGCCACGATCCCACCAGCCAGCTGGAACATGGCGTAGGCCGCGTCGTCGGCGGTGGCGGCGTAGGTGCGCCCCTGCTCGTCCACCCGCTCGGGGATGTGGGTGGCGCCCAGGCACATCACCGAGCGCACTGGGGCGAACAATCCATCGAGCACATAGCGCCAGTGGCAGAGCATATCCACAATGATGCCGCCGCCGTCCTCCTTGCGATAGTTCCAAGAGGGGCGCTGGGCCGGCTGCCAGTCTCCCTCGAAGACCCAGTAGCCGAACTCGCCGCGTACGGAGAGGATGCGGCCGAAGAAGCCGCCATCCACCAGGCGCTTGAGCTTCAGCATGCCGGGCAGGAAGAGCTTATCCTGCACCACGCCGTTCTTGACGCCGGCGGCGCGGGCACGGCGCGCCAGGTCCAGCGCGTCTTCGAGCGTCTCCGCCACCGGCTTCTCGCAGAAGATATGCTTGCCGGCGGCTATTGCGGCGCGGACGCACTCTGCGCGCCGGGTGGTGGTCTGCGCGTCGAAGTAGACCGTGTCGTCCGGGTTGGCCAGGCAGGTGTCCAGATCGGTGCTCCAGCGCTCGACTCCGTGCTTGGCGGCCAGAGCCGCCAGCTTGGCGGGGTTGCGCCCCACCAGGATCGGGTCGGGCACGAGAGTGTCGCCGCCGGCGAGTTGGACGCCGCCCTGCTGGCGGATGGCAAGGATCGAGCGCACCAGATGCTGGTTGGCGCCCATGCGGCCGGTGACGCCGTTCATAATGATTCCAATCCGCCGTGAGGCCATGGGGCGATCCTCCTTGTATGGACCCATGGAACGGAGAGTTGGCAACGGAGGGGGAGCGGAGGGAGCGGAACCGGGCCCAGAGATCCCCGCGCGTCCGCTTCCTCCGCTCCCCTCCGCACCCGACTCCGTTTCCGTGCTCTCCGCACCCGACTCCGTTTCCGTGCTCTCCGCACCCGGCTCCGGTTCCGTGCTCTCCGCACCCGACTCCGGTTCCGTGCTCTCCGCACCCGGCTCCGGTTCCGTGCTCTCCGCACCCCGGCCGATGAACTCGTGTCACCGCGCGGCCGGCGCCATGCTGGCGCGCAACACCACCTCGGTCGGCAGGTATTCGAGCTGGAACGGCGAGCCAGGCGGCGCAAGCGCGAGTTGGACGGCGTGCTCGCCAAGCTCGACCATCGGCACGCGCACGGTAGTGAGCGCGGGCGTCACATCCTCTGCGATCGGGATGTCGTCGAAGCCGACCACCGAGATCTGGTGGGGCACGCAGATGCCGCGCGCGCGCAGCGCCGCCAGCGCGCCGATCGCCATCAAATCGTTGAGTGCGAAGATCGCCGTGAGCTGCGGGTGGCGATCCAGCAGGTCGAGGGTCGCGCGCAGGCCGCCGTCGCGCGAGAATTCGCCGGGCGCGATGCGCTCAGGCGGCAGCTCCAGGCCTAGTTCCTGCAGCCCGCGCCGGAAGCCGCTCAGCCGGTCGTGCGTGGCGGTGAGCAGCGGCGGCCCGCTGATGACGCCGATGGCCCTGTGGCCAAGCTCCACCAGCAGCCGCGCCAGCGCGCGCGCGCCGCCCGCATTGTCCGGGATGACGGAGCTGCCAGGGATGGCGTGCCGCCCGATGAAGGCCACCTGCCCGCCAGAGGCGGTGAAGGCCTGGACCTGGGCGGTGAGCGCCTGGCTGTAGGCACGGTCCTCCAGCCCGCTGCCCGCCATGATCAGCGCCTCGACCCGCTGGGCGTGCAGCAGGCGCGTGTACTCCAGCTCGCGCTCCGGCTCGCGGTAGCTGTTACAGATCATCACCAGCCTGTGGGCCGCGCTGGCGCTGCGCTGGATGCCGCGCGTGATCTCGGCGAAGTACGGGTCGCTCACGTCGTGGACGATCACCCCCACGATCGCGCTGCGCTCGCGCACCAACGCCTGCGCGTGCGCGTTCGGCACATAGTGCAGCTCGCGCGCCGCCAACAGCACGCGCGATCGCAGCTCGGCGTTCACGCTGCGGGTGCTGCCGTTCAGCACGCGCGACGCGGTGGCCACCGAAACCCCGGCGCGCTGCGCCACATCGGCAAGCGTGGCAGGCATAACGGCAACCTTACCTGAAGGCGTTTGACTTCGCCAGTATAGCATGCTATACTCACCTTATCAAGCAAAGGTTTTCCCATAGCACCTGCGGCTCGATCCCTTCGTCTCTCCGCATTCTACCGCCGAACTGACGGGGCATCTTGCCGGTTATCCGTTCGGTTGGAGAACGTTATCCACAGCTGACAGTTCGACGGAGAACGGCATGACCGAGGAAGCAGCCACTCCCCCGCTCCTGGAGGTGCGCGGCCTCAAGAAGCACTTCCCGATCAAGCGCGGCTTCCTGTCGCGCACTATCGGCACGGTCAAGGCGGTTGACGGGGTCAGCTTCACTGTCCACGAGGGCGAGACCCTGGGGTTGGTGGGGGAGTCCGGCTGCGGCAAGACCACCACCGGCCGGCTGGTGTTGCGCGCGTTCGACCCAACGGCGGGCGAGATCTGGTTCAACGACCGCGAGCAGGGCCGGGTAAACATCCCCGCGCTGGACGGCACCAGCCTGAAGAAGATCCGACGCAACATGCAGATGATCTTCCAGGACCCATACTCCTCGCTCAACCCGCGCATGACGTTGCTGGAGATCGTGGGCGAGCCGCTGGTGGTGCACGGGGTCACCAGGGGCGCGGAGTTGACCGAGCGGGTGGCGGAGTTGCTGGAGGTGGTGGGGCTGAGGCCGGAGTACATGACGCGCTACCCGCATGCCTTCTCCGGCGGCCAGCGCCAACGCATCGGCATCGCCCGCGCCCTGGCGCTGCACCCGCAGTTGATCGTCTGCGACGAGCCGGTCTCGGCGCTCGATGTCTCCATCCAGGCCCAGATCCTCAACCTGCTGCAGGACCTGCAGGCGCGCTTCGGCCTGACCTACCTCTTCGTGGCGCATGACCTGAGCGTGGTGGAGCATATCTCGGACCGGGTGGCGGTGATGTACGTGGGGCGGTTGGTGGAGAGCGCGCCGACGCGCCGCCTGTTCCTGGCGCCGCGCCACCCCTACACGGAGGCGCTGCTCTCGGCGGTGCCGCGTCCGGACCCGCGCTCGCGCCGCGAGCCGATTGTGCTGCCGGGCGAGGTGGCCGACCCGGCCAACCCGCCGTCCGGCTGCTCCTTCCATCCGCGCTGCCGCTACCGCGTGGACATCTGCATGAGCGAGCCGCCGCCGCTGCGCGAGATCGCCCCCGGCCACCTGGTGAGTTGCCACCGCGCCGAGGAGCTCTCGCTCGTGGGAGTGGCCCCGGCTGCGCACACGGCGCCGCTGGCGGTGGAACACGCCAAGGCGGCCGAGGCGGCGGGGTAGCGGGTACAGGGCCGCCTCCCACGCCCGGCAGCTCCAAGTGGCGGGCTAGACTCGATAAAGGCCGCTGATGCGGCCTTCGTGAAGGAGAGCCCGCTCGTTCACGGGCCGGGCGTGGTGTGCCATTACCCATCGCAGAAAGGAGGTCGATGCGCCCAACACCTGCTCGGGAGACTGCGCGCCGGCGCGCAGTTGGAGGGACACACGCCGCTTTCTGACGAAACGATGCCCCGACGACGAGGTGAACGCATGAAGGAAACACAGAATCCCCCTCGGACGATCAGCCGCCGCGCATTTCTGCGGCTCTCCGCTGTGGCCGGCTCGGTGGCCGGCCTGGCCGCATGTGGCGGTGCACCGCCCGCCGCGCAGCC
>DATMBA010000019.1:0-12900 GCA_035559635.1 Roseiflexaceae bacterium
CGACATGACGGCACACCCAATGCGCCGGGGGGCCGGCCCTCTGGCATGTCTGTCTCCGCCCGTGCGGGCGGCTTACCGCCCATGCGGGCGAGGGATCAGGTATGGAGCACCGGCTAGCTGTGAAGGTCTACTACGAGGACACCGACTGCCTGGGGATGGTGTACCATGCCAACTACCTGAAGTATATGGAGCGTGGACGCAGTGAGTACGTGTCACACTTCGGCATGAGCATCCAGGATCTGAATCGCGCCGGGTATAACATCGTGGTCTACGCGATGAACATCAAGTTCAAGCGCGGGGCGGCGTTGGGGGACGTGTTGGAGGTGGTGTCGCGCTTCGGCTTGGCCTCGCCCTACCGCGGCCTGTTCCACCAGCGGGTCGAGCGCGCGGGCGAGTTGCTCGTCGAGGCGGACGTGGAGTTGGCCTGCCTGGACGCGCAAGGCGCCCTGCGCGAGTTCCCGCGGGCGTTCGGCCAGGCGTGAGCGACAGCGCCGCCGGGGGCGCAGCTTTCGTTGAGCGATCCCCACCCTTGGTTCAATCATCGCAACAGAAGGGTCGCCGCCGTACCGATATACTCGGGAGGTGAGGTAAGCGCGGCTCTGATCGTCGGGCCGCGCAAGCGACGAACAGGTGCTGCTGTGTTGCAGAATGTGAGCGTCCTGGACCGTGACGTACGTCTCGCGCTCGGCGCGGTGCTGATGTACCTCGCGGTTTTTGTGATCCCGGGGGTGTGGAGCTTCGCGGTGGGCGGGTTGGCGCTCGCCCTGTTCGCCACCGCCGCGCTGGGTTTCTGCCCGATTTACGCGCTCCTCGGCCGTGGCGCCAGCCACGCGGCGGGCAAGGGCGAGCGCGGGTAGTCTGCGATCCACGGAGGACAACAGGGCACGAAAGGCGGTAGATCTCGCCCTTCGTGCCCTGGGTGCTTCTCGTGGATGAAAGAGCTATCGCCGCAGCCGGAAGAGGCTAGCGTACGCATCCTCGCGTACCAACTCAATGTGCAGGCCCGCTACGCTCGCTGGCGGGCCGACGAAGTAGACCGGGCGGCCGGGGTAGCGCCGCATGGCGCGCGCCCCCCACGGGTCATCGCTCGGCTCCACCACGTCCACCCACACGTCCGGCCGCCTGCCCTCCACCAGGCGCAGATACTGGAGCGTCATGCCCTGCTCCCAGTGGGCGATCACCGCAGCGCCCGGCGGCAGCGCGCCGAGCGTGGCCTCGGCGAAGGTGCGGTAGAGCCAGAGGTGGCGCTTGCTGGAGACGCGGTAGCGGGTGGCGCCCCAGGTGAGGGTGAGCGCAACCAGAAGAATAAACGCTAAACGCTGAAGGACAAACCGGGCGCGGCGATCGATGCCTGTGTGCAGCCGATCGCCGCGCCATCCTATGAGCCTTGCGCTCCCAGCCGCCACCCACAACGCCCAGGGGAGGAGCATGGGCAGCGTGAAGACCGGCGCGTCGCCCACGGCCGGGCCGAGCAGCAGCAGGTAGCCGAGGGTGCTGAAGAAGACCCAAGCGGCGGCGCGCCAGGCCCAGCGCGCGCGGCGCGCCAGCGCCCATGCGCCGAGCAGCCCGAGCGGCGCGCCAAAGGGTCCGAACTCGAACAGCACCCGCCGACCGACCATGCGCAGCGTCTCCAGGGCGCCGGCCGGCGACGGGGCGCGGAAGATGCCGCGCCGGATCGTGCCGCCGGTCATCAGGTCCAGCACCTCGCCGTAGTCGCGTGGCGCGCCCCAGAAGTAGTGGCGCGGCAGGCCGTAGTCCTGGCCGTCGAACGGACCGTGCAGGGCGAACTGGGCAGGCGGGTAGAGCAGGGGGGACAGGCCGAAGAGGAAGCAGAGCGCCAGCCAGAGGAGGCGTTTGAACGTTGCACGTTGAATATTGAACGTTGAGTCTGGCGCGCCCGAAGATGGTGAGGGTGGCGCTGAACTGTCACCCTCCGCCGCGGGGCCACGCCTCAGCATGGCCGCGGCGAGCAGGGGGAGCGTGGTGATAGTGAACAGGCCGTGGTGGCTGACGCCCAGGCCGGCGAGGGCGGCAGCGAGGCATATGGCGCGCAGGCCGGGGGGTCTCCAGCCCGCGCCGGCCTCAGCCTCTGGCCGTCGGTCGTCGGTTGTGGGCGTCAGCGCCAGCGCCGTGGCGACGATCAGCAGGGCGAGGAGGGCGTAGACCTCGGCGAGGGTGGCGGCGTTCCAGAGGCCGGGCGCGAGGCCGAGGGCGAGGGCGCCCACCAGGGCGGCCGGCGTGGAGGCCAGCAGCCTCCGCGCGAGCGCGAAGAACAGGCCGACCGCGAGCGCGGCGCAGAGCGCGGAGAGCAGCGTGACGCGCCAGCCTGCCTCGCCGAGCGGCACGAGGCGCGTGGCCAGGAAGCCGAGCACGGTGTAGAGCGGGTAGGTGGTGGGGTGGGGCACGCCGGGCAGCGCCGCTGCCAGCTGGAACTCGGCCGAGTCCCCGGAGAGGACGCTCGGCGCGGCGGTGGCGGCGTAGAGCGCCAGGAAGCCGAGCACCAGTGACAACGTGAGAAGGTGACGATTCTCCACGCGCTGCGCGCCCGACATTGGATGGAACAGGGTTGTTTGCGCGGGGCATCCCCTCGCGCTCCCCTGCGCGAACCGACGCTCAGGCATCTTTTCCGCCGGCGGAGTCCCGCAGCGCCTTGCGCAGCGCTGCGGCCAGAGGGCTTTCGTCGTCGGACTCCTCCTCGGCGCCGCCGGTGGAGTAGGCGTAGCCGCCGGACTCCTCGGCCTCCTCACCGGTCTCGGCGGGCTCCTCCTCGTCCTCCTCATCCCAGTCGAGGTGCAGGTTCTCGGCGCCCGCCAGGGCGATGATGTCGTCCACCGTGAAGTGCAGCAGGCTCACAACCTGCGGGTCCGGGTCGATGTCTGCCGGCGAGGCGGCGAGCCGGACGCGGGGGAGTTGGGCCAGCACCTCGCCGAGGGTGGGCGGCGGGTCGAGCGGGCCGGCGGGGGTGATACCGCGGGCGGCCATGTCCTCCAGGCGCTGGCGCAGTTGCTGGCGCGCCTCATCTGGCGTCTGGGGGATGCCGGTGTCCACCAGCAGGATCGTGGTGTAGACGCGGGCGAACAGCATGCGCAGGATGGTCTGCGTATCGCGCAGCTGTTGGGCGGCGCGGCGCAGGCTGACGGCCTTGCGGCTGGCCTTGATCTCGAAGACGTGGATGGTCTTGGGGTCCGGCAGCGTCACCGCGTCCAGCTCGCGATACTTCTTGATGGCGTTGCGCCCGCGGTGCTCGAGGTACTCGATGATGCGGCGCTCGGAGAGCGTGTAGTGCCGGGCGAGCCAGCCGCGCAGCGCCTCCTCGGCCTCGCCGCCAAACAGCTCGCGGGCGCGCGGCGGGCGCATGGCACGCTGGTTCTCCTTGGTGAGCATGATGCGCGCGAGGTGCTCGCGGTACTGCTTATCGCTCTCGTCGATCAGGCGGGGGCGGGAGAAGCGCGGAGCCATATGACCTCCAGTTCTCAGAGCCTGTTTGAAAAGGGGAGCGTGAGGGGGGGCACCCCTCACGCATCCCCGCCCGCCGCTGCCCGGTGGGCGGGCGGGGGGAGATACGGGGGCCGCAGGCTCCCGCGCCCCCAGCCGGACTGAGAACCCAAAAGCTGCTGTTGGGAAACTCGCGCAGCGCACGCTCGCCCCCACCAACTCCCACTGGTGGGGTACGGGGAGCGAAGCCGCCCCCGCACTATTACTTTTGGCCGAGGGCCGGAGGCCCCCGAACCCCCACCGGGCCAGGTTGCCAACGGCAACCTCAACACTTACCAGGCGTACGCCTCAGGTGCGGCGCCGCCGGGGCCGGGGAAGATCTGATCGAGCCTCTTGAGCGTCTCGTCGTCCAGGCGCAGCTCGAGCGCGCGCATGCTGCCGGTGAGCTGGTCCATCGTGCGCGGGCCGATGATCGGCGCGGTGACGGCGGGCTGGGCGAGGAGCCAGGCGAGCGCCACATCGGCCGGGCGCTCGCCGATCTCGCGGCACAGCCCCTCGTAGGCCTCGAGCTTCGCGCGGTGCTTCTCGATATTCTGCTGCACCCGCTCGCTGGCGCGCCGGCCGGTGGCAGCCTTCTGCAGCGCGCCGCCGAGCAGGCCGCCGGCGAGCGGGCTCCAGGGGATGATGCCCACGCCGTAGTTCAGGCAGGCCGGCACCACCTCCAGCTCGATCGTACGGGCGTTGAGGTTGTAGAGGCTCTGCTCGGAGACCAGGCCGAGGAAGTTGCGGCGCCTGGCGATCTCGTTGGCCTGGACGATGTGCCAGCCGGCAAAGTTGCTGCTACCGACGTAGATCACCTTGCCCTCACGCACCAGTTGCTCCATCGCCTGCCAGACCTCCTCCCAGGGCGCGCTGCGGTCGATGTGGTGCATCTGGTACAGGTCGATGTAGTCGGTCTGGAGGCGGCGCAGGCTGTCCTCGCAGGCGCGGCGGATGTGGAGGGCCGAGAGGCGCGACTCGTTCGGCCACTCGCCCATAGTGCCATAAACCTTGGTGGCGAGGACGACTCGCTCGCGGCGGCGGCCGCCCTGTGCCAGCCAGCGGCCGATGATCTGCTCGGTGACGCCGGGGCCGAGCGGGCGGCCGTAGACGTTGGCGGTGTCGAAGAAGTTGATGCCCAGCTCGAGCGCCCGATCCATGATCGCGAAGCTGTCCGCCTCGCTGGTGTGGGGGCCGAAGTTCATGGTGCCGAGGCACAGTCGGCTGACCTTCAAGGCTGTGCGGCCGAGGGATGTGTACTGCATGGCCTATCTCCCCGCGCCCGCGGCGGGCGCGCTCGTCGGAACGGGACCGTGGGGCTATTCTACCACCGCCAGCGCCTGGTGGGTGCGAGCTATCACCAGGAGGTGCGCAGGCGCGCAGCCGTTGGGTCCGCGATTCGGGCAAGCCTGGCAGCGCCAGCCTGTGGAGGGGCGGGCCGACGTATCCGCCCGCGCTGCTACTCCGGGGCGTCGTTCGCGGCCGGATCGGGCGGCTCTGCCGGCTCGATCCCCTTGCGGCGCAGGAAGGCCAGCGCCTCCAGGCACATAGCGGTGAGCAGCTTCGCCTCGTGGGCGTCCGGCCCGGCGCGGTGGACGAGGGCGCGTAGGGTGCGCAGCACGCCGCGGGCCTGCTGTGCCTTGAAGAATTCGATGCCCCACAGGGCGCGCTCGGCGGCCAGGAAGAGTTGCTCGAGCTGTGCGGCGGTGGCGGGGGGGGCGTGAGGCGGGCGGGGGGCGGCGGGCGTGGGAGCGGCCAGTCGCAGCTCGTAGGCCGTGAGCAGGACCGCCTGAGCCAGGTTAAGCGAGGGGTAGGCCGGGTCGGCGGGGATAGTGAGCGCCAGGTGGCAGCGGTCGAGGTCCTCGTTCGTCAGGCCGTTGTCTTCCGGGCCGAACAACAGCGCCACCGGGCCGGATGCGGCGCGTGCCAGGAGCACGCCGGCCGCCTCGCGGGGGGTGCTGAGGCGAGCCAGCGTGCCGCGTGGCCGGGCGGTGGTGCCGGCCACGAAGATCGCGTCGGCCAGGGCAGCATCGAGCGTGTCGAAGGTCTCCAGCGCGGCCAGGAGGTCCTCGCTGCGGTGCGCGATGCCGAGGACGTCCGCCGGGGCGAAGGGCGGCGGGCGCACCAGGCGCAGGCGGCGCAGGCCCATGTTCTTCATGGCGCGTACCGCGCCGCCGATGTTGCTGACCTTCTGCGGGTGCTTGAGGATGACGATCAGGTTTTCGTGCATGGCCCTCTGGAATGGGCGCAGCAGCGGCCCAGGATCACCTGAGCACGTGACGTAGAGGTGGCCCGGCCGCTGCTGCGCCCTTACGCCATGGTGCGAGGGGTTCTGGTCGCGTATCGGGACGCCTAGCGGCCCTTGCCCAGCTCTGCCGAGCGCCGGTAGGCGGCCCAGATCGCGTCCGAGAGGACGGTGCGCAGGCCGCCACGCTCGAGTTCGTAGAGCGCCGCCGCGGTCGTGCCGCCGGGCGAGGTCACGGCGTTGCGCAGCTCGGCGGCGTGCTTGCCGCTCTGCATCGCGTACAGCACCGAGCCGAGCATCGTCTGCTGCACCAGTTCCTCGGCCATGTAGCGGGGCAGCCCAAGGTGCACGCCGGCGTCGATCATCGCCTCCAGCACCATGAAGACGTAGGCCGGGCCGGTGCCGTTGATAGCGGTGGCCATGTCCAGGTAGTTCTCGTCGTCCACGAACAGCTGGCGGCCGAAGGAGCCGAGGATGGTGCTCGCCCAGCCGCGCTGCTGCTGGCTCACCGCGTCCGAGGCAGTCCAGACCGTCATGCCCTCGCCGATCTGGGCTGGCGTGTTCGGCATGGCGCGCACCACCGCGCCGTGGGCCAGGCCCTCGACGAAGGTGCGGATGGGCACGCCGGCGGCGATCGAGAGCACCAGCTCCCCCTCGCGCAGCGCGCCACGCAGCTCCGGCATAAGGCGCGGCACCGTCTGGGGCTTGACGGAGAAGATCGCCACTTGGGCCCAGTGGGCGGCCTCCGCGTTATCCTCGGTGACGCGCACGCCGTAGCGGCGGGCGATCTCCTCGCGGCGCTCGGCGCGCGGCTCGGTGGCGACGATCTGATCGGCGGGCAGCAACTGCTGCTTGAGCAGGCCGCTGATCATGGCCTCGCCCATGACGCCCGCGCCGATCACGGCGATCCTGAGATCTCGTAGCATGGTGTTCAACCTGTGGTGTATGTGACAGGGCTTACGCACTCGGTGCCCCAGGCAGGGGGGTATGAGAGCGCAGGCTCCCGAAAAGAATCTTCAAAAGATCTTTACGTGCATTAGCCCCTCCAAGCCTCCCCAACGGGCGCTCTAGCGCTCGTCATACCCATCGGCGGCGGGCACCGGGAAGCGCTGGCAGAGTTGGCGCACCTCCTCGGCCACCCGGCGGCGGACGGCGGCGTCGCCGATGTTGGCGAGCACCTCATCGATCCAGGCCGCCACCTGCTCCATGTCGGCCTGGCGCATGCCACGGGTGGTCATGGCCGGCGTGCCGATACGGATGCCGCTGGTGATGAGTGGCGGCTTATCGTCGAACGGCACAGCGTTCTTATTGAGCGTGATGGCCGCCTCGTCCAGCGCCGTCTGGGCCTGCTTGCCGCTGACGCCCTTGTTGCGCAGGTCGATCAGCATCAGATGGTTGTCGGTGCCGCCGGAGATCACGTGGTAGCCGCGGGCCAGGAGGGCGGCGGCGAGCGCCTGGGCGTTGGCGATCACCTGGCGGGCGTAGTCCGCGAAGGCGGGCTGGAGGTTCTCGCCGAGGCCCACCGCCTTGGCGGCGATCACGTGCATGAGCGGACCGCCCTGGACGCCGGGGATGACCATCTTGTCCAGCAGTTCGGACATCATCAGCGTGCGGCCGCTCCTGGCGGCCTTCTGGCCGAAGGGGTTCTCGAAGTCCTGCCCCATGAGGATCATGCCGCCGCGCGGCCCGCGCAGGGTCTTGTGGGTGGTGGTGGTGACCACGTGGGCGTAGGGGATGGGGGAGGGCAGCAAACCTTTGGCGATCAGCCCGGCGGGATGGGCGATGTCCGCGAACAGGAAAGCCCCGACCGAGTCCGCGATCTGGCGGAAGACCTGGAAGTCGATCGCGCGCGAGTAGGCGCTGGCGCCGACGGTGATCATCTTCGGGCGCTCGCGCTCGGCGATCGCCGCCACCTGCTCATAGTCGATCCGCTCGCTGTTCTTATCCACGCCGTAGGCGACGAAGCGGTAGAGTTGGCCAGAGAAGTTGACCGGCGAGCCGTGGGTGAGGTGGCCACCGTGGGAGAGGTCCATGCCGAGCACCGTATCGCCCGGCTTGAGGAAGGTGAAGTAGACGGCCATGTTGGCCTGGGTGCCGGAGTGGGGCTGGACGTTGACGTAGGCGGCGCCGAACAGCTCCCTGGCGCGCGCACGGGCCAGTTCCTCGGCCTGATCCACCCACTCGCAGCCGCCGTAGTAACGGTTGCCGGGATAGCCCTCGGCGTACTTGTTGGTGAGCAGCGATCCCTGGGCCTCCAGCACCGCCCGGCTGGCGTAGTTCTCACTGGCGATCAACTCCAGGCCGTCGCGTTGGCGCCGGGCCTCGCCGGCGATGATGCGCGCCACCTGCGGGTCGCTGCGCCAGAGGGTCTCGATGGCAGACATGGGGTATTCTCCTCGCTACGGCATCGCTGGGGGGCATTATACCCGACGGCGGGGGACGGGGGACAGCGGATAGGGAGCGGATAAGCGGATTCTCAGCCGGAGATCCGCCGGCGGAGATGGCCGCGAAGCGGCGCTGGCGTAGGTGGCCGAGCGGATAAGCGGATTCTCAGCCGGAGATCCACCGGCCGGGAGAACTGCCGGCGCATCCATGGCGCAGTGGAGAGAACGCGGCCATTGAACGGCGTGGCGTGCCGCGGCGCGATACAGGCGGGGCGGTGCATCCGAGGCGGTGAACCCAACGTAGAGGAGCGGGGGCCAGTCGATCCGGTCCCCGCTCCGCACAGTTGTGATTGGGTGGTGTGATCCCGCGCGTCCTGCTTTGATGCTCCCCTGTGACCTCGCGCCTACTTGAGCTTGAAGTCGGCGACGATCGACGATCCGTCCTGTGTTGTCACGGTCACCCGGTAGCACGCTCCCGGGGTCTTCGGTGTCTGCCAGTTGAAGATGAACTGGCCAGAGGTAGCGTCATAGCGCAGGACCGTGCCGCCTGTAGCCGTCAACTCGATGTCGTCCACCGGCGCCGAGGAGCAGGAGATCGCCCTGTAGGTTGCCGATTTGACGACGGAGACGTCGGTCAACTCGGTGCTGCCCGCGAAGACCTCGAACTTCAGCGGCACGGTGGACCCGTTCTTGACAGTGTTCAGCACGCCGTTCATATCGACGGGCTGGTAGAAGCCCTTGAGTGTCCAGGCGAGCACGGTGTAGGAGCGCGTCGCCGTGGCGGTGTTGCCCGCCTTGTCTGTCGCCGAGGCCGTGACGGTGTGGGAGCCGACCGTAGTACCGTAGCCGCTGATCGCGCATGCCTCGTCCAGCCCCGACAGTGCATCGCTTGCGCTGCAGGTTGGCGCCGCCGGCACGAAGCCGAAGTAGTACGAGGCGCCGTTAGCAGGTCCGCCGACCAGGCTCACGGTCGGGGCGGTCTTGTCGATGTTGATGCCGCTCACGATGGCAGGCGCGCTGACGTTGCCGGCCTTGTCGGTGCAGGTGCCGGTCGCGCTCTGGTTGGCGCCCTCGCCACTCAGGACGACAGCCGCGTCGCAGCTGTCAATGCCCGACAGACCGTCGCTGCCGGTGAAGCTGACCGTCACATTGGTGTTGTTCCACCCGTTAGCATTCGCGGCAGGCGAGGCGCTCGCGCTCACGGTCGGGGCGGTCTTGTCGATCTTGATGCCGGTCTGGGTGTCCGAGGCGCTATTGCCGGCCAGATCCGTGCAGGTGCCGGTCGCGCTCTGGTTGGCGCCCTCGCTGCTGACTGTCTCGCTGATGCTGGCCGCGATCACGCCTGAGCCGCCGTCGGTGCAGCTCCAGGTGAGGGTCACGTCGCTGTTGTTCCAGCCGGCGGCGTTGGCCGCCGGCGTGCGGCTGACGAAGGTAATGGTTGGCGGGGTCTTGTCGATGTTGATGCCGCTGACAGTCGTCGATGCGCTGTTGCCTGCATTGTCAACCGCCGCGCCGCTTACCGACTGACCCGCGCCCTCGCCTGACAGTGTCTGGTCAGGCCCACAGGAGGCGACGCCAGACAGGTTATCACTGCAGGTGAACGACACACTCACGTCTGTGTTGTTCCAGCCAGCGCTGTTGGCGGCGGGCGAAATGCTGCCAGAGATGGTCGGTGCGGTCGCATCACGTTTGATCGAGACACTGACCGGGCCAGCAGAGCCACCAGCGCTGGTCGCCGAGCAGGAGTAGCTGGTCTCAAGCTGATCCGCCGTGATGTTCTGGTCGACGCAGTCTGTCTTCTGCAGCGAGTTCGGCGACTCTGGCTCGCTGACGTTCCACGTCAGGGTGACGTCGCTCTTGTACCAGCCGTTGCTGCCGTCCGGGCTGGCCGGATTGAGTGTATAGTTGATGCTCGGCGCTGATGGATCGACGATCCCGTAAGTCTCAGATGCAGCGACTGTGATCCCACCACCGTCCGTGTACGAGCAGGAAGCAGTCTGCGAACCGATGCCGTCGCTCGCGTACGGCCCTGTGATCGCACTCAGCGTGGCCGGGAAGGACGAATTGCCGTCCTCCGCATCTGTGACATTGCAGGTGGCCGCGGGCACGCTGCCGATCTCGTAGCTCGCCCCACCCGTGACGCCAGCGACAACCACCGTGGGCGCTGTATTCGGCGGCGGCGCGACGTTGACGGTGAACGTAGCTGTCGCGAGGTTGAATGTACCCCCGGTATTATTGCTCGTCTGGCTCAGGCTGATGGTGGCCGAGCCCGCGTTATGAGGGGAGACGGTCAGGGTGGGAGTGTCACCGCAGCTTCCGAAGGTGATGGATGCGGGGCTGACGGTAGCCACTCCGGTGTTGCTCGAGGTGACGGATACGACCAGCGTTGTGCTGCCTGTCAGGTTACAGCCATTCTTGCCATCACCATTCCGTGGCACGACGTAGAGCTGCGTTGTGCCATTGGCTCCACCGACAGTGAGCGGCATCACCTCGGCAACGGCGTCGACGGTCGCGTCGAGGTTATTGCTGATGTCGTCCGCGAGCGCCGCGAACGGGATGATCAGCAGCGCGACGATGGCCAGGGCGAACAGCCAGGGGAAGCGCTTGCGAAACGTGTGCGACATGGTGCCCTCCGAACGACGAACAACTACGGGTAACAACACGGGGATCAGGGCTACCCCGCTCGCGTGACGCCGTTCGCCATATGCAGTGACGGCCGGGGTGTACGCGTGCTACATGGGTATCGCCGCGGGAGGCCCGCCGATACGGCCGGTGGCCGTGTGTGAAAATAGTGTTAGGAGCGGGGCGCTGCGGGGGGCTGGATGAGACGATTGTCATTATGCCGGGACGGGAGATCGCCGGGGCGGCAGGGGAGGCCCCTTCCGGATATGCTATAATTCAGCACTCCACAAGAAAAATGTGTCGATACCGCATCCTCCCCGGAAGGAGCCCTGGTATGAAGCTGTCCTGTCTCCAGGAAAACCTCAAGCGCGGCCTCGCGATCGTCGGCCACGCGGTGGCCGGCAAGAGCACGCTGCCGGTGCTCTCCAACATCCTGCTCGCCACCGACGACGGCCGCTTGAAGCTGGCCGCGACGAATCTGGAGATCGGGATCACCTGCTGGATCGGCGCCAAGATCGACGGCGAGGGGGCCGTGACCGTGCCGGCCAAGTTGCTCACGGACGTGGTGGGCAGCCTGCCGAACGATAAGATCACCCTCACGCTGGACGCCCGCACCCAGACGCTCAACCTGACCTGCGCGCGCTTCGAGACCAACATCAAGGGCATCGAGGCCGAGGAGTTCCCGGTGATCCCGACGGTAGCGGAGCGCGGGCGGGCGGCGGCCTTCCCGCCGGAGTTGTTGCGCGAGGCGATCGACCAGATCGCCTTCGCCGCCGCCACCGACGACACGCGCCCGGTGCTGACGGGCGTGCTGGTGCGTCTGAAGGGCAACCGGGCCACCTTCGCCGCCGCGGATGGCTTCCGCCTGGCGCAGAAGACGATCGAGTTGCCGGAGCCGGTGTCCGAGAGCCACGAGCTGATCATCCCGGCGCGCGCGCTCAGCGAGTTGGCGCGCATCATCGGTGACGCCGAGGGGCCGGTGGAGTTGACGGTCACGCCCGGCGGCGGCCAGGTGCTGTTCCACACCGAGAATATCGACCTGGTCTCGCGCCTGATCGACGGCAAGTACCCGGACATCGAGCGCGTCATCCCCTCCAGCCACCTCACGCGCACTGTGCTGGACACGCAGGAGTTGGCCAAGGCGGTCAAGCTGGCGTCGTACTTCGCGAGCGCCTCGGCCAACATCGTGCGGCTGACGATGGAGCCGGGCGGGGAGTTGGGGCCGGGGAAGCTGACGATCAGCGCCAACGCGGCCGAGGTGGGGGACAACAAGGGCCAGGTGGACGGCATGGTCCACGGCGAGGGCGGGCAGATCGCGCTGAACGTGAAGTTCCTGGCGGAGGCGATCGGGGCGATCAAGACGCCGCAGGTGGCCCTGGAGACGCAGACGGCGCAGAACCCGGCGGTGTTCCGCCCGGTGGGGGCCGAGGGCTACGTGCATATCGTGATGCCGATGACGGTGCGCTAGGGCCTATCCGCAAACGGCGTTTGCGGGGGGCTTGGGGGCGCAACCCCTCCAAACCTCCCGCTGTGCGGATAGGCCCTAAGCGCTTTCAGCGCAGGTCAGAGGCCATCGGCGAACCCTTTGGGGGTGGCGCTCGCTCGCTGGCTCGAACGGCAAGCGCAGGGGGGGCTGAGCTACCGCCCGGGATTGCCGGTTGCGTTCGGACAGAAGTGAGATCACAAACAGCCGTCCACCGGACGGCTGTCGTCATTCATGTTGGGGGGGCATGGGTGTAAGCTGGCGCCATCGAACCACGGTCTGAGGGACACAAAGGAGAGAGACCATGGCAGCATCGAAGCGCAGGGCCGCCCGCAGTGATAGAGCCCCCGCCGCCCGCAAGCAGCACGGCCCTAACCTGGACGCGATGGAGGCCGCTACGGCGGTGGCGGAGGCCCCGGCGGCGCCCGAGCTGGGCGCGGCGCAGGCTGCCGCCATGGTGTCCACGCCCATGTCGCAGGCGCCGACGATGCCTGCCATGCGCGCGGTGATCGACGCTCCCCCGGCGCCGGACGTGCGCCTGGTGGGGGAGCTGAAGGCGCCGGACCTGCGCGCGCCGGAGGCGCCCACGATGCCGGAGACCCCGGCGGTGACAGAATCCCCGCGGGCGGCCGAGACGCGCGCGGCGGCGGAGGCGAGCCTGCGCGCCGAGCGGCGTGCGCTCCTCTGGCGGC
>DATMBA010000020.1:0-15823 GCA_035559635.1 Roseiflexaceae bacterium
GACGCGACAACGGCCGACGATCTGCTGTCGGTCGCCGACCGCCGCCACTACCAGGCCAAGCGGGCCGGCCGCGCCCAGGTGGTCGCCGCGGACCGGCCGCCGGTGGACCCGGCGGCGATCGAGCCGCCCTCGCGCCTGATCGAACGCGACGGGGCGATGGAGGCGCTGCACAGCTTTCTCGACGCGCTGCCGGAGCACGGGGGCGGGGTGCTACACGTGAGTGGCGAGGTCGGGTGCGGGTTCACCGGGTTCCTCGCGGCCGCCTGCGAGGCGGCGCGCGTGCGCCGATTCGCGGCGATCTCCCTGCGCGGTAGCCCCGCCCTCCGCAGCCGCATCCGCGGGGCGCTGGCCCAGATCGGCCTCGCCTGGCCGGATCTGCCGCCCCCGGCCCTGGGAGTCGAGGTGTTCGCCCAGGCCCTCGCCCGCCAGCTCGCGCGGGGCGATCAGGGAGGGCTGGTGGTGGCGCTCGACGACGCCCACGACGTGGACCAGGAGACGCACGCCTTCCTGTTCGCGCTCCTGACCGCGCCGCACGCCCCCCCGGTTGGCCTGATCTACGCGGCGCCCGGCCCCGCCCCGGCGCCGCCCCCGCCCGCACGCGCCACCCTCCAGCGCCGCATCCGCCTCGCGCCGCTCTCGCCCGCCGGCCTGCGCACCTGGGTGCGCCACAGCCTGGCCTGGGAGATCCCCGACGACCTGCTCGCCTGGCTGCACCAGGCCACGGGGGGGCTGCCCGGCCGCATCTGGGCCGCGCTGCGCTACCTCGTCGACCATGCTCTGCTCACCCCGGCCGCCGGGGGGTGGCGGGCCGCGCCCGATCTCACTGCGCTCGACCTGGCTGCCCAACCCGGATTCCACCGCGGCGGGCCGCCGCACAACCTTCCCGCCAGCCTGCCGGAGTTCGTCGGCCGCGAGGAGGAGATGCGCGCCCTGACGCTGGCCCTCGCGAGCCACCGGCTCGTCGCCCTGGTCGGTACGGCTGGGCAGGGCAAGACGCGCCTGGCCCTGCAAGCTGCCGCCGAGAGCCTGCCCGCGTTCGCCGACGGCGTCTTTTTCGTTGATCTCACCGCGCTCACGGCCGACGACGTGCCCACCGCGATCGCACGCGCCCTTGGGCTGGCCCTCCTCCGCGGCACCGACGCGCGCGCCCTGCTGCTGGCCACCCTCTGCGGCCGCACCGTGCTCCTGGTGCTGGACGATGTTGATCGCCCGCAGGGGGTCGAGCCGCTGCTGGAGCAACTTCTCACCGCGGCGCCGCGCGTCCGCCTGCTCGTCACCTCCCGCGAGCGCCCGGCTCTCGCCGGCGCCGCGATCGTCGAGCTGCGCGGCCTGGCCGTCCCGCCCGATGCCGGCCCGCAGGCGGAGGAGTACAGCGCACTGCAGCTGTTCGTGCGCAGTGCCCGGCAGGTCGCGCCGGACTTCGTGCTCACGGCGGAGAGCCGCGCCGCGGCCGTGCGGCTGTGCCAGTTGGTGAACGGCCTGCCCCTCGCCCTCACCCTTGCCGCGGCCTGGGCGCGCACCCACACCTGCGAGGAGATCGTGCGCCAGGTGGAGCACAACCTGGCGCAGTTGGACGCCAGCCTCGCATCCGGCGAGCGTCACGCCGGCCTCATCGCGGTGGCCGAGTCCTTCTGGCAGCAGATCTCTGCCGCCGAGCGCCGCTCGCTCCGCCGCCTTGCCGTGTTCCGCGGCGGCTTCTCCGCCGAGGCCGCCGCGGACGTCGCTGGCGCCTCGCGCTTCTTCCTCAGCTCGCTGGTGGCGAGCGGCTACCTACACTTCGGCCCCCACCGGCTCTTCACGATGCACGAGCTGCTGCGCCAGTACGCCTCCGCCCAGCTCGCCCGCGCCCTCGACGAGGCGCTGCACGCCAGGGACGCCCACGCCGCCTACTACACGGTGTTCGTCGAGCAGCACGCCGAGGCGCTCCTGAAGGACCCCGCCGCGGCGGAGGCGCTCACTCGCCAGCTCGACAACATCCGCGCCGCCTACGACTGGGCCGTCGCCCAGGGGCTGACCGACCTCGTCGAGCGCTGCACCACCGGCCTGGCGCGGCTCTACACCATCGCCGGCTACGTCCGCGAGGGCGCGGCGGTGTTCGCCTCCGCAGCCCAGCGCCTGGAGCCGCAGGCCGCGGAGTCGGCCGCCCGCCTCACGCTGACGCGCCTCAGGGTCGAGCACATGCGCATGCTGGTGCGCCTCGACGCCTACGACCAGATCCTGGCGATCGCGCCTCTGGTGGCGGCCGCCGCCGGTGACCTCGGTGCCCTGGACCTGGCGGCCGCGGCCTACACCTGCTGGGGTGAGGCGTGCGTCCGCGGCGGCGACGCAGCCCAGGCCAGCGCGCTGCTCGCGGAGGCGGCGCGCTTCGCGGCCGCCTCTGGTTCCACGGCAGTACAGGTGGACACACTCTACGCGCTGGCGGTGAGCCACAGCTTTGCCAGCGACTACCGCCGGGCGTCGGAGTACTTCGCCCAGGGGCTGGAGTTGAGCCGCGCCGCTGGCTACCGGCGTAGCGAGAGCCGCTTCCTCAACGGCCTCGGGCTTGCCGAGTACCAACACGGCAACTACGGCGGCGCCTGGCGCTACTTCGAGCAAGCACTGCCGATGTTCCGCGCGCTCAACGACCGCCAGGGTGAGGCGCTGGTGCTCAGCAACCTGGCCGAGGCGGCCCGCCACATCGGCGATTACCCGCGCTGCCGCGCCTACAACGACCTCACCCTGCGCATTAGCCGCGCCGTCGGCGACCAGTTGAACGAGTGCGAGGCGCTGATCTGCCAGGCGCTCTGCCTCTCCCACCAGGGAGAGCACGCCGGCGCGCTGGCGCTCAGCCGCCAGGCGCTCCAGCTCGCCGAGGCGCTCGGCGCCCGCATCGTGCGCAGCCGCGCGCTCACCGCCGCGGGCGCGGTGCTCCTCGCCGCCGGACAGCTCGCCGAGGCGGAGGCGCGCTACGAGGAAGCGCTGGCGCGGTGGCTGGAGTTGGGGCAGGAGGGGCGCGCCCTCGAGCCCCGCGGCGGCCTGGTGGCCGCCGCGCTGGCCGCCGGCGACGACGGGCGGGCCTACGCCCGCGCCCTCCAGCTCGCCGACGGCCTCGCCCGCCACAGGCTGGACGGCGCCTACGAGCCTGCGCGCACCTACCTGGTGTGCATCCAGGCGCTGCAGCGGTGCGGCGACCCGCGCGCGGAAACGGTGCGCGACGACGCGGCGGCCCGGCTGTGCGCCTGGCTCGCCGCGATCGATGACCCCCATATGCGCCACACATTCCTCACGGCGGTGGAGGCCAACCGCGCCCTCGCCGAGCTGTGCGGCGAGCGCGTGGCGGCGTAGGGCGCGCCAACACCCGCTAGCGGTGTGTAAACCAGCTGTCAGATCCCCGCCGCCCGCCGTAGCGCCTCCGCCCGGTCGGTCCGCTCCCACGGCAGGTCGAGGTCGTCCCGGCCGAAGTGACCGTAGGCCGCCGTGGGCCGGAAGATCGGCCGCCGCAGCCCCAGGTCACGGATGATCGCGCCCGGCCGCAGGTCAAAGTGCTCGTCGATCAGCCGCAGGATCGTCTCCTCGGCCACCCTGTGCGTGCCGAAGGTCTCGATGCTCACCGAGAGCGGCCGCGACACGCCGATCGCGTAGGCCACCTGCAGCTCGAAGCGCTCCGCCAGGCCGGCGGCCACGACGTTCTTGGCCACCCAACGTGCCGCGTAGGCCGCGCTGCGGTCGACCTTGGAGCCGTCCTTTCCGCTCAAGGCCCCGCCCCCGTGGCGCGCCATGCCGCCGTAGGTGTCGACGATGATCTTGCGCCCGGTGAGGCCGCTGTCGCCCATCGGTCCGCCCACCACGAAGCGCCCGGTGGGGTTGACGTAGTACTTGGTGCGCTCGTCGATCAGCTCGGCCGGCACGCAGGCGTGGATCACGTCTTCGATCATATCCTCGCGGATCTGCTCCTGGCTCACGTCCGGCGCATGCTGGGTGCTTACGAGCAGCGTGTCCACCCGCACCGGCTTGCCATACGAGTACTCCACCGTCACCTGGCTTTTGCCATCCGGCCGCAGGTAGGGCAGTGTCCCCTCCTTGCGCAGCTTCGCCAGCCGCCGCCCCATCCGGTGCGCCAACGCGATCGGCAGCGGCATCAACTCGGGCGTCTCGTTGCAGGCGAAGCCGAACATCATCCCCTGGTCGCCGGCGCCGATCGTCGCCACCTCGTCGTCCGTCAGCGCGCCGCGCGTCTCCAGCGAGCGGTCCACCCCCTGCGCGATGTCCGGCGACTGGCCGTGGATCGCCACCATCACGCCGCAGGTGTCGGCGTCGAAGCCATAGGAGGCGTCTACGTAGCCGATCTCCTTGACCGTCCGGCGCACGATCTCCTCGATCGGGATGTAGCCCTTCTCGTAGGTCACCTCGCCGAGCACGACGATCAGGCCGGTGGTGGTGGCGGCCTCCACCGCCACGCGCGCGCGCGGGTCGTGGGTCAGGAAAGCGTCCAGGATCGCGTCCGACACCTGGTCGCAGATCTTATCCGGGTGGCCCTCCGTCACCGACTCGGAGGTGAAGAAGAGCTTGGGTGAACGCATAAATGAGGTTGACATGGTCTTCTCCGCATGATGCCAGGGCGCGGGGGGCCGCAGCGCACCTCCCACCGGGGGAGGATGCGGAGGGACACGGCCCCTCCGCGCCTCCCGGCAATTTAGGTGCCTTCCTCCCACGACGCCAGGTACTTCGCCTGCTCCGGGGTCAACACGTCGATCGTGATGCCCATGGCCCGTAGCTTCAGCGCGGCGATCTCGCGGTCCACCGCCTTCGGCAGGGCGTGGACGCCGTTGGCGAGCTTGCCCTTGTTCTTGAGCAGGTACTCGGCGGCCAGCGCCTGGTTGGCGAACGACATGTCCATCACCGCGCTCGGGTGGCCCTCGGCGCTCGCCAGGTTGATCAGGCGCCCCTCGCCGAGCAGGTTGATGCGCCGGCCGTCCTTCAGGATGTACTGGTCCACGAAGGCGCGCGGCTGGCGCTTCTCCACCGCGAGCGCCTCCAACGCCGGGATGTCGATCTCGACGTTGAAGTGGCCGGAGTTGGCCACGATGCAGCCGTCCTTCATCACCGCGAAGTCCTCGCCGTCCACCACGTTCTTGTCGCCGGTGGCGGTGACGATGAAGTCCGCCTGGCGCGCGGCCTCGGCCATCGGCATCACCCGGAAGCCGTCCATCGCCGCCTCGAGCGCCTTGACCGGGTCCACCTCGGTGACGATCACCAGCGCGCCCATGCCGCGGGCCCGCTCGGCGATGCCGCGCGCGCAGTAGCCGTAGCCGCCCACCACGAAGGTCTTGCCGGCCAGCAGCACGTTGGTGGCACGCACGATACCGTCGATCGTGCTCTGCCCGGTGCCGTAGCGGTTGTCGAACAGGTGCTTGGTGTCGCTGTCGTTCACCGCGATCACCGGGAACTTCAGCACGCCGTCGGCGGCCATGGCCTTGAGGCGGATGACGCCGGTGGTAGTCTCCTCGGTGCTGCCGAGCATGTTGGCGATCAGGTCCGGCCGCTGCTTCAGCACGCCGCTCACCAGGTCCGCGCCGTCATCCATGGTGATGTGCGGGTTGTGGTCCAGCGCGGCGGTGATGTGCTTGTAGTAGGTGTCGTGGTCCTCGCCCTTGATCGCGTAGGTCGGGATCTCGTCGTGCGCTACCAGCGAGGCCGCCACGTCGTCCTGGGTCGAGAGGGGGTTCGAGGCGCACAGCACCACGTCGGCGCCGCCGGCCGCAAGCGTGCGCATAAGGTTGGCGGTCTCGGCGGTCACGTGCAGGCAGGCCGAGATACGCAGGCCCTGCAGCGGGCGCTCGCGCTCGAAGCGCTCGCGCAGCAGCCGCAGCACTGGCATCTCGGTCTCGGCCCAGTCGATGCGCCTGCGCCCCTGCTCCGCCAGGCCCACGTCTTTAACGTCGAAACTCTTGGTCATGTGATAGTTGCTCCTTGTGTTGGTTGATACGCGATGCGTGATGCGTAATCCGTAATGCGTGACCCGTGACCCGCGACCCGTGACCCGCGACCCATGATCTGTAAGTGAATCGTCACGAATCGTTGACTACGGAATCGCGGCGCGATATGGGTCAGTACGGCAAAACGCCAGCAGAAAGGCGCCAAAGGACGACCAGCATCGCTTTCCACAGACAGTGTACGAATTACGAATACACATCCACCGGCCTCCCCTCGCGCGCGCTCATCAGCAGGGCCTCGATCGTCGCCATGTTGTCCAGCGTCTCCACCAGCGGCATCTCCGGCAGGCCGTGGGCGCCGTGCCCGGCCCTGGTAAGCGCCGCGAACCCCTCGGCCTCCAGCCGGTAGTGATTCGCCGGCGCGATGACGATCGTCTCCTGCTGCGCGAAGTGCGCGCCACGCCAGAGCTGGATGGACGACGGCTGGTCAGGTGGCATGGTGAACGCCCGCTCCAGACTCAGCACCCCGTCACTCCCCAGCACCTGCGCCGTCTGGTGGAAACTGGTGATGTAGTCGCAGGCGATCTGCGCTACCGCCCCCCCCGGATATTCGAGCGTCGCCGCCAACAGTTGGTCCACGCCGCTTGCACTCCAGCGCGCGGCGGCGCTCACCCGCGCTGGCGCCTCCCCCACCACCATCCGCGCGAAGCTCACACAGTAGCAGCCCACGTCCATCAGCGCACCGCCCGCCAGATCCGCCCGCCAGCGCACATCCGCTGGCCGGTCCAGCACAAAGCCGAAGTCGGTGCGCACCATGTGCACCTGTCCCACCGCGCCGCTCCCGAGCAACTCCTGCACGCGCAGCGTCTGCGGGTGGAAGCGGTACATGAACGCCTCCATCAACCACACGCCGTGCTCGCGCGCCGCCGCGAACATCGCCTCGGCCTCGGCCAGCGTCGCCCCAATCGGCTTCTCGCACAGCACGTGCTTGCCGGCCCGCGCCGCCGCGATCGCCCACTCGGCGTGCAGGCTGTTGGGCGTGGCCACATACACCCCGTGGACCTCGGGGTCTGCCAGCAGTGCCTCGTACGAGCCGTAGGCACGCGGCACGCCCGTCTCGCGGGCGAATGCCTCCGCCCGCGCCCGCTCACGGCTCGCCACCGCCAGCGCTGTGGTACTGCCGGACTGCTGCACCGCGGCGACGAACTTGCGGGCGATGCGCCCCGCGCCCAGTATTCCCCAGTAGAACATCAGATACCTCAGCTCTGTGACGGGAGACAGGAGACAAGAGACAGGAGATAGGAGGATCACATTTTCATGCCAGGATGTCTCGGGTCTCGGTCTCCGGCCGCAGACTCACGCGCGCCAGGCTGCTCCGGCCCCCGCCAGCGCCTCGATCTCCGGCGCCGGGCCGAACGCCTGCGCGTAGCGCTCGGCGAACTCGCCGGGCGTGTAGTGGTGCTCCTGGCAGCCGCGCCGCTCGATCGCATAGGCCGCCGCCAGCGCCCCGATGCGCCCCGCCACCTCCAGCGGCATGCGGCGCGCCATGCCGAACACCAACCCGCCCAGGTAGGCGTCGCCCGCCCCCGTCGGGTCTACCACCTCGGCCACCGGCGCCACCGGCACATGCACCACCCGCTGCGCGTGGCGCCCATCCTCGCCCGCCATGTTCTCGAACAGCGTCGAACCCTGCTCGCCGCGCGTCATCACCGTGTAGGGCGGCGTGGCGATCAACTCCGCCTCGGAGCGGCCGGTGGCCTGCGCCATCATCGCGAACTCGTAGTCGTTGCCCACCAGCAGCAGCGCGCCGCTGAGGCCAGCCAGGATCTGCTCACCGGTGAGCCGCGGCGTCTGCTTGCCAGGGTCGAACACGAACGGCACGCCAAGCTGGCGGCACTCCTCGGCGTAGCGCGAGATCGCCTCTGGGTCGGTGGGCGAGATAATCACGAGGTCGCCCGGGCCAAGGCCCAGCGGCCTGAGCGAGAGGTCGCGGGCGTGTACCATCGCGCCGCTGTAGAAGGCCACGATCTGGTTGTTGGCCTTGTCGGTGTTGATGAAGCACGAGGCCGTGAACTCGTCATCGATCTCGGCGATGCCGCTGGTGTCGATCCCCTGGCGCTCCATCCATGCCCGGTACTCGCCGAAGTCGTGGCCGGCGGTGGCCAGCACCGTCGGCCGCTCGCCGAGCAGCGCCAGCGTGTAGGCGATGTTGCCCGCCACCCCGCCGCGCATCCGGCGCATGGAGTCCACCAGGAAGCTGACGGTCAGCATATGGACTTTGTCCGGCAGGATGTGGTCCTTGAAGTAGCCGGGAAAATCCATGATGTAGTCGTAGGCCAGCGAGCCGGTGACGACGATACGCACCTGTGATCTCCTTCAAGATAGACGATAATGCTCCCGCATCAGGCGCGAGACGTCGCCGAGCAACTGGAGCGCCCGCTCGGCGAGCGGCACGCTCAGCTGGCTCAGTGTGCCACTCGGGGCCACCACCGCCTGCCGGGCGAGCTGCGCCGATGGCACCCCGGCAGTCTCGAGGTCGCCCAGCAACGCCACCGCCCGCCGAAGCAACTGCTCCGGCGTGGTGTGGGCCAGCACCTCCTCGTCGGTGGGCACCAGGCCCAGGCCCACGAACCCGCCGCGCTCCAGCAGCGCCGCCAGCGCGGGCGCGGCGCTGGTGAGCGCGTGGCCGAAGGCGTACACGTCGGCGATGATCATATCGACCGACGTCTGCAGCACCTGCTCCCACTCCACCGCGCCGCAGGCGTACAGCGCGCGGCAACCGTGCACCCCCGCAAGCACGATCTCGATCTGCTCACGCACCCGCTCCCAGTCGAGCGGCAGGAACGGCATCCCCACCACGTCCAGGAACGGCTCATCCAGGCAGATGATCGTCGCGTCAGCGACCTCGCGCAGGTACTGCTCCTGCCATGCGGCGCGCAGGTACAGATGATGCGCCAGCGCCTCGAACAGCGCCTCGTCGTAGATCAGCGGCCGCTGCTGCTCGTCGATCAGCTGCGCCGCCGCGCTGATCGGCCCGAGCAGTTGCCCCTTGACCGCCAGCACTCCGCGCAGGGAGTCCCGTTGGCGCAGCAGCTCCGCCAGGCCGGCCGCATCGTCCGCGTCGAGCGCAGCGAACGACGCGTCGTTCTCAAGGTATGCCAGCTCCAGTTGGGTCAGATCGCGCGCCGCCACGGCGCGGTCCACGTACACCTGCGACTGCGCGGCGTCCACCACCAGGCCGGGGAAGCCGACCACGCTCTGCACCAGCGCCTGCTCGCGGAAGCTGCGCTGCGGCAGCTGCGGCCACGTCAGCAGTTGCCCCCCGGCGCGCCGCGACACCTCCAGCGCCTGCGCCACGCTCCGGTGCGGCAGCGCCCCCAACAGCAGCGGCAGGCAGGCGGGTTGGAAGGGTAGCGGCATCTCAGTAACCAGGAGCCAGGAGCCAGGAGCCGGGCGCCAGGAGCCAGTAATTGGTAGCCAACTCGTACATCTCGGCGGCGCGCGTCGTGGTGCGCCACACCGATTCTGGTGGATCACCCGGATTCGCGGCTTTCGCCGGGTGTGCGGCCAATGCGCCGGCTGAAGCCGCCAATCCACGCAGCACCATCCGTGGGGTGGACCAGTAGCGCAACACCCTACGCTTTTGACCTTTGCGTCTGTCATCGGGCATCCTGGCGCCCTCCCACGCCCGGCCCGTGCACGGGCGGGCGCTCCCTCACGAAGGCCGCCGGCGCGGCCTGCGCCACAGCCCGCGCCGGCGGGCGGGGTAAGCACTAGCCCGCCGCGGGGAGCCCCCTGGGCCCGGCCGGGCGTGGCACGCTGCCACCTACCCGTATTAATAAGTCAAAGTTCATCAGCATACGAGTGATCAGCGCTGGAGTGGCGCGGTGCAGCGGTACTGACTACTGATCCCGGACTACTGTCCCCTGCCCACCTCCTAACAGCCGGTACAGGTTTTCCTTGAACGGTGGCTCGACCACCCCCCGCTCGGTGATGATCGCCGTGATCAGCGTGTGCGGCGTGACGTCGAACGCCGGGTGGGCGGCCGCCACCCCCGCTGGGGCGATCGGCTGGCCTGCCAGCATCGTCACCTCGGACGGGTCGCGCTCCTCGATCGGGATCGCGTCGCCGTCCGGCAGCGCGAAGTCCACCGTGGACGAGGGCGCCGCGACGTAGAACGGGATGCCGTGGGCGCGCGCCAGCACCGCCAGGCCGTAGGTGCCGATCTTGTTGGCCACGTCGCCGTTGGCCACGATCCGGTCGGCCCCGACGATCACGCAGTCCACCTCGCCGCGGCGCATGAAGTAGCCGGCCATGCTGTCGGTGATCAGGGTCAGGGGGACGCCGGCGCGCTGCAGTTCCCAAGCGGTGAGCCGGGCCCCCTGGAGGAAGGGGCGCGTCTCGTCCACCAGCACGTGGATGGGGCGGCCCTGCTCGTGGGCGGTGCGGATGGGGGCCAGGGCGGTGCCGTACCCGGCGGTGGCCAGGCCGCCGGCGTTGCAGTGGGTGAGCACCCGGCCTGTTTGCGGGATGAGCGGCGCGCCATGCCGCCCGATGGCGTGGCACATCGCCAGGTCCTCCGCCAAAATGGCGTGAGCCTCCTCCAGCACCCGCCCGGCGATCTCCTCGGTGGTGGGCCATTCCGCCATGGGCACCGTCGTATCGGCGACCAGGCTCCGCGCAACATCCAGCACCCGCCCGGTCGCCCAGCTCAGGTTCACCGCGGTGGGACGCTGCGCGTCCAGCAGCCGCTTCGCCTGAACGAGCCGCTCGAGCAGGTCGCGTGCGTCGCGCTCGGGCGATGCGGCTGCCTGCTGCGCCACCAGCGCCATGCCGTACGCAGCCGTGCAGCCGATCGCCGGCGCGCCACGCACCTGCATGGTCCGGATCGCCCGTGCCACGTCCTCCAGCGCCTCGCAGCGGACCACCACCTCGTGGCCGGGCAGCAGGCGCTGGTCGATCAGGCAGACGGCGCCGCGCTCCCACCAGACGGTGCGAAACGAATCGCTCATGGAAACAAGAATGAAGCCGCTCGCGGCGCGAGTGGCCTCTGCGACGAAAGTTCCAACTTGCGCGATTATAGCACAGGCGCGGCGGGCCGGGCAACCACACCAGGGGCGCTTTGTGGCCGTGGAGGTGAGAGGTCATAGCTCATAGGTGAGAGGGATGCGGCTGCACCAACTCCGATCACCTATCGCTTATCACCTATCGCTGTAGCCAGTCATCTCCAGGTAGCCGTAGCCGGAGGCGCCGCCCGCCACCCGCACCGCGCCCTCCCAGTACACCACTGTCGCCGGCAGCTCCTGGTCCGGCAGGAGCGGCGTGACGGTGAGCTCCAGCCCTTCAACGGGTACGCTGAGGCGCCAGGCGGCCGGGTAGGCGCCACCACTGCGCGGGCTCCTCCAGGTGCCCTCCGGTGTCAAGCGCACTTCGTCGTGCGCCAGGTGGCGCGGCGCGCCGTCCGGCGCCACCAGCACACCGCCAGAGTGCGGGTCGCTGCCGCCATCGCGCAGGCGCAGCCGGTAGAACATCAGGTCGCGCCCGTCGTCCAGGTGCAATGCAAACCAGTCCCAGCCCACCTGCTCCGGCCCGAGCGCGCTGGTGCTCCACTCGCGGTCCATCCAGGCCAGGCCGCGCACCCGGTGCGCGGCGCCGCCCACACGCAGCGTACCCTCGGCTGGCATGCGGGTGAGCGAGTAGTAGTACGAGGCGTTGCCGCGCTCGGCGCTCTTCTGGCTCAGGCCGCCCTCGCCCTGGGCCACCGGCGGCTTGCCTGCCTCCAGTACCAGGTCGATCGCCACTTCCCCCTGGGCGGCGCGCAGGCGCATCGGCGTGCCCTGCGGCCCCAGCCCCTCGGCGCTCCAGCCTTCCAGCCACACCCGGAACGGCTCACCCTGCGCGCCCGCCAGCCCCGCCGCGCCGCGGCTGAAGCGCTCGAAGGCGTGGAAGCGGCCGCCGGCCACGTCCGTCACCGTGAAGTGCGCCATGTAGATCGCGGACGCCGCCCAGCCCGAGGCGCGGGCCGGGGCCGTGGGAGCCAGCGCGAAGCGGAAGAAGGTCAGCTGGAAGCCGAAGTGCCGCCCGGCGGCGTCCGCCAGGTTGCCGGTGTAGTACCACCACTCCACGGCGTACTCCGGATGCGGCCCGTGGTCCAGCGGGAACACGAACGGGCGCGGCTCGGTGGCGCGCGCGAAGCCTTGCGCCTCCACACCCTCCAGCGCTTCGGCCACCGTCAGGCGCGCCCGTGGCTGCTCGGTTGCCGGCACGCCGCAGGCGGCCAGCAGCAGGCAGAGGGCCAGCGCCCACAGCGGGGGTGTGGGGGCCAGGCCCCCACGAAGCATCCCAAACATCACTCCTCCCGCAGCGCGAGCGCCGGCGGGGTGCGCCCCATGCGCCAGGCCGGGTACAGCCCCGCCAGCAGCGCCGCTGCCAGCGCCACCAGCAGCGCCTGCGCGAACAGCGCCCCGTCGAGCTGGAACAGCAGCGTCCAGCCGAACGAGCGCCGGTTGATCACGAACACCAGCACCGCCGCCATCATCACCCCCGCCGGCAGCGCCAACAGCCCGGCCGCCAGCCCCATCAGCCCGGTCTGGCCGATCACCAGCCCCCAGAGCTGGCCGGGTGTCAGTCCGCTGGCGCGCAGCACACCCAACTCGCGCGCCCGCTCGAGTTGTAGCGCCATCAGCGCTGCCAGGATGCCGACGAATGCCACGATCGTCGCCAGCAGCTGCAGCACCCTCGTGATCGCGAAGGTGCGGTCGAAGATCTCGAGCGAGGCCGCGCGCAGCGCCCGGTTGGAGTGGATGTCCAGCGCCTGCCCGCTCCCCGCGCGCTGGCGCAGTTCGCGCACCAGTTGGTCCACGTCCACCCCTGGCGCGGCGTACAGCCCTAGCGACGAGACGCGCCCGTCGTCCCACAGCGCCCGGTAGCGGTCCAGCGCGATCATCGCCACGCCCTGGTCGCTGCCGTAGTCGTAGAACACTCCTGCCACCCGCAGCCCCACCGCGCCGCGGTCGGTGCGCACCCGCAGCGTGTCCCCCACGCGCAGGTCGTGGCGGTAGGCCAGCGGCTCGGCGATCAGCACCTCGCCCCGGGCGAAGCCCTGCCACACCCCCGGCGGCTCCGGGCCGACCCACTGGAAGATCGCCCGGTCCTGCGGCGCCACCTCGAGCGCCACCAGCAGCAGCGGCCCCACCTGGCTGTCCACCGTGACGCTGCGGTAGCGGCGGGCGCGTGCCACGCCGGGGGCATGCGCCAGGCGCTCCGCCAGCTCCGTCGGCAGCGGCTGGTCCACCCGGCTCGCCACGCCCGGTGCCGCCACGTACACGTCGGCGGTGATGGTGGCGTCCAGCCAGCGCACCACCGTGCGGCGGAAGCTGCCCACCATCAGCCCCACGCCGATCGTGACCGAGACGGCGATCATCAGCGCGGCCACCGCCACCGAGGTGCGGCTGAGCGCGGCGGTGACGTCGCGGGCTGCCATGCGGCCAAGCAGCCCGAAGGCCGCGCCCATGGCCGGGCGGGCGGCGCGCATGAGCGCCAGCGTGGCGAGCGGTGTGGCGGCCGCGGCGCCGAGCGTGAGCAGCAGCAGCGCGGCGAAGCCGAGCACGATGTCCTTGCCCGGCGCGAGCAGCAGCGCCCCGCCTGCGGCCAGCAGCACCAGGCCAGCCAGCGCGGCCTGTGGCGCCAGGCGGCGGGCGCGCTCCTCGTAGGAGGAGCGGCGCAGCACAGTGCGCGGCGGCGTGCTGGTGGCCTCGGCGGCCGGCAGCGCCGCGGCGGCCAGTGTGGCTCCCAGGCCCAGCGCCAGGCCCTTGAGCAGCGGCCAGACGCCGATCGCCACCGAGCGCACGGTGACAGCGAAGTACAGGTCGTTGATCGTCCGCGTCACCAGGCCCACCAGCCCACGCCCGAGCAGGATGCCCAGCCCCAGGCCGAGCAGCGCACCGATCACCCCCACCGCCAGCGCCTCCCCCAGCACCAGCGCGAACACCTGCCCGCGGGTCACGCCCAGGCAGCGCAGCGTGCCGATCTGCCCGCGCCGCTGCACCACCGAGAAGGTGATAGTGTTGTAGATCAGGAACATGCCCACCACCAGCGCCAGCAGGCTCAGCGCGGTCAGGTTCAGCTCGAAGGCCGCCGTCATCTGCTGGATCGCCCCGCTGCGCCGCGCGGGGGTCTCCAGGCTGGCGCCTTGCGGCAGGATGCCCTGGATCGCCCGCAGCTGCGCCGCGCCCGCCTCGTCCTCCGGCAGGATCAGGTCGATGCGGTCCAGCCGGCCTAATTTCTCCAGCCACTCCTGGGCGGTGGCGATGTCCACGATCAGCAGGCCATCCAGCGCGCGGCGCCCGGCCTCGTTCTCGGCCTCCAGGAGGCCGACGATACGCGCGCGCGCCACTCGCCCGCCGATGCGGATGGCCAGCGTGGCTCCGTTGTCGATCCCGTAGGCGCGCGCGGTCTCGGCGGACATCAGCGCGGCGCCTGGCTCGAGGAAGAACGCTGGCGGGATATTCGTACCGTCGCCAGCCCCGAAGGCACGGAACGGCCCCTCGGCCAGCGGATCCACCCCCAGGATGTGCAGCGTCAGGCCGGGGTGCTCGGGCACGGCGGCGTAGCCCTCCACCAGCGGTGCGGAGTCGCGCAGCCCCAGGTCGAGGCGCAGTTGGCGGTAGAGCGCCTCGTCCAGGCCGGATGGCCCGCCCACCACCTGGTGCGTCGCCCGGCCGGCAACCGCCTCGGCCGAGAGCGCGAAGGCGCGCCTGGCGCTGTCGTTCGCCAAGTCGATCGACACGACCACCGCCACGCCGAGCGCCACCCCCAACACGGCCAGGCCGAACTGCCAGGGGTGGCGGAGGAGGTGGCGCAGTGAGGTCTTGAGGAGGGTAGAGGGCATGGGGTAGAGAGTAGTCAGTAGCCAGTACCGCGGTATTTCTGTGCGCTCAATATTGTTCACCGATCTCAAAGCTGTACTGACTACTGACTATGATCACTGACTACTGGCTCCTCGGCCAGCCGCCCCTCGCTGATGCGGAGCACCCGGTCCGCCAGCCCCACCACGTCGGGGCTGTGCGTCACCATCAGCAGGTTCTTGCCGGCGCGGCGGGTCAGCGTGTCCAGCAGGTCCAGTACCTGGCGGCCGGTCTCCATGTCCAGGTTGCCGGTCGGCTCGTCGGCCAGCACCAACGGCGGGTCGTGGACCAGCGCCCGCGCCACAGCCACGCGCTGCTGCTCGCCGCCGGAGAGTCTGTCGGGCATGGTGTCACGCCGATCGGCCAGGCCCACCTGGACCAGCAGTTCGAGCGCGGCGGCGCGGTCGCGGGCCGAGGTGCGGCCGTTCAGTTCGAGCGGCAGCAGCAGGTTCTCCAGCACAGTGAGGGTGGGCACCAGGTTGTAGAACTGGAAGACGAAGCCGATGTTGCGGCGGCGAAAGAGCGTGCGCTCGCGCTCGGAGAGCCGGGTAAGCGGCACGCCGGCCACCATGATCGTACCGGAGGTCGGGGTGTCGATGCCGCTCACCAGGTTGAGCAGCGTGCTCTTGCCGGAGCCGCTCTTGCCCACCAGCACCACGAACTCGCCGGGCGCGAAGGCCGCGCTCACCTCGTGGAGCACCGGGCGCAGCCTCCCGGCCTCCTCATAGCTCTTGCTGAGGCGCTCCAGGAGAACCATCGGTTGCACCGGTTCACTGGTAGGTGTCGCTGTCATGGAGTGCGCTTTCACGTCGCTCCGCTGCGGGCACGGCGCACCGGCTGGAGATGGCAGCGGCGGCGCGCAGTCTGGCCGCTCCGCTCCTCCGCTGCGGCACGGCGCACCGGCTGGAGATGGCAGCGGCGGCGCGCAGTCCGGCGGCTCCGCTGCGGGCACGGCGCACCGGCTGGAGATGGCAGCGGCGGCGCGCAGTCCGGCGGCTCCGCTGC
>DATMBA010000021.1:0-5324 GCA_035559635.1 Roseiflexaceae bacterium
CCGGCGCCCACGGCCGCGCCAACCGCGCCCGCTGCAACCGCAGCCCCTGCGGCGCCCGCGGCGGCCACGGCTCCGGCCGCCGAGCAATGCGTCACGTTCGCCGGGATGCCGGTGTACGACGGGGCGCTGTGCGTCGACCACGACACGGACGAGGACGACGGCGTGATCACGCACGAGAACACGTACACCACCCCGGCGGGCGCGGACGACGTGCGGCGCTTCTACGAGGCGGCCTTCGTGCAGAACGGCTGGACGGTGCGCGAGTTTGAGCACGATGCCGACGATCCGTCCTGGAAGTACACTGTGGCGCAGGGGCAGCGCACGCTGAAGGTTCGGGTCAAGGCGGAGCTCCAGGTGGATGCCGTGGTGACGGAGGTCACGATCGCGGAGAGCTAGATGTGGCACCGTTCACCTGCGCCCCGCTTCCGATGTACTGGAAGCGGGGCGCACGAGTCTCCGGGGGTGGAAACTGCTGGCGAGTTCGTGGGAGGCATGCTGCAGCGAGGGCCATGCGAATGATGGTGTAGGAGCAGCTCTTGTGGCTGCCCACAGCGCAGTCAAGGCATCATAGCCTTCAGTGCGAGCGGGCGGCGCCGCCCCTCCGGGCGTGGTGTCACTGCCTTCTATGAGCGCGGCGTTGGCCCATCTTCCTATCCGGGAGCCTCAAGCGTGCGCAGCAGGTCGTCGACGGCGGCCACCAGGCGGGCGGTGCGTCCGGCCCAGTCCGGCTCGAAGAGCTTGACGCGCCGGGCGGTGGTCTTGAGCAGCACCAGCGCCTCGTAGAGTCTGGCACGCGGCAGCCGCTCGGGGGCGATGCCGTACGCCTCGAGGAACTGCGCCTGCGCCCGCTCGACCCCCACCAGGCCGTAGGTGTCGTACCACCAGCGCAGGTCGGCGAGGAACTTGCCGGCGTCGATCGCGGGGTCGAACAGGTAGCAGGTGTCGAAGTCGATCAGCGTCAGCGCGCCCGGCGTGACCCACAGGTGGTCGGCCTTGTAGTCGCCGTAGGCGAAGCCGGGGGGCTCCTGCGGCAGCCGCTCGTGGAGGCGCTGCGCACGGGCGAGGATGTCCGCGATCTGCGCGCCGGTCTCGGGCAGGAGGGTGTGAATGTGCTCGGCGGCGCTGGCGATGCTGGCGATCTCCTTCGCCAGGGAGTGCGGCTTGAGCGCGATGAGGTCGAGCGGGGTGCGGTGCAGGGCGCGCAGGGCCGTGCCGGCGAGCGCCACCTGCGTCTCGGCGGCGGGGCCCGGGGTACGCAGCAGCTGCGAGAGCGGCGTGCCGGCGACCCAGGGGTAGAGCACCGTCTGCTCCTCGGGCAGGTAGGCCAGCGGGCGGACGGTGCGGATCTCCATCCCCTGGGCCGCGAGCCAGTCGGCAACGGTGCGCACGACGGGCGCCGTGTGGGCGCCCTTGTCGCTGTTGTAGACCTTGGCGAACAGCACCCCCTCGCCCGTACCGTCCGGCGCCCCCGCCGGGTCGTAGCGCAGCACGTGGCGCTGGCCGGGGCGGTAGCGCACCACGCTCACGCTGTAGGCGTCTACGGGCGCGTGCCCGGCGGCGGAGACGGGCGCGAGCGCGTCGCGCACATAGGCCGGGTCCGAGAGACGGGCGAGCTGGGGGTACTCGGGGTCCAGGGGGGCGATACGTAGCCAGAGGCCCCAGGTGGGCACCTCGGCGGTGAGGCGCGCGAAGGGGGCGACCAGCCCGCGCCGCCGCGCCTCCTCCTGCATGGCCTCCCGCTCCTGCGGCGCACCCCGCGGGTCGGCGGCGCCCTGCGGAAGCCAGACCGCCTCGACGTGGCGGATGCCCCTGGCGCCGCTGGCCGGGTCGCGCACGGCGGCCTCGTAGTAGGCGGTGAGGTGGCGGCCGGGCTTGTGCTTGGCGCGGTGCAGCCGGAGGTCGCCCAGCAGAGACGGGTCGGGCAGCAGCGCGGCCAGGGCGTCGCGCAGCGCTAGCTGAGGCTCGGCGCCCGTAAGGAGCCAGCGGACCCCCGCGATCCCCGCGCGTCCGGTGAGAGCTTCGACGACGTTCATGGATGGCTCCTTGGGCAGCTGTTGGTGCAGGCTACGTGGTACAGGGCATGGCGCGCCGATTGGCCCGCGTTCGAGGCAGCCCGATCACGCTCGGATGCCTCAGTCGTTCAGCGCTCAGCGTTCTAGAGCACCCCCATCCCCTCCAGGTGCCGCTCCAGCAGCAGCATAGTGTCGGGCAGGCGCTGCGGCTCGACCTTGGTCCAGCAGTAGAGCACCAGCGTCAGCAGGTCGAGGGTTTCCCAGAGCGCGATGCGCTGGCGGGAGACCGGCACGCGCCGCTCGTACTCGGTCAGGAAGGCGCCGCTGATGGCCGCCGCGCGCGCCAGCGCCTCGTCGTCGCTCAGGCCGCGGCCCTTGAGCGCATCGTAGGCGAGGGCGCGCGCCTTGCGCAGGAAGCGCGACAGGTCCAGGGCTGGCTCGGCGCGTCCGAAGCCGTCGAAGTCGATGAAGCCGACCCTGCCGCTGGCGAGGAGCACCTGGGCCGGGCGGAACGCGCGGTGGGCGGGCATGGCCGGGTCGGGGGGCGTCTCGGCGGCCAGCGCCTCCACGCGGCGGAGCAGCGGCTCGGCCGCCTCGGCCAGGTGCGGCAGCGGCACGGCCAGGCGACCGATCACCTCGCGCACCTCGGCCAGTTCGTCTTCCCAGCGGATCAGCTCGCCGTACATGATGCCGGAGGTGTGCAGCGCCGCCAGCCCGGCCCCTGCCTTGCGCATGGCGTCCTCCAGCGCGGCCAGCTCCTCGGGCGCGCCGGAGCGCAGCGCGGAGCGGATGAGATCCTCGAGCGTGCGCTCCTCGGCGATCGGCCCCTGCACCAGCACCTTCAGCTCGGGCAGGTAGGCCAGCGGCTCCGCGATCGTCACCACATCGCCGCGGGCGAGGGGCGAGGCCCAGAGCGCGCGCATGCCGTCATAGGCGTTCTGGCCCTTGCTGCCGCTGTAGGTCTTGGCCACCACCACCTCCGGCCAGCCGCGGCCGGCGTCCTCGGGGGCGTAGGCCAGGCGGTAGACGGCGGTGGCGCGGCTGCCGGGCTTGTAGCGCAGCGCCCGGATGTCGCACCGGGCGATGCGCAGGTCGGCGTAGGATGGCGCGCCGGCGCGGATGCCGTCCTGCAGCAACACGCGCGCCTGCTCCGGGTCGGTGAGCAGCGCCAGCGCCGGCAGCGCCGGGTCCTCCGGCTGGGTGCGCAGCTCCAGGCGCAGCTCCGGCAGGTACACCCGCCAGTCCGGCTCGCCGATGTTGGCTGAGGGCGGGGCGTAGGGCGGCTCGGCGAAGCCAGGCGGGACCATGCGGGCGCTGAGCATGATGGTGCGGGCTGTCTCGGTGGGGCCGGTGACAGCCAGCTCGTACTGGCCGATCCAGCCCTCCTCGCCCTTCTTGAGCCGCAGGCGCTTCACCTCCAGGCGCCGCACCTCCAGTGCGCCCGCCGCCATCTCCGGGTCGTGGCGCTCGAGCGCGGCGCGCACGCGGCTGGTGTCGCCGATCGCGCCGAGCCAGTCGGGTGGTGCCATCAGCAGGCGCAGCCCGTCGCGGATGGCGGCCGGGGTGGGCGCTAGGAGTCGAGCTGTGGAAGACACGCGAGTTCCTCCTCTAGGAGTGTGAAGGCGTGGCTGGTGCGGCTGCCCTTGAACTTCTGCCAGCTCCGCAGCGTACGGCGCAGCAGGCTGACGACCCGGTAGACGGCGATGCGGACCTGGAGCCGCTCGGCGTCCTCGATGGCCTCGCCGGCGGCCGCGAGGTAGGCGCCCAGGAAGCGCTCGCCGAGCTGGCGCAGCAGCGGGTTGGAGGTGGCCGGGTCGCTCTTGCGGGCGGCGATGCGCAGGTAGACCAGGAACTGTGCCAGGTCCAGCGCCGGCTCGGCCTGGCAGAGGGTGTCGAAGTCCACCAGCCCGACGCGCGGGCCATCGAAGATCAGCTGCCCATGGGTGAAGTCGCCGTGGCTGAGCCGCAGCCCGAGCGGGTCGGACTGCTCGGCGTAGGCATCGAGCTGCTGCAGCGCCGCGTCGAGGCGCGTGGCGAGCGCGGGCGCGAAGCGCCGGACGAGGGCCAGCTCCTGGCGCAGCGCGGCGAGCTCGTTGTCCAGCGCGCGCCGCCGGCCGAGGCGGACGCCGGAGCCGTGCAGGGCGGCGGCCACCTGCCCGCTGCGCTCGACCAGCTCCTCCAGTGGGAGCGCGCCCTCCGGGGCGGGCTTCCCGCGCAGGCGGGCGCCGAGCACGTCGGCGATCACCGGCTCGCCGGGGAGGGTCTCGAGCAGCGCCAGCTTGAGGTCCGGCCGCCAGGCCAGGGTGCGCGGGATGGCCACGCCCGTGGCGAGCGCCCGCGGGCGCAGCGCCGCCACCACCGGCACGATGGCCGCGCCCAGGTCATCGGCGTAGACCTTGCCATAGACGGTCTGGGCGGCGGGCTGAGCGGCGCCGGCCTGCCGTCCCTCGAACTGGTAGCGGAGCGTGCAACGCCCCTGGCGGGCGTAGTCCACCACCTCCACGTGGCAGTGCTCGACCACCAGTGGCTCCTCGGCGCCGGCGCTGAGCGCCTCGCCGATCACCTCCGCCATGCGCTGCGGGTCGGTGGCGGCAGCCAGGGTCGGCATGTCGCCGTCGATCGGGAAGGCGTGTACGACCATGTTGAGCGGCTCGAGCATCGCGGCCGGGGCGCGCAGCGCGGCCAGCGCGGGGCGGCCGCGGAGCAGCGCGACGAGCGGCGCGAGCCGGTCGCGCATGTAGAGGGCGCAGTCGAGCTGGCTGGCCATGATGCGGCCGGTCACCAGCAACTCCGCGCTCTGCCCGGCACCGTCCTGCAGCTCGAGCTTGTAGCGCAGCAGGCAGTCGCCCCCGGGCAGCAGGGCGGCGTCGCTGGTCTTGACGCCCACGATCGTCGCCTGCGGGTGCAGCTTACCGAACAGCGCCGCCTGGAGGAAGTCGCGCATGGCCGCGGTGTCCAGGGCGGCCGCGAGGCCGGGGAGCGCCTGGCCCAGCGCCGGGCTGTCGGCCGGGTCAAACGTAAGCTGCAGCGCTGGCGGAGGCGGGGCGGCGCTGGCCGGGGCGGGCGCGCCCACCTCGCGCTCGCGCGCCGCGGCCATCTCCTCCGGGCTGAGGCGCAGCAGCACGGTGGCCGGGGCGGGGCGGATCCCATCCCCTGCCCGCTCCCCGGCGCGGGGAGGGGGTGACGGCGCGGCAGCCTCAGCGATGGGCGTGGGGGTGGGGCCGGGGAGGCCCGCACCCCCTGCCCGCTCCCCGGCGCGGGGAGGGGGTGGCGGCGGGGCGGCCTCAGCGATGGGCGCTGGCGCGGCGGGGG
>DATMBA010000022.1:0-15076 GCA_035559635.1 Roseiflexaceae bacterium
CCCTGCCGACCACTGCCCCCACCGCGCCGCCGGCCACCGCCGCCCCGCCACCGACAGCCCCGCCGGCGGCGCCCACGGCGGCCGTGACCCCCACCGTGGACGCCGCGGGGCTGCTGGCCTCGGCCGAGGAGTTGGCGCGCCAGGGTAACTTCGAGGGTGCGGTGGAGCAGTACACCCTGGCGCTCGAGGCGGCCCCCCAGAACGCCGACGCCTACTTCGGCCGTGGCATGGCGTACTTCGAGCTGCAGCAATACCCGCCTGCGATCGCCGACTTCACCGAGGCGCTGCGCCTGGACCCCCAGCGGGCCGATGCCTACCACCAGCGCGCCCGTGCGAAGCTGCGCTCCGACGACCCCAAGGGCGCGATCGCCGACTTCACTGAGGCGCTGCGCATCAACCCGGACGACCCGGTGTCCTATATGCGGCGCGGCGTGGCGCGCGAGGCGGACGGGGACATCGAGGGCGCCCTGGCGGACTACGCTGAGGCGCTGCGTCTCCGGCCGGATTATGCCGAGGCCTATTACAACCGAGCGCTCACCCGCCAGGTCGCGGGGGACACCGAGGGCGCCCTGGCGGACTTCGGCGAGGCGCTGCGCGTGAAGCCGGACTACCTGGACAGCTACCTCGGCCGCGGCCTGCTGCTGATCGCCCAGGGCGAGTACCAGCGGGCGGTGGAGGACTGCGCCCAGGTGGTGGCGCTGGACCCGGACCGGCCGGACGGCTACCGCTGCCGCGTGCGCGCCTACCGCGGCCTGCGCAACAATCGCGCCGCACTGGCGGACCTGAACACGCTGGTGGAGCTGGCGCCCAACGACGCCGATGTGCTGGCCGAGCGCGGTGACGTGCGCCAGGCGCTCGGCGACACGGCCGGCGCGCTCGAGGACTACCGGCGCGCGGCCGCGATCTACGAGCAGGGCGGCGATACCGAGAAGCTCCGGCAGGTGCAGCAGCGGATCGACGCGCTGGAGTAGCCGTGCGCCTCGATGTCCACATCCACTACACACCGCCGGAACTGGCGGCCGAGCTTGGCGCGCTGGCGGAGCGCGAGCCGTACTGGGGCATGCTGCTTGCCCCGCGGCCATCCGGCGCCTCCATCCAGGGATGGGCCGACGCCGCGCGGACGCTGGAGGATATGGACCGCGCCGGGATCGACCGCGTGGTGGTGCAGGGCGAGTACTACCAGCGCCACGAGTCCTGCGTGGCGCGCAACGACGCGAGCATGGCGCTGGTGCGGCGCTTCCCGGACCGCATCGCCGCCTTCGCGGTGGTGCAGCCGCGCGCCGGGCCGCTGGCCCTGGCGGAACTGGAGCGCTGTGTGGCCGGTGGGCTGTGCGGCGTGGGCGAGCTCAACCCCTACGCCCAGGGCTTCGCGCTCGATGACCCGGACTTCCTGCGCCTGGCCGAGGCCTGTATCCGCCACGGCCTACCGCTGCTGCTGCACGCCAACGAGCCGGTAGGGCCCGCCTACCCCGGCAAGGCCACCACGCCGCTGGCGCACTACTACGGCCTGGCCTGCCGTTACCCCGAGCTGCAGCTGGTGCTGGCTCACTGGGGCGGCGGGCTGCTGTTCCACGAGATCATCCCCGGCGTGCGCCGCGCGCTGCGTAACACCTGGTACGACACCGCCGCCTCGCCGCTGGTCTACCCCACCCCGGCGATCTTCCGCGCTGCGCTGGCCTGTGTGGACCACCGCAAGATCCTGTTCGCCTCCGACTACCCGCTGCTGATCTGCCCGCGTGAGCAGCGCGAGCCGGACTTCCGCCCCTTCCTACGCCAGATTGACGCCCTTGGGCTGGACGAGACGGTCTACACAGACATCATGGGCGGCAACGCCGTGCGCCTCCTCGCCCAGACGACCGAAGATCGAGGCCAGGAGCCAGGAGCTAGGAGCCGGGAGGTGGCCGAATCTAATCGCCCTCCAATCCTCGGTCCTCAGTCGGCGCTCCCCGGTGCCATCGATGGGACCGCCTCGGTGGCGCTGGTGGCCGCCATGCACCCCGCCGCGCGGGACGTCTTCGCGCGCTATGGTATCCCGTGGCAGGATAGCGCGGTGCCCTTCTGGGAGCCGATCGCCCAGGCGGCTGCGGCGCATGGCCACGGGCCGGAGGCCACCCGGCGCCTGCTCGCCGAGCTGAACGAGGCCGCCGGCACGCCGAGCGGTATGGGGGAGGGCCAAGCCCCTCCCCCTCCCCCACGTTGACCGCTCTCCTATTGACACATCGCCTCTTTTCGTGTACGATTCACCATGCGCGGTTGCGATCTACTCCTTGACGCAGCCCGCGGACAGTGTCGTCCCCCCAACTAATCACCGACGATACCCGAAGTTCAGAGTTACGACCAGGCGCGCCGCCGCGCGCTCCTCGCCGTTGCCGCTGCACGGCAGCTGGCAGTCTGGATCGTCACGCCGAGCGCCTGGCTCGCCGCAGGGGCAACCTGCGGCGGGCGCCCGCCGCCCGGCGTTGAACGAGGGAGGCACGCTATGAACAACCGCTACGAGATGGATATCTCCGGACGCCTCGTCCACCAGCAACGGCTCGACGAGGCTGAGCTTGAGCGCCTGGCCCGGCTCGCCACAGGCGCATCGGACAGGAAGCCGAACGGCCGCCGCTGGCAGGAGCGGGTCGGGCGGGTGCTGCTCGCCTGGGGCCGCTGGATGGACGGCCGCGCCGCCGAGCGCTCGCGCGTCTGAGCGCGAGCGCCCATAGGAACCGAGGGGTCAGGGAGGCGTAGCCCTCCCTGACCCCTCGATTTTCGCGAACGTGCATTGACTTCCTCCCCGGCACGACAACGGGGACAGTATACCATCACGACTTGGTCATGACTCCCGATCAGATGGCCCGGCATGTGGGCGGAGTGGCGTAGATGCTGGCGGGCAGATTGCCTGGTGCGTGATCGCTGATGCTGGCCAACTGGCTGGGATCAGCCTCGCCATGTGGTGGGGAGCGCGACTGTCCGGGCGCCAGATGCAGCGGCCGTGCGGCGCTGCTACGATCGCAGAAGGGGGGCGGGCGAGGCAGGGCGAAGCCCGCCCTCACATCCGCCCCACCCGGCGCGTGCGTGTCAACGCGCGCGCCGGATGCACCACGTAATCACACCATTCACGATCGACGATCAGGCGTTCTTGCTACGTCAGGCGAAGGCCATTCTCGGCATTATCGAGGGGGAATACTCTATGGCGAAGCAACTGATCTTCGATATGCGCGCGCGCACCGCGCTCAAGCTTGGGGTTGATACCCTGGCCGAGGCCGTCAAGACGACGCTGGGGCCGCGCGGTCGCAATGTTGCGCTTGAAAAGAAGTGGGGTGCGCCCACCGTCACCCACGATGGTGTGACGGTGGCGAAGGAGATCGATCTCAAGGATCCCTTTGAGAATATGGGCGTGCAGCTGCTTAAGCAGGCCGCCAGTAAGACCAACGACGTGGCCGGCGACGGCACGACGACCGCCACGGTCCTGGGGCAGGCGATCGTGCATGAGGGACTCAAGCTGGTGGCCGCCGGCACGAACCCTATGCTGCTCAAGCGCGGGCTGGATAAGGGCGTCCAGGCGCTCGTCGCACGCATCAAGGAGCAGGCCATGCCCCTCAAAGGCCGCGACGAGATCCGTCAGGTCGCGACGATCTCGGCGCAGGATCCGGAGGTCGGCGAGCTGTTGGCGCTGGTGATGGACAAGATCGGCCGTGACGGCGTTGTGACGATCGAAGAGGGGAAGGGCCTCACGCTGGAATACGAGCTGGTCGAGGGGATGCAGTTCGACCGTGGCTATATCTCGCCCTACTTCGTCACCGACCCGAGCCGCATGGAGGCGGTGATTGATGATCCCTACATCCTGATCACCGACAGGAAGATCAGCGCAGTCAACGATCTGCTGCCGATCCTGGAGGCGGTTCTGGGAAGGGGCAAAAAGGATCTCGTGATCATCGCCGAGGATGTGGAGGGCGAGGCGCTGGCGACGCTGGTGGTCAACAAGCTGCGCGGCACGCTCAACGTGTTGGCGGTCAAGGCGCCCGGCTTCGGCGACCGCCGCAAGGCCATGCTGCAGGGCATCGCCATCCTGACGGGCGGCACGCTGATCAGTGAGGAGATCGGCCGCAAGCTGGAGAGCGCGACGCTGGCGGATCTGGGCCGCGCCCGGCGCGTCAGGGCCGATAAGGACAACACCGTGATCGTCGAGGGCGCGGGCGACAAGCAGGCGATCCAGGCGCGCATCGCGCAGATCCGCGCTCAGATCGAGACCACCACCAGTGACTATGACCGGGAGAAGCTGCAGGAGCGCGCGGCCAAGCTCGCGGGCGGCGTGGCGGTGATCAAGGTCGGCGCCCCGACGGAAACGGCACTCAAGGAGCGCAAGGCGCGTGCCGAGGATGCGCTCCATGCAACCCGTGCGGCGGTGGAGGAGGGGATCGTGCCCGGCGGCGGCGTTGCCTTGCTGAACGCGATCCCAGCGCTGGACGGCGTTCAGGTGCAATTCGAGGAGGAGCGCATGGCGTTGAACGTGCTGCGGCGCGCGCTGGAGGAGCCACTCCGCCAGCTTGCCGCCAACGCCGGCGAAGATGGCCCGGTCGTTGTGGAGCACGTGCGTGCCGCACAGCGTGAGCATCATAATCCCAACTACGGATACGATGTCCTGACTGGCGCGTACGTTGACCTGATGGTTGCCGGGATCATCGACCCCGCGAAGGTCGTGCGGACGGCGCTGGAGAACGCGGTCAGTGTGGCGGGGATCATTCTGACGACGGAAGCGCTGATTGCCGAGGCGCCTGAGCCGAAGAAGAACGGTGCTGCGCCGTCGATGGCGGATGAGGGCTATTAATTGATGGGTGGGTTCTCAAGGGAGAGCTTCGCCCTCCCTTGGACCCTCCCCTGCATCCCTCACCATCAGTAGGGAGGACAGTGGGACCTATGCTGATGCCTAACTTAGAAACGAAGCGGCAGGCGATCACTGATCCAGGTGAGGCGGGGATAAAACCGGGCGCGGCGGACCGAGCGAATACCCTTGACGCACTGGTGGATGAAGCGCTGATAGAGAGCTTTCCGGCGAGCGATCCACCCTGCTGGATGCCGATCGGTCGATCGGAGCCCCCGCTGCAAGATGGCATCGTTACGGGGCAACCGGCTGCCCTCCATGGGTGAGACGGCTTCCGCTGGCTGGATAGGTGAGCACTCGCCGTATGATGGGTTGGAGCGATCGCCTCATGGCCGGTGTCATCGCCAAGGATCTGTACTACATTGGACCTGCTACGAGTATTCGTAGGCCCTGGAAGTTCCTGGTCACCGAAAGGAGGATCATACGATGACTGACAGGGAGATCCAACAGGCCGTGCTGCGGGAGCTGGAGTGGGAGCCGATGGTCAAATCGACCGAGATCGGCGTGTCCGTCAAGGACGGCATTGTCACGCTCTCTGGCTTCGTTGACAGCTACAGCAAACGCTATAACGCCGAGCGCGCCGCCAAGCGCGTCTACGGTGTCAAGGCGGTGGTCAACGAACTGGAGGTGCATCTGCCCTCTAGCAGCGAGCGCACCGATGAGGACATCGCTCGCGCGGCCGTGCGCGCGCTGGAGGACCGCATCACCGTGCCACACGACCGGATCAAGGTCACGGTGAGTAATGGCTGGATCACGCTGGAGGGCGAGGTTGAGTGGCAGTATCAGCGCGAGGCAGCCGACTCTGCCGTGCGGCATTTGACTGGTGTCAAGGGGGTCACGAACCTGATCACCATCAAGCCGCGCATCTCGCCCGCTGAGATCCGGAGCAAGATCGAGGAGGCGCTGCGCCGCAGCGCCGAACTCGACGCCCGGCGGATCACCGTCGAAACCGAAGGCTCCAAGGTGATCCTGCGTGGGCGCGTGCGCTCCTGGGCCGAGCGCGATGAAGCGCAGCGCGCTGCCTGGCGTGCCCCCGGCGTCACCGAGGTCGAGAATCATATCACGGTCGAACCGTAGCACGGGATAGGTAGGAGCGGCTGTGGGCAGCGTGCCGGCCCCCTGGCTGGCACACTGCCCAGTTGTCGTGCCGCACGCGCGTGTGAGTGCGGCACGAGCGCCCTGGCCGGCGGCGCGCTCACTGACCTGGACTGACGAAACGCACCTACGCAGGCGGCTAGCTGGAGGAGAGCAGCCATGAAGCGACTACCGTTTCGCGACCGCCGCGAAGCGGGTCGGCAGCTCGCAGCGATGCTCACTGCATACGCCCATCGCCCGGACGTGCTGGTGCTGGCGCTGCCGCGCGGCGGCGTGCCCGTTGCCTTTGAAGTAGCCCGTGCGCTCGATGCACCGCTGGACGTGTTCCTGGTGCGCAAGCTGGGCGTGCCTGGCCACGAGGAGCTGGCGATGGGCGCCATCGCGTCGGGCGGTGTGCGCGTGCTCAACGAGCAGTTGGTGCACACACTGAGCATCCCCGACCATGTGATCGAGGCCGTCGCCGCCAGGGAGCAGCAGGAACTGGCGCGGCGCGAGCGCCTGTATCGCGGCGAGCGTCCGCCCCCCGATCTGCGCGGGCGGACGGTGATCCTCGTGGATGATGGCCTGGCGACCGGGGCGACCATGTACGCCGCCGTCAAAGCTCTGCGCCAGCAGTTACCGGCCCGCATCGTTGTGGCGGTGCCGATCGCAGCGCCCGAGGCCTGCGCGGAGCTGAGCGAGGAGGTTGACGATATCGTCTGCGCTGCCACGCCGGAGCCGTTCTACGCAGTCGGCCTCTGGTATGCGGACTTCTCGCAGACGACGGACGAAGAGGTCCGTGACCTGCTAAGGCGCGCGTACGAACAGGTCCCCGCGCCCGCGAGCTGACAGTGCGCGCCAGCCCTCTCAGGAGGGAAACGATGCACACTCCAACCGACACCACACGTGTGGAGGCGTTGCGCCAGACTGCGCACCCGCTGGAAGGGGCCGCCCATGACTACGACCCGCTGATCGAGCAGATCGGCGCGGCGCGCCTGGTGTTGCTCGGCGAGGCGTCCCACGGGACGCACGAGTTCTACCGCGAGCGTGCCGAGATCACCAAGCGGCTGATCGAGGAGCACGGCTTCACGGCGGTCGCGGTCGAGGCCGATTGGCCCGACGCGTACCGGGTCAACCGCTACGTGCGCGGCCTGAGCGACGACGCCTTTGCCATCGACGCGCTGGCCGACTTCCGGCGCTTCCCGACGTGGATGTGGCGCAACACGGTCGTGGTCGAGTTTGTCGAATGGCTGCGCGCCTACAACGACGCGCTTGGGCCCGGCGGCACGAAGGTCGGCTTCTACGGCCTTGATCTCTACAGCCTGCATGCCTCGATGGAAGCCGTGCTGCGCTATCTGGAAATGGTCGATCCCGCTGCGGCGACGCAGGCCCGCGCGCGCTATGCCTGCTTCGACCACTTCGGCGAGGACGCCCAGATCTATGGGTTCCTGGCCGGCACCGGCCTCGCCAGATCCTGCGAGCGTGAGGTCGTCAGCCAGCTCCTCGAGCTGCAACGCCACGCCACCGAGTACCTGCGGCGCGATGGCCGCCTGGCCGAGGATGAGCTCTTCTACGCCGAACAGAACGCACGCCTGGTGAAGAATGCCGAGGCGTACTACCGCTCGATGTTCCTCGCGGAGGTGTCCTCGTGGAACCTGCGCGATCGCCATATGGCCGAGACGCTTGACGCGCTCATCGCGCACCTCTCCAGGCAGGGTGAGCGGGCGAAGGTCGCCGTCTGGGCGCACAACTCGCACCTGGGCGACGCACGGGCCACCCAGATGGGCCAGCGCGGCGAGCTGAACGTCGGCCAACTCGTGCGCCAGCGCTACGGCCGCGATGCCGTGCTCATAGGCTTCACCACCCATCATGGCAGCGTGACGGCTGCCTCGGACTGGGGTGCGCCAGCCGAGCGCAAGCGCGTGCGGCCGGCGCTCGCGGGCAGCTACGAGGCGCTCTTCCACGAGAGTGGCCTACCGCGCTTCTTGCTGACCTTGCGCGATGGTGGCGCGGCGGCGGCGGGCTTGCACGACCCCATGCTCGAGCGGGCGATCGGGGTGATCTACCGCCCGGAAACCGAGCGACAGAGCCACTACTTCTGGGCGCGGCTGGCGGACCAGTTCGACGCGGTGCTGCACTTCGATGAGACGCAAGCGGTTGAACCGCTTGAGCGCAGCGCTGAATGGGAAGCGGGCGAGGTGCCGGAGACATTCCCCTTCGCGGTGTAGGCGAGGCTACGCAATATTCTCGCGCGCTGCGCTGAAAGCTACCGTTGGGGTGGGGTTTTCGGGGAGGACGAAGCCATCCCCTGGCCCCTCCCGCAGTGAGCGGAGGTATGACATGATACAGCAACGGAATTGGGTGTTCGGGCCGATGCGGCCGGCGCTGCCCCCGCCACGGCTCACGGCCGATATCTACGAGACGGTGGACGGCGATGCGTATGTGATCGAGATCCCGGTTGCGGGCCGCAAGCCGGATGAGATCATCATCGACGCCACCAGCGAGAGCCTGACCGTGTCTACGAAGCCCCAGCAGGTGGAGGCACAGACCGGCCGGCGATATCTCCAGCGCGAACAACCGGTAGAAGCGATGTCCCGGCTCTTCGAGTTCCCCGAGGAGATCGATACCGACCAGGTGCGAGCTACGCTGGAAAACGGCCTCTTGAAGATCGAGGTTCCCAAGGCCGCCGCCGCCCGGCGCAGGGTCATCCGCATCGAGCCATCGGCCTGATCGCTGCGTCCACGAGATGAGTGCGCGCAAGCGCGCATGGGGGGCGCGGGGGCCTTTAGCCCGCGCATCTAACCCGCCCGCCGCTGCCCGGCGGGCAGGGGAGTCGTAAATCGGGTATCCTGGCTTCGCACCCCGCCCGGCCCGTGAACGGGCAGGCTATCCCTTGCGAAGCCCGCTGGCGCGGGCTGTCCTGCAGGCCGCGCCGGCGGGCTTTGCCGTGTTTAGCCCGCCGCGGGGTGCCCGCTGTGCCCGGCCAGGCGTGGGCGGGCGCCACATACTCGTTTAACATGTTAAAGTTCATGGTGCATCTTCCAGCCCAGGAGGAGCGCGTTGAGCGCGCCGTAGCCGAGCTTGCCGCCGTGGAAGATGATGCCCTGGAGCTCGGTGTACTCCTTGCGGGGCAGCGGGTTGGTGTGCGCGGCGGTGTTGCGGAGTTGTGCGATGCGGTTGATGGCCTTGGTGATCAGGTCGTCGAAGCGCACGAGGCGCTCCGGGTCGTCCGGGTCCGGGTGCTCGTTCCAGTGGGCGGCGACATACTCCTGGATGCGCTGCCAGTTCCCATCCAGGTCATCGCTGCGGCGCAGGTAGGGCAAGACGCCAAGCGTCTGTCGCTTGGGCAGGGCCAGGTCGCCGATGAGCCCCGGGCATTGGAAGACGCGGCGCTTGAGCTCAACCTCCATCACGCTCGAGATGTGGATCGCCGGGGCGGAGTAGTCGCTGGCGCCGATCGAGTCGAGCTGCTCGACGAGGAATACGGCCAGCGCGAGCGACTCGCGCTCCGGGGGAGCGAGCAGGTCGAGCGTCTGCGCCAGGCCAAGGTCACGGAGCCGGTTGAAGTACACCTCGATGCGCCGGTAGGCGCCCGAGATCTCGGCGAACCTGCGGGTCAGCGCCTCGACCTGGCGCGCGATCGCGCTCACCAGCTCGTCCTCGATCTGCGAGCGGTCGACGTCGGCGAAGATGTGCTCGAGCTCGCGCAGGAGGTCCTTGATGTCGCGCGGCGGGCGGATGGGCTTCTGGGCGCCCGGCTGGCCGACGATGTGGCACAGGCGCCCGTCGGCGCAGCAGTGCACCGCCCGGCTGACGATGTCCACGCGCCAGGGTCCGATGTGCGGCTTGGGGCAGATCAGCAGGTCGGCCGATGTGCCGCCGAACGGGACGCCGTACCGGTCCGAGAGGAGCGCAGCGGCTGGGGCGCTCAGGGTGTCGAGGAACACACCGTGGCACGCCGGCGTACGAACCGGGGCGAGGCGCTGGTGAGCGCGCTCAAGGAGGCTGACCAGCGTCTCACGCACCGGCGCCGAGGGCGCCGCGCTCGTCGGCTCCAGCTGGCGAGCGCTGACTCGCACGTCCGGGGCGATGGTCTGCTCGAAGCCGGCAGCAGGCCCGATCTGCCGTACCTCCTGCCCGTCACCTGTGGCGGCCTGTAGGAACGCGAAGAGCAGCACGCCCTCCTGCTCGCCAAGCAGCGTGAGGTCGGCGATCATGCGCTTGACGGGCGGCGAGGGGGTCTGGCCGGTGTCGCGCTCGCGGTAGTACTTGGCGTCCCAGACGACGCCGGGCTCGCGCCAGTAGCAGCGCCCTCCCTGGATCACCCGCTGCGGCGGCGGGTCGATCCGCCGGAGGTAGAAGTCGGGCCGCACGCCGGGCGGGCGCGCGCCCGTGGGTGCGACCTCCCACCGCGCGATCGGCTCGGGGGCCTGGTCGTGGCACAGCTCGTAGCGCCTGATCTCCCCCGCTGCTCCCCAGCGGAAGCACAGGCGCATCTGCTGCGGGCGCGTGTCGAGGTCGTCCAGCAGCGCGCGCTCGTGCAGCAGGTCGGCCAGTTCGTAGAAGATCCAGAGCTGGAAGAGGTAGTTGTCGCGGCTGGGGTCCGCGCCGAGCACGGCGTCGATGCGGGCCGGGTCGCCGCGGCGCAGGAGGCGCAGCTCCCGCCGCCGTGCCCGCCACGTGAGCAGCTCCTGGTAGGCGCTGTTGCCGCCGGGGGAGGCGCGCTCGGCGACCCGCGCCTCGAGCGCTTCGGCGCCGCCCTGCTCACCCTCAAGGATCCGCTGGGCCGCTGGCCGCAGGCCGGCGAACTGCGGGAAGGCGAGCGCCCGGTCGCAGCGGTCGACGATGTCGTTCAGCGGGTGGCGCAGGGCGTCGGCGCCCACGACGGCCGAGTCGCCCCACAGGAGGCGCTGCACATCGGCGCGGTACTGGAGCAGTGTGGCGACCGTCAGCAGGTTCTCGGGGGTGGCGAAGTCGCGCCGGCGCCGGGTGGTCTGGAGCTGGAGCGGCGGCTCGCCGGGCCGCTCGCCCCAGGTGGCGGCGAGCGAGCGCTCCCAGTGGACACGCCCGCGGGCCGGCGGCTCTTCGGCGGCGAGGCTGCGCGGCGACTCGAAGCTCAGGCGGCGCACGATGCGCGGCAGGATGTGCTCGAACAGCTCGTCGCGCAGGTGGAACAGTACCGCCAGCTCGCGATACGGCAGGAGCGCTTCGTTCTCGTCCTCGGGCGCCTGCTCGAGTGGGCCGATATACTGCCGAAAGCGGCGCTCGTCGTGGCGCAGGAGCAGGGCGATCAGGCGCGCCTGCATGTGGGCGTAGGCGGCGATCTCGCGCGCGGTGCTCATAGCCCACGCTCGTTGATGAAAGCGACGAGCCGGCGCGCGAAGATCCCGTCCTGGCCGATCGTCAGCGGCGGCCCGAGCTCGAACACACGGCTGAGCTGCGCGGCGTCGAGCGCGCCCACGTTGTTGACGTCGATCGGCGGCTCGCCAGGCGCGGGGTCGGCGTGGCGTAGCTGAGTCAGGTGTGCGGTTTGGCGCGGGCCGGGGAACTGCCCGAGCGTGGCGCGGACCGCGCCGGCGAACGCCTCGGGATCGCCGGCGGCGCCCAGGTAGGCCAGCAGGACGTGCTGCTCGTCGCGCGCCATCACCTGCAGTTGGTCGGCGAGCACATCGGCGAGCGCTGTGTCGAGCGCCTCGCGCCAGCTCATCCCGATGCCGTGGCCGGTGAGGACCGCGCTGATGACCGACTCGGCCTGCGCGGTGCCGAGCTGGCGGTAGACGCGGATGGCGCGGAAGAGACGCCAGAAGCTCGCGAGCGCAGCACGCAGTTCATCGTCCGCGTCGGCGAGCGCGTAGACGAGCTGGCCGCCGTCTTCCTCGGCGCGCTGCACGGTCACTACATCCTCCCAGACCACCCGGCCTTCAGCAGGGTCGAGCGTGATGTCCGGCATCCCGAGCTGGCTCAGCCGCAGGAGCGCGCGGTAGAGCGCCATGCCCTCTTCGGCGGCGGCGAGCTGGCGGCCGGGGGGGAGGATGTCGATGAAGGTGAAGCGGCGCTTCATCGCCTCGCTGATCTGGTTGAGGAAGTGGCGGTCGAAGCTGTTGAGCGTGCCGATGATGCGGAAGTCATTCGGCAGCCACGCCTCCGCCTCGCGCCCGTCGTCGGTGGGGACCAGGAGCGGGCTGCGCTGCCCGCCGAGGGTCGTGAGCAGGCCGCCGAAGGCCGCGTCGATCGGGGCGCGGGTGAACTCGTCGATCACCAGCCAGCGCCCGCGGTAGCGCACGGCGCCCTCGATCACCTCCTGGCGCTGCAGGCTGGCGGCGGGAGGCACATGCTCGCCGTCGTAGCCGGCGTAGTTCGCGAGCACGGCGCGGGTCAGGCAGCCGTGACGCACGGAGTACACCAGCGTGCGGGCTTCGCCCATGCGCTGGAGCTGGGGTACGATGCCGCCGACGACGTGGCGCACGCTCCAGTCCTCGGTCGCCGTCACCACGTCGACCGCGTAGCCCTCGCGGGAGAGCTTCTGCTCCACCGGCGCCTGTGTCACAGGCAGCTCCGGGTCGGTGGGCATATCGAGCGCCACGGTGACCTCGGGCTCGCGCCAGAGCACCGCCGGCAGCAGGCGGGCGAGGTGGGTCTTGCCGGTGCCGGGGGGGCCGCTCAGGATCACGTGCTGGCCGGCGATCAGGGCGCGGTAGATGCGCAGGATCGTCGCACGGTCGATCAGCAGCTCGCGCTGGATCTCGGCGATGCGCGCCTCCAGCGCGGTCGAGTCGAGCAGCGGGAGGCGGTCATCGGCGAGCGACGGCAGCGCCTGCCGGCTGCCGCGGACGCGCCGCAGATGCTCGAGGAAGACGTTGAGCGCCCTGGCGGTGGCCGTCTCGGCCGCCAGCGGCTCGAGCGCGTCCGGGAGCGACTGCCAGGTCCCGTCGGGGTTGCGCTGGACGAGGCCGGCCTCCTCGTACCACTCCAGCAGCGGCTTGCCGCACGGCCAGGCCGCGGCCGGGTGAGGCTGGCCGTCGAACGGGGCCGTGAGGGCGGGGAGCATGTAGCCGCCGCCCTCGGCGGGGACCAGGAGCGTCAGCGCAGCGTAGCGCCGCATGTGCTCGATGGTGCGGTCGGCGAGCGCGGACCAGAGGCGGTAGCTGCCGCTCTCCGTGGGCTCGAGCAGCCGCAGCAGCACCAGGTCACGGGCCAGCTGGTTCGGGTCGGGCGCGTAGGCCAGGCTGGCGATCGGCGGGTGGATCTGCCCCAGGCGGTCGAGGATCTGCTGCGGCGTGTAGCTCGCTCCGGTGAGCAGCGCGGCGAGCCGCACGTAGGGGGTGAGCATCGCCCCGAGCGAGCGGGGCACCTGCGGAAAGCCTGGACCGCTCCGCTCAGCGAGCCGTAAGGTCAGGGCTTTGAGGACCTCATAGTCAGGTGTGGTGGCGACGACGAAACTGATCCCTATGTCGCCGCCCTGAAGTTTGATGTTCCGGCTGAGCTGTGCAGACGCACTGAGCTGCCTCTCAAGGAACGCGAGGTGATCGGCTGAGGGGCGACGCACCTGGATGTAGAACGACGGATCTCTCCGGTTTGCTCGCAGAAAGATCCACCGTGAGCCGTCCAGGAAAACGCTCGCTCGCTGGTGCTCCCGAAAGCTGATCCGGGCGCGCCTGCCGAGAGTCCGGTTCAGCCACTCAGGGTAGTCGACAGCGATATGGCGCACGAACGGGCTGCTGTTTGTGATCGACGCCTGCCATTCGGCAGCAGAGATCGGCCTGGTTTCTCCCGTATCATCTGTCGCCGCGGGTTCGTCACGATCGACATCGGTCTGCAGAAGATGCGTCGCGAGGTCTGGTGCATCGGCAGGGCTGCCGGTTGTTTCGTCCACGGGCTTCGCCTCCTGAACAAGCTGTATCGGACCGGAGCGTCAGATTGTTGGCCCTACGTTTCCAGGCTCGCGCTGCAGTGAGGGCAGTCCTTGGACTCGCGCCGGACCTGGCGGTGACACTGACCGCAGGCGTAGCGCAGCTCCTGCCGTGGTGCGACGGCCTGGTCAGGGATACGGGACATATGAGATACCTCGCCAGTACTCTGCATTCTGCATTCTCACTTCTCACTTCTCCCGATCCCACGCCTCCAGCACCAGCCGCCGGGTGCGGTACTCGCCGAACTGCTTGATCTCCTTCTCCTTGAGCACGCGGAACGTCTCGCCGGGGAAGTCCGGCCCGTACACATCCGCCGGGTCGAGGATGTAGCGCAGCTCGTCGCGGGTGAGCCCGTAGAGGCGGGCGATGCGCGCGTCGAGCTCGGCGCGGATCAGCGCGCGGCGGGAGTCGTGCCAGATGAAAGGCGGGGGGTGATGGAACGCTGATGCCGCTGATCTGAGGGATTGGCGCGGATCTTCGCCACGATCTGCGTCCATCTGCGTCATCTGCGGCATCTGCGTGCTATCAGCCCGCGACGCCTTGCAGTCTTCCCAACGCCGCACGATCTCGGCCCGCAGCGCCTCCCCCGCCTCCGCCCAGACATCCTCCGCGAACGCCTTGATGTCCCAGGCGGTGTACACCAGCTCCAGCACGCGCGGCACGATGAAGGCGATGTCTGCCTCGCTGAATGCGGATGGGGGGAGGATGGGGAGTTGCTGCAGCACACCATATGTGAGCGACGGCTGACTCGTTGCGTTTCGACAGAAATAATCAAGTGTGATCGAGTTTGTCATCGCTGACAGGCAGATATATTGCTGAACCGAGACATTCGAGAAAAATAGGTAGAAGCCGTAGGTTACAGCTTGATATGGAAGGAAGGTGCCGATGACGGTTCGGACATCAGTGTTCCGAGCTACTCGCCTAACTCCAAAGAACCAGCGGTGCGCCCAAGCGCGAGCCTTAACTCGACGTATCACTTCATCTGCGGGAGCATAATATTGGGTTAGACAGGTAGTATGAGCACCGTGATCTTTGTTTTCGACATAGTCGCCGACTTGAGCATCGAACGTCGCAAATCGATGGTCAAATTTGACTACCGTACAGAAAACCTGTTCGCCTTGCGGTCCTGAAACGAGTACGTGCCGCAGCTGATAGGATTCCCAACGAGGTTCGCTACCAACGACTCGAAGGGAGGCCAACCATGCGCGACACGTACCGCCGGTATCGT
>DATMBA010000023.1:0-5008 GCA_035559635.1 Roseiflexaceae bacterium
AGGCCCCCGCATCTCCCCCGCCCGCCGCTGCTGTGATGGGAGGGTTTCAAGGAGGGCGAAGCCCTCCCTGGCCCTCCCCGGCATGACCTCCGAATACAACCGGTTTACCGTTCGGGGATGTTTGCATTTCAGGCGAAGTCGTGGTATAGTATCGCCGGTCAATCGAATGACTCTGTAGCTCAGTGGATTAGAGCGCTTCCCTGCGGAGGAAGAGGTCGGGCGTTCGAGTCGCCCCAGAGTCGCCACCAGGAGGGCGGTCACGCCAGCGGCGGGCCGCCCTTCGTGACAACTACATACGGGGAGGTGACGGAGTGGTTGAACGTGCTCGTCTCGAAAACGAGTTGGGCCTGAAAACCCACGTGGGTTCGAATCCCACCCTCCCCGCCAGCCTCTTCCCGCGTCGCGGTGGCCCGCCTCCTCCAATCGATGGGGCGGGGTTCTTGTTTCCTAGCCACGCTGCCGCTCGAAGCTCCTGTCGCCCTTGATGCCGATCATCCGGTGGATCGTGCAGGGTTCTTGTTTCCTAGCCACGCTGCCGCTCGAAGCTCGCCGCCAGGCGGTCTTGGTCGATCGTGCCGCAGGCCGGTGGGTTGGTGCGCTTGGTAGGGATGGTCCTCGACCTGCCCGGCAGGAATCTGCTGCACCTGCTCGCCCTCTGGTCGACGGGGCCGTGTCCTGGTTGGAACGGCACCGGCCGTGATCCGCAAGCGCACTCTCCGCACACGCTACTTGACCCTGGCGTCCAGCCAGCAGTCGCGGGACTCGGCGCTCACGTTTGGGTGCAGTACACCGCGCCGCACCACCCCTCGCGCTGCATCCCGATCTTCTCCGGCACCCGCGCTGCGGCCAGGTTCTCGTAGTCGCAGATGGCCCAGACCCGGTAGATCGGGGCGGCCAGCGTCCCAGGAGCTGTTCAGCGTGGCGGGCCGCGTTCCACAACTGTCTGGCGCGCACGGCCTCGGCTCCGTAGCGATGGTCTTCACCGGCGGGCTAACCGCCGACGCGCAGCTCGACTCCTTCCGACGCCAGGTGGCTGCGGCCGCCGCGCTCCAGCTCCACCTGAACAACGCCCGCGCGGCCGCGACGCCTGGGATGCGGCATGGCCGGAAATGCCGTGCGCGTGCGGTGCAACGGAGCCGATGCCGAGACATCTACGTCCCCATGCCCAGAAAGGAGCCGCTCATGTCTGCGCCCGAGCCATTGCTCCAGACCCTCCGCGCGCGTGAGTTCCCGCTCACAGCCGAGGTCACCTACCTCAACGCCGCGACACAGGGCCCGCTCCCGAGCACCACCTGCCGCGCGATCGAGGAGGCCGTGCGCCGCGCCCAGTTCCCCGACACGGCTCGCGCGCCCGTCGACCAGCCGGTGGCCGAGGTTGCCCGCGCCCGGCTCGCACACCTGCTCGGCGTCAGCACAGATGACCTCGCCTTCACCGCCAACACCACCACCGGGCTGAACATCTGTGCCCGGGGGATCGACTGGCGGCCCGGCGACAATGTGGTCCTCCCCGACCCTGAGTTTCCCTCGCTCACCTACACCTGGCTGCAGCTGCGCGAGCTGGGGGTCGAGGTCCGCCAGGTCCCGTGGGACGGCGATGGCCCGCGTGTCGACACCCTCATGGCGGCCGTCGATAGACGCACCCGCGCCGTGTCGTGTAGCGCAGTGGCCTGGGATACCGGCTACCGCATCGACCTGGAGGCGCTCGGGCGGCGCTGCGCGGCGGCCGGCTGCCTGCTGGTCGTCGACGGCATCCAAGCGGTCGGCGCGGTGGAGCTCGACCTGCGGGCGCTGCGGGTGTCGGCGCTGGCGCTGCACGGCTACAAGTGGCTGCTGGCCGGCTTCGGCACTGGCGCGCTGTATGTGGCACCCGAGGCGCTCGACCGCATCCGGCCGCGCTTCGTCGGCGAGCAGTCGTTCCTGAGTGATGACGACCCGGCCGCCAGCGCGCTGGCCTGGCAGCCTGGTGCGCGCCGCTACACGGTGGGCGGGGCCAATACGCTTGGCCTCACCGCGCTGGCGGCGTCGCTTGCGCTGATCGAGCAGGTGGGCATGCCCGCGATCGCGGCGCACAACCGTGCGCTTGGAGCGCTGCTGGTGAACGGGCTGCGCCGGCACGCGCCCCTGGTGCGCCTCGTCAGCCCAGCCGACGCGGCCCGCCGGGCCGCGATCGTGACGTTCACACTCGGCGATGTGGCGCGCGACGGGGCGCTCGTCGACCGGCTCGCCGAGCAGGGCATCGTCGTGGCCCGGCGGCCACGGGGCGTGCGCGTCGCGCCCCACTTCTACAACACGGCGGCGGAGGTCGAGCGGCTGCTGGCGGCGATCCCTCACTGCTGACACCGCTCAACCTGCGAGCCATCTGCACCACCCCTGCCCAGCACGAGGTCACCTACGTGCTGGTGAGCGCGTTGGGAGCGGTGGCCCACGGCACCCGCCTCGCGACGGAAGATATCGACCTTTGGGAGCTCACCTGATGACAACCGCTCTGTTCCACCCCCGCCGCCCCCTCGGGCGCACCGGCTTCCCCGTCACCGCCTTGGGGATCGGGGATCTCGCCGACCGCAGCCAGCCGCTCGAGACCTGCGTCGCCACGCTGTGCCGGGCCCTCGACGCCGGCCTGAACCTCGTCGACACCGCCCCCAACTATGAGGACGGCTACTCCGAGCAGATCGTCGGCCTGGCCCTGCGCGGCCGCCGTGACGGCGTGTTCCTCATCGATAAGATCGACGACCTGGAAGCCCCGGTCGCGCCGCAGATCGACGCCTCGCTGGCCCGACTCGGCCTGGACCACGCCGACGCCTTCGTGTTCCACAACCTCTCCTCGCTGGAGGTGTACACGCGGCTGTGTGCGGCGGGCGGGGGGTTCGACCAACTCGCGGCCTGCGTCGCGGCCGGCACGACGCGCTTCATGGGCATTTCCTCCCACAACCCCGAGGTGCTGTACCGGGCGATCACCGCGGGGCGGTGCGACATCGTGATGTTCCCCGTCGGGCCGTTTGTGGACGAACGCTACATCGGCGAGATCCTCCCGCTCGCCCGCGCGCACGGGGTGGGCACCGTCTGCTTCAAAACCTTCGGCGCGGGCAAGCTGCTGGGCGATACTGCGGGCTACAACCAGCCGCTCCGCCAGCGCCCGCGGGGCAAGCTCTCCTCGGGTGGCGCCGATGACACTCCGGCGACGCTCCCCCGGCTGAGCGTGGCGGAGTGCCTGCACTACACGCTCACGCTCGATCCCGACGTGGCTTTACTGGGGCTGAGCTACCCCAACGAGCAGGACGCCGCCTTCGCCGCGGCGCGCGACTTTGTGCCCCTTGCAAGCACCCAGCTGGCAGAGATCCGGCAGCGCGCCGCCGAGGCGCGGCGCGACAAGGGACCGTGCTGGTGGAATCCCGATCCCGACCGGTGACCTCAGCCGCCGGCACGGTATACTCCCACGCTATACGACCGAGGTATGCCCAGGTGAGTATCCGATGCCCCACCACCCCCGCGTCGCGCTCGTCGGCACGACGCCCGCGACGGTCCTGGAGGACTATGCCCGCCTGTTCGCGTTGGCCGGCCTGAACGCGCTCGCCGGGCGGCAGGGACTCCTCATGTATGTGCCGCGGCCGTGCCGCGCCCCTGGGCTGCCAGGCGAGCGCGCCGAGCCGTGGCAGCTGGAGGGCGCGCTGCGCGCGCTGGATACCGTCGGCTGCACGGACCTGCGCGTCGTGCGGCCATCCCCGGACGCCGCGGACCCGCTGGCCGATGTGTGCCGCAGGCTCGGTGCGCGGCAGACCGCATCTGGCGCCCCCGCCGACGTGGTGCTCGGCGCGTGCGGGCCAGTCGGCGAGCGTGCGCGCCTGCTGCTCGCCGGGCATCGGCCGGCGCTCGGCCTGGTGGACGCCGTGACGGTCTGCCTGCGCGATGCCCTGGGGCGGCCGCGGCTGGCGATTCGCGGGACACTGCTGGCCTCCGCTGACCCCGTGGCGCTCGATGCGCTCGCGGCGCGCATGCTGGGGCTGGATCCGCTGCGCGACGTGCCGGCCGTGGCGCAGGCCCACGCCCGCGGGTTGGGCTGTGGCGACCTGCGCATCGTCGAGCTTATTGGTGACACGCACCTTGCCGACCAGCGCTGGATGGCCGCGCCGCCGGGGCCAGCGCGGCCGCTCGCCTGTCTGCTGCGCCGCTACGGCTGGCCACGCGCCACCCGGGAGGTGTACGAGGATTGGGTGTTCAACACCGGCTGGGGGCGGCTGTACCGCGCCTACCTGTAGAGGCGTAGCAGCAGGCGCGATTCTCGACAACGTGGTGCGTATACATAGCGCCTGCTGCGCCCCTACGATGGGCCGCGCCATCCGCGCCGGGATAGGGACCGATGATGATCGACCTGGCCCCCAATAACCCCTACGGCCTGCGGCTCGCAAGCCCGATGATGACGGCGGCCGGGTGCTTCGGCTACGGCGTGGAGTATGCCCGCGCCGTGCCGCTGGACCGTATCGGTGCGATCGTGACGCGCAGCGTGGCGCTGCACGCCCGCCGCGCCGCCCCGCCGCGGCTGGTGGAGACCCCCGCCGGCCTGCTGAGCGTCGGCCCGTGGGCCGGCCGCGGGCTGAAGGCCGTGCTCGAGCGCTACGCCGCGGCGTGGGCAGCCTGGAAGATCCCCGTCATCCTGAGCGTCGAGGCCGACCACGCGGCGGTAGCGGAGGCGCTGGAGGGGGAGGAGGCGGTCGCCGGGCTGGAACTGCGCTTCGACGACCCGGCCGAGGCGGCGAGGACGGTGGCCGAGGTGCGCGCGCGGACGCTGCTGCCGCTGCTGGTGAAGCTCCCGCCGCACGACGCGCTGGCCGCCACGGCGTGGGCCGTGGCCGATGCCGGGGCCGACGCGCTGACGGTGATCGCCGCGCCGCCGGCGCTGGTGATGGATCCGCGTAGCGGCGAGCGGCTGGAGGGGCGGCTCTCTGGCCCGGCCATCCGCCCACTGGCGCTGCGCGCGGTGGCCGAGGTGTGCGCCGTGGTGAGCGTGCCGGTG
>DATMBA010000024.1:0-10212 GCA_035559635.1 Roseiflexaceae bacterium
ACACCCCCACCGGGGGAGGATGTGGAGGGCGAAGCCCTCCACATCCTCCCGTATTTGAAAGGTATTGGGACTAGAGGTGCTCTACGCCCTATCTGGCACGAGTGAAAACCAGGCGCGGGCGAAGGCCCGCTCGGTGGCGGCGATCGCCGGCATGGCGACGCGGCGGGCGCGCACGTACTCGGCGGTGAGGCGCAGGCCAACGCGGCGGACGGGCGGGATGCGCGAGCGGCGCATAGCACGCAGGGCGTAGCGGGCCAGCAGATGGCATGTGCGTACCACCCGGTCCCGCCGGCCCAGCAGCACCACCGCCGGGATGATGAACGGCCAGCCGGGGAGGACGGGCAGTAGCGCGCCCAGGATGCCGACCGCCAGGAGGAACAGGCCGACGATGCGGCGCACGATCACAAGGATGACGACAAGAGCAGACATCTCCACTATCGCTTCTCTCTCTCAATTCCAGGAGTGATGCGGTGGCGCCGCCCTCACACCCCGACTGGAGGTGTGGCGGGGCTGCACCCCTCCAAAAAGAATCCTTGCGGGGTTTTTCGGGGGCCTGCGGCCCCCGGAGCCCCCGCGTGGGGCACCGCCCGCGTACGTCCTGTCAATTCCAGGAGTGATGCGGTGGCACCGCCCCCTCATCCCCGTGGGAAGGTGTGGAGGGGCCTGGTCTCTCCACACAACCGCTCGCGGATTCATTGCGGGGACCTGCGGCCCCGTAGCCCCGCGTGGAGTGCCGACCACGGAGCGGCGCCGGCCACGCCAGTTCTGTAGTATGAAACGCAGCTGGCGGGCGAAATGTTACACCGCGCCGGCGAGTTGCCCGCAGGCCGCGGCGATGGCGACCCCGCGCTCCACCCGCACGGTGCAGGCCACCCCGTGCTGCTGGAGCACCTCCTGGAACGCCAGCACCCGCCGCCGCTCCGAGCGCCCGAGCGGCATCCCCGGCACGGGGTTCCAGGGGATCAGGTTCACATGCACCAGGTGTAGCGGCAACCCATCCTGGCCGTCCGCGCCGCGCAGCAGGCGAGCCAGCGCTGCCGCTTGCTCCGGCGAGTCGTTGCGGCCCTGCAGCAACACGTACTCGAACGACACCCTCCGGTTGGTCTTCGCCAGGTACTCACGGGTGGCGGCCAGTAGCTCGGCGATCGGGTAGCGGCGGTTGACTGGCATCAACTCGCCGCGCAGCTCGTCGTCGGGCGCGTGCAGCGAGATCGCCAGGTTGACCGGCAGCGGCGCGTCCGCCAGGCGCCGGATGCCCGGCACCAGCCCCACGGTGGAGACCGTCATGCCGCGCGCCCCCATGCCGAAGCCCTGCGGGTCGTGCAGCCGCTCCACCGCGCGCCACCAGCGGTCGTAGTTGGCGAACGGCTCGCCCATGCCCATGAAGACGATGTTGGTCAGACGCCAGTGCTGCGTGCTGCGTGCTGCGTGCTGCGGCTCCGTCCCCGCTTCGGTGAGGTCAGAGGGAGACCACCAGCGCTCGCGCTCATCACTGCTCGGTTGGGGCGCAGCTGGCTCGCCGGCCGTATCACTCGGCCCTCGGCCCTCAGCACGCAGCACGTTCAATGTTCTCGCCGCCCACAGCGCCTGGCCGACGATCTCGCCGGGGGTGAGGTTGCGCAGCAGGCCCATACGCCCGGTGGCGCAGAACGAGCAGTCCATCGCGCAGCCGGCCTGCGTGGAGACGCAGACCGTGGCGCGGTCCGGGTAGATCATGAGCACGCTCTCAGCCACCGCGCCGCCATCCAGGTGGAAGAGCGCCTTCTGCGTCAGCCCCCCATCGGCCTGCTGGAGCTGGGAGGGCGCGAACGGCTCGAGGCGCGTCTCGGCCGCCAGGCGCTCGCGCAGCGCCAGCGGCAGGTCGGTCATGGCCGCGGGCGAGCCAGCCAGCTTCACGTAGAGCTGCCGATAGAGCTGGCGCGCCCGGTAGGCAGGCTGGCCCCAGCTAGCGAGCAGCGCCTCGAGCTCGGACAGCGAGAGATCGTACAGGTTCGGAATCGTGTTTCGCTTCATCACAGCGGGTATTATAACAAACCGGCCCGGCGCGTGGAACCGTCGAGGGATCGTTGTGGAGGGGATGTGCCTGTCCTATCTTCCCTGGCTACGCGCTTATAGATTCATCCCTTCCGCTCAGTACGAATAACAGGATGATGGCCCGCCTCCTGCTGGTGCAGGGATAGGGCCGGGCAGAGTAGAGGAAGGAGGTCTGGCTCATGGCTCGACGGATACGCCCGTTGGGGATCGCGGTCGTCGTGGCGCTGCTGGCGCTCTTCGCGCTGCTGCCGGCGGCGGGGGCCGCGCCGCGCGCCCAGGAGACCGAGAACGTCGGCATCAGGGACTTCAAGTTCGACCCGGCGACGGTCACCATCGCCGTCGGCGACACGGTGGTCTGGACGAATAACGACCAGGCGCCGCACACGGCGACGGCGGTCGACAAGTCGTTCGACACCGGGCGGCTGGATAACGGGCAGCAAGGATCGGTCACGTTCGACAGGGCCGGCACGTTCCAGTACGTCTGCACGTTCCATGACACGATGACGGGCACGGTGGTGGTGGAGGCTGAGGCTGCGGCGGCGCCGGCCGCCCCGGCCCAGCAGGCCCCGGCCCAGCAGGCGCCCACCGGCGCGGTGGAGGCCGCCGACCAGCCGGTGGTCAGCCGTGAGATCACGGTGGCGAAGGTGACGGCCGGACAGGCCGGCTGGATTGTGGCGCACCTGGACGAGGGCGGCCGGCCGGGCAGGGTGCTGGGGCAGACGGCGGTGCCGGCCGGCGAGAGCACGAATGTGAAGATCGCGCTGAGCGAGGATGTGCCGGTGGGCGGCGCGCTCTGGCCGATGCTGCACATCGATGCCGGCACGGTGGGCACGTACGAGTTCCCCGGCGCGGACGTGCCGGTGATGGCGGAGGGCGCCCCGGTGATGAAGAAGATCACGGTCACCGCGGCCGGGGCGGCGCCGGCACAGCCCCCGGCGGCCCTGCCGCGCACCGCCGGCGAGGAACTGCCGCTGGCGGTGGGGTTGCTGGCAGCGCTGCTGGCGCTGCTCGCGGGCCTGGCGCTGCGGGCGCGGCGGGCGTAGGGGCATCCACGAAGGACACGAAGGGCACGAAGGGTTGGGGTTTATTCAACCTTCGTGCCCTTCGTGCGCTCTACAGCAGTGAGCGATAGAGATCCTCCACCTGTCCCACCACGGTCTCCTTCGCGAAGCACTCGCGGGCCCGCCGCCGCGCGCCGGTGGCGAGCGCCCGCCGCTCCTCGGGCCGCGCCAGCAGTTCCGCCAGCCGCTCAGCGAAGCGCCCCGGCGTGGCCGCCAACGCGCCGCTCACCCCGTCCTCGATGATGTCCGGTGTGCCGCCGGTAGGCATGGCCAGGATGGGGGCGCCGCAGGCGCAGGCCTCCAGCAGCACCCGGCTCAGCGGCTCGCCCCAGGCCGAGGGGAAGAGCAGCAACTCGCAATGCGCCATCAGCCGCAGCACCTCATCGTGTTCGGCCCACGCCAGGAAGCGCGCGCGCACACCCAGTTCGTGCAGGCCGCGCTCCAGCTCGCCGCGCAGCGGGCCGTCCCCTGCCACGACCAACGACCGGCGATCGACAACCGGCGATTGGCCGCGGTCCTCCTCGCTGGTCGTTGGTCGTTCGGCATCTCGTAGCGCACGGAAGACATCGAGCAGCAGGTGTGCGCCCTTGTTGCGCTCCAGCTTGCCGACGAACAGCAGGTACGGCTCGCCGGGCGCTACGCTTGCGGGCGGCGCGGCCAGCGTGCGCTCGATCGCCGGCAGGTCTACAAGGTGCGGGATGACGTGGACCCGCTCGCGGGGGACCACCGCCTCCAGCCGGCGTGCGACGTAGCGGCTGCAGGCGATCACCGCGGCGGCGCGGCGCAGGAACTGCTGGCGCCGCCGCAGGTGCGCCAGCAGGTAGGGGATGGCCGCCAGCGCCGCGCTCCCCCGCAGCGGCCCCAGGCGCACCGGCAGGTCCGCGGCCAGCGAGTGCCAGGTCTGGCGCGGGTGGGGCACACGGTCGCCGTGCAGCCCGGTGGCGAAGTAGTCCCACGGCCAGTGGTCGCGCACCGTCACCACCACCGGCGCGCGCAGCAGTTCGCCGGCCAGCACCGCCGCCGGGGTGACCTGGACGTGCTGGGCGTGGATGATGAGGGGGGTGTCAGGGAGAGCCAAGCCCTCGCTGACACCCTCCCGCCACGCGGTGACGATCGCCCCTGCGAGGGGATGCCACAGCCGCTCGTGGCGGAAGTAGTTCCTGACGAAGGGGATATTCGGTGCGGGGTAGCCGTAGCGCAGCGCCGGGGCGCCGAGCACCTCCTCGCGCCGCATGCCGCGTGCGCCCTGGCGTGGCACGATCGCGCAGACGCGGTGGCCGCGCTCGATCAGCGCCAACGCCAGCGCATGGGCGCTCCAGCCGGCCCCGCCGCAGCGGGGCGGAAAGACATCGGTGGGGAGGAGAATGGTGAGTTGGGGGCTGGCCATGGTCTCATAGCGCCGGCCGGCGCGTGTGCCAGGCGGTCATACGCTGGTAGGCGTCGCCGACGCGCAGCAGCGTGGCCTCGTCGAAGGGTCTGCCGATCAGCTGCAGGCCGATCGGCAGGCCGGCGGACTCGCCGCACGGCACCACCAGCCCTGGCAGGCCGGCCAGGTTGACCGGCAGGGTGCAGACGTCCTCGAGGTACATGGCCAGCGGGTCGTCCTCGTGCTCGCCGAGGCGAAAGGCCACCGAGGGGGTGGTGGGCGCCGCGAGCAGGTCCACCTGCTCGAAGGCCCGCTCGTAGTCGCGCCGGATGAGGGTGCGGACCTGCTGGGCGCGCTTGTAGTAGGCGTCATAGTAGCCGGCGGAGAGCGCGTAGGTGCCGATCATGATGCGGCGGCGCACCTCGGCGCCGAATCCCGCGCCGCGGGTCTTCTCCAGTTCGTCCCAGTAGGTCTCGTTCTCCACGCGGCGGCCGTAGCGCACGCCGTCGTAGCGGGCCAGGTTGGCGCTGGCCTCGGCGGGGGCGATCAGGTAGTACACCGGGAGCGCGTAGCGGGTGTGGGGCAGCTCCACCTCGCGCACCTCGGCGCCGGCGGCACGCAGTTCGTCGATCGCGCGGCGCACGGCGGCCTCCACCTCGGGCCGCATGCCCTCGACGAAGAACTCCTTCGGCACGCCGACGCGCAGCCCGCGCACGTCGCCGCGAAGGGTGGCCGTGTAGTCCGGGACCGGCTGCGGCGCGCACGTGCCGTCCTGCGGGTCCGCCCCGGCGATGACCTGCAGGAGCAGGGCGCAGTCGCGGGCGGTCCAGGCCATGGGGCCGATCTGGTCGAGCGAGGAGCCGAAGGCCACCAGGCCGTAGCGGGAGACGCGGCCGTAGGTGGGCTTGAGGCCGGTGATGCCGCAGTAGGCGGCTGGCTGGCGGATGGAGCCGCCGGTGTCGGTGCCGAGGGCGCCGAGGGCCTCGCCGGCGGCCACCGCCGCGGCCGAGCCGCCGCTGGAGCCGCCGGGGACGCGCCCCAGGTCCCAGGGGTTGCGCGTCTGGGCGAAGGCGCTGTGCTCGGTGGATGAGCCCATGGCGAACTCATCGCAGTTGAGCTTGCCGAGCAGCACCGCGCCGGCCGCCTTGAGCCGCGCCACCGCTGTAGCGTCGTAGGGCGGCACGAAGTTCTCCAGGATGCGCGAGCCGCAGGTGGTGCGCACCCCCTGGGTGGCGATCACGTCCTTGATGCCGAGCGGGATGCCGAGCAGCGGCCCATCTTCGCCCGCGGCGCGCCGCTCGTCGGCCGCGGCGGCCTGCGCCAGCGCCCCCTCGGCGTCCAGCGTCAGGTAGGCGCGCACCAGGCCGTCCACCACGCCGATGCGTTCGAGCAGCGCGCGGGTAAGTTCCACGGAAGACACCTCGCGGCGGGCGAGGATCTGGCGAGCGTCCGCGAGGGTCAGAGCAAAGAGATCTGTCATCGGTTCCTCAGGTAACAGGCCTTACGCAACCGGCACCCTAAGCGGGGGCTACGAGGGGCTGCGGCCCTCGAAAAACCATTCAAGGATTCTGTGTGGAGGGCGCAGCCCGCCACACCTCCCCCGTGGGAGCTTGCACGGCGCTGGGTTCCTGGGCAGCCCCGGAGGCCAACGTAGGCGCGGGCGGGGCGTCGGTTGGTACGGCGGCGGAGGGGTTCGGCAGCGCGTTGGCCCGGCCGACGAGGCCCGTTCCGCGAAGCGGTGATGCGAAGCCCGCGCTATTGCCCCTGGTTCCGGCCGGTAAGAATATCCACCACCGTCTTGACGATGATCTTGATGTCGAACAGCAGCGACCAGTTCTCGACGTAGTACAGGTCGTAGCGGGTGCGCTCCTCGATGCTGGTGTCGCCGCGCAGGCCGTTGACCTGAGCCCAACCGGTGATGCCGGCCTTCTGCTTGTGGCGGCGCATGTAGCGCGGGATACTCTGGCTGAAGCGCTCGACCCACACCGGCTGCTCGGGGCGCGGTCCCACCACGCTCATCTCGCCGCGGATCACATTGATGAACTGCGGCAGTTCGTCCAGGCTGTAGCGGCGCAGGAAGCGGCCAAGCGGCGTGACGCGCGGGTCGTCTCTGGTAGTCCAGTTGCCGAGGTCGGGCGCGTCCGGGCGCATAGTGCGGAACTTAATGGTGGGGAAGGGGCGGCCATCCAGCCCCACGCGCTCCTGGACGAAGAACACCGGGCCGCGGGACTCGAGCTTGATCAGGGCGGCGATCAGCAGCAGCACCGGCGAGGAGAAGGTCAGCACCGTGGCGGCCACTCCCAGGTCCAGCGCGCGCTTGAGGGCCTGGTTGATCGGGTTGTCCAGCGCGATATTCTTGACGTTGATCAGCGGCAGGCCGCTGACGTCGCCGATCGAGATCTCGTTGTTGGTGATCAGCTGGAACGAGTCCGGGTAGAGCTTGATCTCGACCGACTCGTCCTCGGCGAGCGAGACGATATCGAAGATCTCGGCCGAGGTGCGGCCGGAGAGCGCGATAATCACCTCGTCCGCACGGGTGGCACGGATGACGCGGCCGAGCGCCTGGGTGCGCCCGAGCACCGGCAGGCCCTCCACGAGCGTCCCGACGGGGGCGGTGTCCGAGAGGAAGCCCTGGACGCGGTAGCCAAGCTCGGGGAGCCGGCGGATGCTCTCCAGCACGGCGCGGCCGGGGTCGCGGGCGCCGACGATCAGCACGCGGCGGGTGTCTACGCCGTGGGCGCGCAGTATGGAGACCAGGCCGCGGTGGGCGATGCGCAGCGCCACCACGGCCGGCACGGTGGCGGCCCAGCCGAACAGCAGCACCGACTGATTGATGGGCAGCGGGTCACGGTTGAACTGCGGCTGGAGGGCGTTGACGATCAGCGCGGCGAAGGCGCCGAGGACCACCGCGACCATCACCTTGAAGGCCTCATCGATGCGGGAGGCGCCGCGCGGCAGGGTGTAGAGGCCGCTGGCGGCGAAGGCTACTGCCATCACGACGTTGAGCAGGAGCAGCATCACCGGCGCAGTGAGGGGGGCCACGGCCGCAAAGGCCGCGTCCAGGGCCGGGTCACCGAGCAGGTGCCAGCGGTAGACCGCGACGAAGGCGGCGTTGACCGCCAGCGAGTCGCCGGCGGCGAGCGCGAGGGTCAGCAGCGTTCTGGCCACCCAGGGGCGCGGCCGGGACGCCTTACTCGACTCGGCGTGCGGCCGGGGGGCGGAGGAGATTGCTGCCAAGGCCGAGGTACTCCTTCAGCGTGATGCCCGCTTCGATCAGCGCGTTGATGGGCGCCGGCGTGGTGGCGGCGTAGTGCTTGCGGTAGAACACGCGCATGGCGTCGTAGAATGCCCGGATGGACGGGAAGGGGCGCTGGGTGCTGGCGGCGCGCTTGTAGTGATGCACCGTGGCGCGCGGCACGTACATGATGCGCCAGCCGTACTGCCTGATGCGGTAGGCCCAGTCCAGATCCTCGCCGTACATGAAGTACGCCTCGTCCAGCAGGCCGACCTCGCGCACCACGCTGCCGCGCACCAGCATGCATGCGCCCACCACCGAGTCCACCTCGGCCTCGACGTCCGGGTCGAGGTAGGTCATATTGTAGCGGCCGAAGCGCGGGCTGCGCGGGAAGATCTTCGCCAGGCCGACCATACGGTAGAACGACACCGCGGGCGTGGGGAACGAGCGGCGGCAGGCCAGGTCCAGCGAGCCGTCGGCGAGCAGCAGCTTCGGCCCGCAGGCGCCGACGTCCGGGTGGGCCTCCATGTAGGCCACCAGTTCGTCGATCGCGCCGGGGGGGGTGACGGTATCCGGGTTGAGGAGCAGGACGTAGTCGGGCGCCGAGGTGTGCGTTGCCAGATCTGAATTGTGCGGTGCGGAATCCAAACCTGCGAACTGAGAACTCAAAACTTCTCGGAGGGCCAGGTTGTTAGCGTAGGCGAAGCCGCCGTTGTAGGCGCTCTCGATCAGGCGGACGTGGGGGAACTCGGCGCGCACCATGGCGGCGCTGCCGTCCGTCGAGGCGTTGTCCACCACCCAGATGGTGGTCTCGCAGCGGGCGGCGCCGGCCGCGAGCGAGCGCAGGCAATCGCGCAGCAGGTCGCGCGTATGAAAGTTGACGATGATGATCGCCAGAGATGGCACGCGAACGCCTCCAGGGTGGGAAACTGACGGCGCGCATTATACCACCATTGCTGTGCGAAGCCACAAGACCGACGACAAGGCACAAAGGCACGAAGGTCCACAGATCCTTCGTGCCTTTGTGTTCGTGTCTTGGTGGTACGCGAGCTACTGCGCGCTCCAGACCCGCTGGATGAGGGACGGGCCGGCGTTGTAGAGCGGGTCGATCCCCTGGGCGTAGCACTCGATCCGGTTCACGACCGGCGAGGCGCAGGCGGGGGCGGAGGCGATCGGGCCGCCGAGGTCCTCCGGGCCGACCCACCGCGTGCCGTCCCAGTAGCGGTGCATCATCATGCCGTTATCGCCACGGTAGAAGACGCTCAGGCGGTTGAGGCCCCAGGCCGTGAGGCTGGGCGCGGAGTTCACGCCGCCGCCCAGGTTGTTCCAGTTACCCCAGCCCTTGCCAGGGCCGGACTCCCAGGTCTTGTGGTACAGGTTAGTGCCGGTGCCGCGCACCACGCAGTCCACGCGGGTCTCGGCCCAGGAGGCGCAGGAGGGCGCGGAGGTCAGTTCGCCGTCGTGCCGGATCCAGGCGCTCCAGCTGCGGCCGTTGTAGTAAATCTGCCACATGCGGTTGTCGGTGCCGCGTACGAAGGCCGAGACCACGCCCTGCGCCCAGGAGACGGCGCCGGGTGCGCTGGTGAGCACCCCGCCCAGGTTCTGCCAGCCGGACCAACTCTCGCCGTTGTACCAGATGTGCTGGAGGGCGCCGCTGCCGCTGAGCACCGCGAAGCAGCTGAGGCGGATGCTGCGGCTGGTGCCCCAGGAGGCGCAGGACGGAGCCGAGTCCAGGTGAGCGCTGCTGATCGCGGCCGGCCGGCTCCAGGTCCGGCCATCCCAGCGGCTCCACATCAGCCGGCCGTTCTCGTCACGCGCGAAGAGGAACACCCGGTCGGTGGCGGCGGCGGCGGTCACGCTGGGGGCCGAGGTGGTGAAGAAGCCTTCGATGCCGGTCCAGTTGCTCCAGCGGGGCGCGCCCTGGGCCTGCTGGGTCTGGATAGGGCTGCCGTTGCTGAGGGCGGCCAACGGCACTGGCTCGGTCAGCAGCCCCATCATCTCGGGGTCGGGCCGCGCCGCTGCGGCCTGCTGATAGGTGGCTCCGGTGAGGAACACCACGATCAAGGCGACCATCAGGATGCCGGAGATCCTCCAGCGATTCTTCATTGCGTCCTCCTCAGCCGATCCTTCGAGTATCACTACAGATATCTGATAAACGGTCGTACCACCTATTTTCGTAGCTCGGCCGCACGCCTCATCAGCTTGGGCCAGGGGAGCCGCCCCCGCGCCCCCTGCGGCGGCGTGGCGGGCACCGCCCTGCCGCTCAATCTCTCAATGTCTTTGTTCAGGGGCCGCAGGCCCCTACCCACGCTGCGAAGTGCAACTCCTATCGATCATATGCCCGGCCTGCGGCCGCGGCATCGGTCTTTCTCCCTACTTCCCGTCCCCCTGATGGGGGATCCGTTGGCGCCGCGCCGTGCGCCTAGAGCCAATACTTTTCACATACGCGGGCGCTGCCCGCAGCGTGGGGGTGCGGGGGCCGCAGGCCCCCGCGAATCCCTCCCCGGTGGGGGTGT
>DATMBA010000025.1:0-14165 GCA_035559635.1 Roseiflexaceae bacterium
ACACCCCCACCGGGGAGGATAGGGAGGACTTCGCCCTCCACGCCTCCCGTATTTGAAAGGTATTGGCTCTAGTTGTGAGGATGCCGGCCAGCGGGACGATAGAGCAAGGTGTGCTATAATAGCGCGACTTTTGTACCCAGGGGTGAGATCGATGAAGGATCTGTTCCGCCGCGGGCCGAAGCGATTCACGCCCGCAGCGCGCAACAACGGCCAGCACATTCCAGACAACATGTGGGTCAAGTGCCCTTCGTGCGGGGACCTGACCTACGTCAAGCAGCTGAGCGACAACCTCAAGGTCTGCAAGTGCGGGTACCACATGCGGCTGGGGGCGCGCGAGTGGCTCGGTCTGCTGGATGCCGGCTCGTTCGTCGAGGAGGACGGCGGGCTGGCGCCGCTGGACCCGCTGGAGTTCGTCTCCACCAAAGACAACTACGCGCAGAAGCTCAGAGAGAGCCAGGAGCAGACCGGGCTGTACGACGCACTCGTCACCGGGCGTGGCGCGATCGGCGGGCAGCCGCTCCAGATCGCCGTGTCCGAGTTCGACTTCATCGGCGGCTCGATGGGCAGCGTGTTCGGCGAGAAGCTGGCGCGCGCGGCCGAGCGGGCCGCCGAGCGCGGCGTGCCGCTCCTGACTATCACCGCCACCGGGGGGGCGCGGCAGCACGAGGGTGTGTTCTCGCTGATGCAGATGGCGAAGGTGAACGTGGCGCTCACACGGCTGGCGGACGCCCGGCAGCCGCACATCGCGCTGCTGGTGGACCCGTGCTACGCCGGGGTGCTGGCCTCTTACGCCTCGGTGGCGGATGTGATCATCGCCGAGCCGGGCGCGCGCGTCGGCTTCGCCGGCCGGCGGGTGATCGAGCAGACCATCCGCCAGAAGCTGCCCCCTAATTTCCAGACCGCCGAGTTCCTGCTCGAGCATGGCCTGGTGGACATGGTGGTCCCGCGCGCCGAGCTGCGGGCGACGATCGGGAAGCTGCTGCGGCTGTATGATCGTGCCCCGGAGAGCGCCGTGCATGCATTTGAAGATACAGCCGCCCTGAAAGCCTGAATGCAAAGTGCGCCATGTAGAATTGCCGTCCCTGCGGCCAATTTTGCATGGTGCGTTGTGCGTTGTGCACTATGAGCATCCTGACCCCCTGGGATAAAGTCCAGTTGGCCCGCCACCCCCAACGCCCGAAGACCCTGGACTACGTGCGTGCCCTGTGTGAGGACTTCGTCGAACTGCACGGCGACCGGCGCTACGGTGACGACGGCGCGATCGTCGGCGGGCCGGCGCGCTTCGACGGCCGCACCGTGATGATCATCGGGCACCAGAAGGGCAAGGACACCCGCGAGAATATGCGGCGCAACTTCGGCATGCCGCACCCCGAGGGCTACCGCAAGGCGCTGCGCCTGTTCCAGCACGCCGAGAAGTTCGGCATGCCGCTGCTCTGCTTCATCGATACGCCGGGCGCCGACCCGAGCATGCAGTCCGAGGAGCGCGGCCAGGCCGAGGCGATCGCCACCAACATTTTCGTGATGGCGGCGCTCAAGGTGCCGATCGTCGCCGCGGTGATCGGCGAGGGCGGCAGTGGTGGGGCGCTGGCGATCGGCGTGGCCGACCGGCTGCTCATGCTCGAGCACACCACCTACTCGGTGGCGTCGCCGGAGGCTACTGCGGCCATCCTGTGGCGGGACGCGGCGAAGGCCCCCGAGGCCGCCCGCGCCATGCGTATCACCGCGCAGGACCTGCTGGAGTTGGACATCGCGGACGCCGTGGTGCCCGAGCCGGAGGGTGGCGCCCACACCGATCCCGCGGCGGCCACCGCGGCGCTCGGCCAGGCGCTCTGCGCGCACCTGGCCGAGCTGTGCCACCTGGACACCCACGAGTTGCTCGAGCGGCGCTACCGGAAGTACCGCCAGATCGGGCGCTTCCAGGAACACCAACGCGCCCTCCTCGCCAACGTGGTGGGCGGCGAGCGCCTGCCCTTTTAGTGCCTATCCGGATACCCCGGATAGGGCAGGGTTGCAGAGGAGGGCTGTGCCCTCCCCTGCCCGCTCCCCGAGGTATGCGGAAGGCTTGTCGTGGTGCATCCGGCACGTGCATTGACACGCACGTGCCGGATGCGGTGGGGTTGAGGGGGCGCCGCCCCGCCAAGCCTCCCCTGTCAGTACTGATGTACTGATCTACCCTTGACGCTGCCCCGCAAGGTTGCTATAATATCTCCACCTGGTTTCCCAGGCCTCCCTCAATCGCTCCCTGAGACCTGAAGCTGTATACCAGCGTCGTAGAGCGGACCACACCGCCGGGCCGTCTCTTTCGGAGCACCTACCACCACCGTGACCCGGTGGCCCAAAAGATGCGGTAGGACATGCTCAGCAACTGGCGCACCTTAGCAAGACCGCCGAGCAGGAACGAGCGCAGGCGTATCCACGCCATGCGCTCCCGCGCGGTCGTTCGCCTCACCCCCACGGCACGCAGACCGGGGGGCGGCTGATGGCTACTAACCAGGAGGACAACCGATGACTACCACGGCAGGCGCGTCACTGTTGCAGCTCGTCAGCGAGCTGCAGGATCGTAAGAAGTTCCAGGATCTCAACTGGACGGGCACGTTCGCTGAGTACCTGGAGATCGTCGCACGCGACCCGCGGGTGACGCGCAACGCGTTCCAGCGGATCTACGACATGATCATGGCGTACGGGACCGAGGAGTTCATCGATGCGAAGAAGCGCCTCATCCGCTACAAGTTCTTCAGCGACCCGTCGTTCGACGAGGGCGATGCGGTATACGGGCTGGAGATCCCGCTGATGCGCTTGGTGAACTTCTTCAAGGCCGCGGCCCAGGGCTACGGCACGGAGAAGCGCGTCCTCCTGCTGCACGGCCCGGTCGGCTCCTCTAAGTCTACCATCGTGCGGCGCCTCAAGCGCGGCCTCGAGCACTACTCGCGCACCGAGGCGGGCGCGATCTACACCTTCGACTGGTACATGGGCGACCTGGCGGACATCGAGTCCGGCCGGGTGAAGGAGAATGAGTACGAGCGCTGCCCGATGCACGAGGAGCCGCTGCGGATCATCCCGCTCGAGACGCGCGAGCGCTTCATCGAGGAGTTGAACGCCCACTCCGAGGACGGCGCCTATAAGATCCAGGTGGAGGGGGACCTCTGCCCGGCCTGCCGCTATAACTACCGTGACCTGATGCTGCGCTACGGCGGGGACTGGAGCAAGGTGGTCCAGCACGTGCGCGTGCGCCGCCTGGTGTTCTCCGAGCAGGACCGCATCGGCATCGGCACCTTCCAGCCGAAGGACGAGAAGAACCAGGACTCCACCGAGTTGACCGGGGACATCAACTACCGCAAGATCGCGATCTACGGCTCGGACTCGGACCCGCGGGCGTTCAACTTCGATGGCGAGTTCAACATCGCCAACCGCGGCATCATCGAGTTCATCGAGATGCTCAAGCTGGATGTGGCCTTCCTCTACGACCTGCTCGGCGCCTCGCAGGAGCACAAGATCAAGTCGAAGAAGTTCGCCCAAACCGACATCGACGAGGTCATCATTGGGCACACCAATGCACCGGAGTACCGCCGCCTGGAGAACAACGAGTTCATGGAGGCGCTCAAGGACCGCACGGTGCGCATCGACATCCCCTACATCACCCGGCTGCGCGACGAGATCAAGATCTACGAGCGCGACTTCAACCGGCGCAAGGTGAAGGTGCATATCGCGCCGCACACGCTTGAGGTAGCGGCGATGTGGGCGGTGCTCACCCGCTTGGAGGAGCCGAAGAAGCCGAACCTGACGCTGCTGCAGAAGCTGAAGCTCTACAACGGCCGCACCCTGCCCGGCTTCACCGAGGACAACATCAAGGAGCTGCGCAAGGAGTCCACCAGCGAGGGCATGGAGGGCATCAGTCCGCGCTACATCCAGGATAAGATCTCCAACGCGCTCGTCAACTACCAGCAGGACGGTTATATCAACCCGTTCATGGTGCTCAACGAGCTCGAGAGCGGCCTGAAGAACCACGCGCTGATCACCTCGGAGGAGGACCGTAAGCGCTATCGGGACCTGCTCTCGGTGGTGAAGGAGGAGTACACCGAGATCGTGAAGAACGAGGTGCAGCGGGCGATCTCCGCCGACGAGGAGGCGATCAAGCGGCTGTGCGGCAACTATATCGACAACATCAAGGCCTACACGCAGCGCGAGCGGGTGCGCAATAAGTTCACCGGCCAGATGGAGGAGCCGGACGAGCGGCTCATGCGCTCGATCGAGGAGAAGATCGACATCCCCGAGAGCCGCAAGGACGACTTCCGCCGCGAGATTATGAACTACATCGGCGCGCTGGCGATCGAGGGTAAGACCTTCGACTACAAGACGAACGAGCGGCTGCACAAGGCGCTCGAGCTCAAGCTGTTCGAGGACCAGAAGGACTCGATCAAGCTGACCTCGCTCGTCTCGCGGGTGATCGACAAGGACACCCAGGAGAAGATCGACGTGGTCAAGGCGCGCCTCATCCGCGACTTCGGCTACAACGAGCAGTCGGCCACCGATGTCCTCAACTATGTGGCCAGCATCTTCGCACGCGGGGATTTGAAGAACTAACGGGAGGGCAGGGGAGGGTCCCAGAGGGCACCTCGCCCTCCCCTGAAACCCCACCCATAGGGTGTGTGTATGTCTATCCGACGCGTCGAGCGCGACCTGAACCGCTTCCGGCAGATCGTGCGCGGGAAGATCAAGAAGGACTTGCGCAAGTACATGTCGCAGGGCGAGATGATCGGCCGGCAGGGGCGCAAGTACGTCTCCATCCCGCTGCCGCAGATCGACCTGCCGCAGTTTCGCTACGGGGCGAAGCAGGGCGGCGGCGTGGGACAGGGGGACGGCGACGTGGGCGACCCGATCGGCCAGGGGGACCCGCAGCAGGGCAAGGGCGAGGCGGGCAGCGAGCCGGGGCACCACGTGATCGAGGTGGACGTCACGCTCGAGGAGTTGGCGCAGATCCTGGGCGAGGAGTTGCAGCTGCCTAACATCGAGCCGCGCGGCAAGAAGAACATCGTCTCCAAGAAGGATAAGTACTCTGGCATCCGCCGCGTTGGGCCGGACTCGCTGCGCCACTTCAAGCGCACCTACCGCGAGGCCCTCAAGCGCCAGATCTCCTCGGGCGAGTATAACCCCGCCGACCCGATCGTCGTGCCGATCCGCCAGGATATGCGCTACCGCTCCTGGAAAGAGACGCTCATGCCCGAGTCCAACGCCGTCATCATCTATATGATGGACGTGTCCGGCTCGATGGGCAGCGAGCAGAAGGAGTTGGTGCGCATCACCGCCTTCTGGATCGAGACCTGGCTGCGCTCGCAGTACAAGGAGATCGACATCCGCTACATCGTCCACGACGCGGCCGCCAAAGAGGTGGACCAGGAGACGTTCTACCACATCCGTGAGGGGGGCGGCACCAAGATCTCCTCGGCCTACAAGTTGTGCAACAAGATGATCGATGAGCGCTACCCGCCGGACGAGTGGAATATCTACCCGTTCCACTTCTCGGACGGCGACAACTGGGGCGGCGGCGACACCCGCGAGTGCATCGAGTTGCTCAAGTCCCAGATCCTGCCGAAGTGCAACCAGTTTTGCTATGGGCAGGTGCGCTCGCTCTACGGCTCCGGCCGCTTCGCCCACGACCTCGAGGAGTACCTTGGCAGCCACGAGTCCCTGGTGATCTCCGAGATCGCCGACCGCGACGATATCTACGATGCGATCAAGGACTTCTTAGGAAAAGGAAAGTGAGTGCTGCGTGGTGCAGGCTGAGATCCAGCACGTAGCACGCAGCACGCAGCAGTTCTATGAAGAACACACGCCTTCCCCGCGAACTCCAGGCGGCCTGGGAGGAGATCGAGGAGTACGCCCGGGGCTACGGTCTCGACTTCTTCCCGATCATCTACGAGGTGCTGGACTACCGCACGCTCTACGAGACCGCGGCGCTCGGCGGCTTCCCCACCCGCTACCCCCACTGGCGCTACGGCATGGAGTACGACCAGCTCATGAAGGGTCATGTCTGGCTCGGCTCCACGATCTACGAGATGGTGATCAACACCAACCCATCCTACGCGTACCTGCTCGAAGGCAATGAGATGGTGACGCAGAAGATGGTGATGGCGCACGTCGCGGCCCATGTGGACTTCTTCAAGAACAACATGTGGTTCGCCCACACGAACCGCAAGATGCTGGACGAGATGGCCAACCACGCCAGCCGCATCCAGCGCCTGATCGACCGCCACGGGTACGAGGCGGTGGAGGAGTTCATCGATACCTGTCTCTCACTCGATAACCTGATCGACTACCACGCGCCCTACATCCGCCGCCCCGAGGCCCAGACCCACCAGCCGATCGTCGCCGAGGACGAGCCGCCGGTGGTGGAGGGGCTGCCGGTGGAGCGCGAGTACATGAAGGGCTACATCAACCCGCCCGAGTTCATGGCGCTGCAGCGCAAGAAGTTGGAGGCCGAGCGTGCGCGCCTGAAGAAGTTCCCTGAACACCCCCAGAAGGACGTGCTGCTGTTCCTGCTTAACTACGCGCCGCTCGAGCGCTGGCAGCACACCATCCTGGAGATCGTGCGCGATGAGGCTTACTACTTCGCCCCCCAGGGGATGACGAAGGTGATTAACGAGGGATGGGCTAGCTTCTGGCATACTGAGATCATGACCAAGAAGGCGCTGCGCGACGACGAGGTGGTGGACTTCGCGGATCACCACTCGGGGGTGGTGGCGGTGCACCCCGGGCGCCTGAACCCCTACAAGCTAGGGCTGGAGTTGCTGCGGGATGTGGAGGAGCGCTGGAACAAGGGGCGCTTCGGCAAGGAGTACGAGGAGTGCGAGGACATCCGCGAGAAGAAGCATTGGGATCGGCAGCTCGGCCTCGGCCGCCAGAAGCTCTTCGAGATCCGCCGCCTCTACAACGATGTGACCTTCATCGACGAGTTCCTCACGCCGGAGTTCTGCCTGGAGCAGAAGCTCTTCACCTTCCGCTACAACCGCGACACCGATCTTTATGAGATCGCGTCGCGCGAGTTCAAGGAGATCAAAGAGAAGCTGCTGTTCCGTCTAACGAACTTCGGTCAGCCGTTTATCTATGTGGAGGACGGCAACTACAACAACCGCGGCGAGCTGTACCTGCGCCATCGCCACGAGGGTGTGGACCTGAAGATGGACTATGCGCGCGACACGATGCGCAACCTCCATAAGATCTGGACGCGCCCGGTGCACCTGGAGACGGTGGTGGATGAGAAGAAGCGCCTGATTTCGTTCGACGGGCGGGACTTCAGCGAGCGCAAGATTGATTGAAGATTACAGATTGCAGATTGAAGATCGGAGCAGCGCCCTCGCTGCTTCGACGAAATAATCTGCAATCGAGGAGGCGACAGATGGCTCTTGGCAAACAACTGGTAGCTGCGCTGCGGCGGCTGGACGCCGGTGGCACGGAAGGTCCGCTGGTGGTGGCCCACGGGCAGGCCAGCGCGCGGCTGGAGCTGGCGGACCGGGACCGCTACAGCGCGGCGGTGCGCTCGCTGGAGGTGGCGCTCGGTGAGCGGGAGGCGCCCGCTGACGCGCGGGCCGAGCTGAGCGCCCGCGCCGCCGCGCTCATCCGCCGCCTCAGCTACCTGGAGGAGCCGCTGGCGGTGTGGGAGCTGGAGGGCGGCGAGCGCCTGGCGCAGCTGCGCTCCTCGCCGCCGCAGCGCGAGGGCGAGGAGGTGGCGTACTGGGAGGTGACGCTGCGCGCCGCCGAGCGTCCCACGGCGAGCATCGCGCGCTACCGCTGGGCGCCGGGCATGCCTGAGCGCGAGGTGGTGGTCTACCCGGCCACTTTCGCGCTGATCGGCCGCCTCGCCGACAGCCTGGAGGCTGCGTTGGCCGAGGCGGAGGGCTAGGCCGCCCAACCACGAAGGCACGAAGACGCGAAGGCACGAAGGTATGTACCGGGTTAGGGTGCTGGCAACCACACTGTCACCGCCCCGCCCTCACCTTACCATCTTTGCGTCTTCGTGCCTTTGTGTCTTCGTGGTAAAGTATGCACCCATGACCACCACGATCGCTGAGGCGCTGGCGGATGCCACGGCTGCCCTGCGGCCCAGCAGCTCCACGCCGCGGCTGGACGCGGAGCTGCTGCTGGCGCACGCGCTCGGCTGGCCCCGCGCGCGCCTGCTGGCCGAGGGGCGTGCCACGCTGCCCGCCACCGCACGGGATACCTTCCGGGCGCTGGTGCGGCGGCGGGCGGGGCTGGAGCCGGTGGCCTATCTGGTGGGGCGGCGCGAGTTCTACGGGCTGGAGTTCGCCGTGGATTGCCGCGTGCTGGTGCCGCGGCCCGAGACCGAGCTGCTGGTGGAGCTGGCGCTGGGCTTCGCCCGACGAACGATGAACGATGAACACCCAGCGACCAACGATGCTGAAGGGTCCAATCGTTCGTCGTTCGTCGTTCGTCGTTCGCCCTTTGTCATCGCTGATATTGGCACCGGCAGCGGCTGCATCGCGGTGGCGCTGGCGGTGCATCTGCCGCGCGCGCGCGTCTACGCCACCGACATCTCACTGGACGCGCTGGCGGTGGCGCGCGCCAACGCCGAGCGCCACGGCGTGGCCGGGCGGGTGACGCTCCTGCAAGGGGACCTGCTGGCGCCGCTGCCGGAGCCGGTGGATCTGCTGGTGAGCAACCCGCCCTACACGGTGCTGGCGCAGGTGGACGAGGGGGTGCGGCGCCACGAGCCGCGCCTGGCGCTGGACGGCGGGCCGGACGGCCTGGCGCTCTACCGCCGCCTGCTGGCGGATGCGCCGGGCCGGCTGCGCTCCGGCGGCGTGGTGCTGCTGGAGATCGGCGCGGAGCAGGGGCGGGCGGTGGCGGCGCTGGCGCGCGCGGCCTTCCCCGGCGCGGACGTTCGCGTCCAACAGGACCTGGCGGGGCACGACCGCGCCGTGGTCGTCGATACCCGCCCGGATGGTGAGCGTTGAACGATAGCCGGGTTCGAGGCGCGCGAGCGCAGCGCGGGGGGAGCAGCTGCATACCTCGACGGGGAGGTCTGGTGGGGGCCGGCGGCCCCCGCTGTGATCTGTAAACGCGCGCGAGCGCAAAGCGGGGGGAGCGGGGGCGCAGCCCCCGAGAAAACTTCCCCCCCACTTTCCATGTCCGATAGGACTGCTCTATACGCAACGTGCGAACGCTCAACGTGCCAACGTGTGACGTGCGCCATCCTTCAGGAGTACATCGTGAAATACAGGCTGCTCGCGCTCGACCTGGACGGGACGGTGATGGGCAAAGACCTGGCGATCGCGCCGGAGGTGCGGGCGGCGGTGGCCGCGGCGCAGGAGCGCGGGGTGCATGTGACGATCGCCACCGGGCGGATGTTCTTCGCCGCGCTGCCCTACGCGCAGGAGCTTGGCATCGCCACGCCGATCATCTGCTACCAGGGTGGTATGGTGCGCCACCCGCTGAGTGGCGAGATGCTGCACCACATCGCCATGCCCGCCAAGGCCGCAGCGGAGGCGCTGCGTGAGCTGGCCGCCTCGGGCATCTTCGCCATCGCCTACATCGACGAGCGGCTCTACATCGCCGAGCAGCGGCCGGAGCTAGATACCTACCTTGGCTACCACCCCGAGGGTGTTGAGGTGGTGGTGGCGCCGGACATCGCGGAGTTGGTGCTGGAGACCCCGCCGACCAAGATCCTGTTTCTGGCCGAGCCGCCGGTGGTGGAGCGCGAGTTGGCGCGCATGGCTGCCCTGTTCGGCGAGCGGCTCTCGGCGGTGCGCTCGCACGCCCTGTTCGGCGAACTGACGGCGCCGGGCATCAGCAAGGGCACCGCGCTGGCCATGCTCGCCGCGGACCTGGGGGTGCGGCGCGAGGAGACCGTGGCGATCGGCGACCAGGAGAACGACATCCCGATGATCGCCTGGGCCGGGTTGGGGCTGGCGATGGGCAACGCCATCCCGGCCGCGAAGGCCGCGGCGCGTGCGGTGATCCCGCCGGTGGAGGAGGCCGGCGTGGCCTGGGCCATTCAGCACTACCTGCTTACGGAGGGCTAACGCCCCCTAGAGCGCCGGTCACGTGTGCTTGGGGCTGCGCCCCAAACCTCCCGCTTTGCGGATACGCCCCATCCGGTAAAAAGGTGTTGCGCGCCCCGTGCGCATCACCTATAATGACGCCTACGCCGGCGACCGGGGAGCGTCTGGAGCAATGACGAAGGCCAGAGTCCTCACGGACCCTGGCCCTCGTGTCAGAGCGGCGCGGCGGCTAGCGCGTCTTGTACATCGAGCGGAGGCAGCGCGTGCAGATCTTGAGTTGGACTTGCACGCCGCCGTCGAGCGTCACCGTGGCCTTCTGGACGTTCGGCTTAAAGGTTCGATTGGTCTTCGGCGCGCGGCGCGCCCACCCGCCCGATGCCTTGTGGCGGATGTTGCGGCCGAACGATACAGATTTGCTGCAGATCTCACACTTGGCCATAATTCCCGGACCTCCTCGGCGGCGCCGAGTGCTGCGAGTTCGTCGAACACACTGAGGGGGCACTATACCATATCATGGTGCGCTTGGCAACCGAACCGGCTGCAGTGCGGCAGGGGGATGCGCCGCAGCTTGAGGCGCCCGCCGGGCGAATCGAGGTGCTGCCGCGGGCGATCGCGACGATCGCGGCGCGTGCGGCCTGCGCCTGTGAGGGCGTGGTGGCGCTCGCGGCTCCTGCGCCTGGTGATGGGGGGGCGGAGGCGCTCCCGCTGGCCGAGGCGCACCGCGGCGTGGTGGTGCATGTGCACGGCGCCACCCTCACCGTGGAGGCTGCGATCCTTGTGGCGTACGGCGCGCCGATCGCCCCGGTAGCGCAGGCGGTGCAGGGGCGCGTATGGGGGGCGCTCGAGCGAGCGCTAGGGCAGCCGCCAGCCAGCGTGATCATCCGGGTGCAGGGGGTGCGCTAGGGCGGCGTCAGTGTCACTCGGCGCGCTACCACGCGCGGGCCGACGAACTTTTACTACTTAATCGGGTCTGTGGCAGTGTGCCACGCCCGGCCCCTGAAGCGGCGGGTTATCCTGCGCGAAGGCCGCCTGCGCGGCCTGAGCAGTAGCCCGCGCAGGCGGGCTTGGCCGAGTCTAGCCTGCGCGTGCACGCGCCGGGTGTGGTGTTGCGCCGGATACCCCAGTAAAGAGTAAAAGTTCATAAGCCCGCTGCTGGTATGCGAAGTGCCCTCAAGCCCACTATCAAGCGCTATCCCGCGGTGGCGGTGAGCGCGAGGGGCGGCCCCTCGCAAGAACACCATCGCCCTTGTGGAAGGGGAGCGTGAGGGGCGGCCCCTCGCAAGAACCTTTCCCGTTCTCATCCACAGCGGTATGGCGCAGCCATATGAGCGATCTAAGGAATGAGCATGGCAAGCATCAAGATTGTCACCGACAGCGCCGCCGACATTCCGCTCAGCACGGCGCACGAGTTAGGGATCGAGGTCGTGCCGATGCATGTGCAGATCGGCGACCAGACCTATCGCGCTGGCCTGGATATAACGAGCGACCAGTTCTACCAGGCGATGCAGGAGAGTCGCGCCCGGGTTAACTCGCACGCCCCGCCCACTACCGCGTTCGAGCAGGTGTACCGCCGGCTGGCGCTGGAGTACGAGTATATCTTCTCGATCCACCTCTCCAGCCGGCTCGGTGCGAACTACCGCACCGCCCAGCAGGCGCGGAGCCGGCTGCCGGCCTCGGCCACGCGGCTGGAGATCGTGGACAGCAAGCTGGCCTCGATGGCGCTCGGCACGGTGGTGCTGCACGCCGCCCGCGCGGTGCGCGACGGCGCCGCGCCGGCCGAGACGGCCCGGCTGATCAACCTGTTGATCCAACACTCGCACCTGGTGTTCTTCGTGGATACGATCGAGTACCTCGAGCAGAGCGGCCGCCTGTCGCTCGCCACCACGGTGCTCGGCTCCATGCAGCGCATCAAGCCACTGATGCTGCTGGACGAGGGGGAGATCGTGCCCTACGAGCGCACCCGCACCCGCGCCAAGGCGATCGAGGGGCTGTATACCTTCGTCGAGGACTTCCCGCGCGTCCAGGAGGTCACGGCGATGTACGCCACCACCCCCGAGGATGTGGAGAAACTGCTGGAGAAGGTGGACCCGATCTTCCCGCGCGACCGGGTGCAGATGGCGCAATTCGGCCCCGGCTTCGGCGCCCACCTCGGCCCGGGCGCGATGGGCGTGGCGGTGTTTGAGGGGATCGATTGATGGGGAGAGCCAGGGAGGGCGAAGCCTTCCCTGCGACCTGCCCACGACGGCTATGGAAGGCAAAGAGCAGATCATCCACTTAGGTAAGGTGCTGCGCGCGGAGCTGGAGCGCGGCTGCGACGACGGCGCGGCGGCCGGGGGGCTGGAGCGCTTCCTCACGAACTGGCGCCTCGGGGCCGACGGCGCGCTGCAGTACCAGCCGGTGCGCCAGGCGCTCGAGCTGCTCGCCGGCTACACGGTGTTCGACATCACCACCCGCCGTGCGCGCGTCGGTATCGCGATCGAGGGGCTGCGCAGCCTGTTCCGGGCGGCCGAGGACCGAGGACCAAAGACCGGGGACCGGATGCCGCCCGCTGGTGCCCGGGCAGTCCAACATTCAACATCCAACATCCAACATCCCGCGCGGCCGCTCGCGCTCAACTCCCCGATCGAGGAGGTGCCTGGCATCGGTAGGGCCAACGCCGCCGCCTTCCGCCGGCTGGGGGTCAAGACCGTGCTGGACCTGCTCTACCACTTCCCGCATCGCTACGACGATTACACCTCGCACAAGACGATCGCCGAGATGCGCTTCGGCGAGGTCGAGACGGCGGTGGGCACCGTGAGCGACGTGCGCACCTTCGGCACGCGGGCCGGGCGTGGCGGTATCGAGGTGCTGGTGAGCGACAGCACCGGCGATCTTAAGGCGGTGTTCTTCAACCAGCCCTGGCTCGCCAGGCAGTTCCAAGTGGGCGCCCGCATCGTGCTGAGCGGCAAGGTCACCGCCGACAGCCGCACCGGCATGCGCTCGATGGCCAGCCCGGACTGGCAGCCCTACACCGACGACGAGTTGGTGCACGCCGGGCGGCTGGTGCCGGTGCACCCGCTGACGAAGGGGCTGGTGGAGCGTGGCACGCGTACGATCATCAAGCGTGTGGTGGACCTTGCGGCGCCGCTAGTGGAGGACCACCTGCCCGAGGCGGTGCGCGAGCGCGCCGGGCTGCTGCCGCTGGCGCGGGCGCTGGCGCAGATCCACTTCCCGGACAGCAAGGAGTTGCTGGAGCAGGCGCGGCGGCGGCTCGGCTTCGACGAGTTCCTCTTCATCCAGCTCGGCGTGCTGGAGCGCAAGGTGCTCTGGCAGGCCGAGCGCGGCTATCCCATGGCGCTGAACGAGGCCGTCCACGAGGAGTTCCTCGGCAAGCTGCCCTTCGACCTCACCGGCGCCCAGGTGCGCGCGCTGGAGGAGATCTTCCACGACATTGGCCGCCCGGTGCCGATGGCGCGCCTGCTGCAGGGCGACGTGGGCAGTGGCAAGACGGCGGTGGCGGCGGCTACAGCGCTCCAGGCGGTGGCCAACGGCTTCCAGGCTGCGATCATGGCCCCCACCGAGATCCTGGCCGAGCAGCACTACCGCGGCCTCAAGGGGCTGCTTGGCAGGGTGCGCGTGCCACGGGAGACGGCCAACGACCAACGACCAGCGACCAACGGCGTGGCAGGTGAACAGCGTTCGCCGTTCGTCGATGGTCCGTCGTCCGAGGCGCTGGTGCGCCAGGCTGAGCTGGAGGAGATCCGGCAGTTGCTCGGTATGACGATCGAGGACGACCTGGACGGCCAGGGGGTGCGGGTGGCGCTGCTCACCGGCAGCCTCGGCGCGCGCGAGCGGCGCAAGGTGCTAGACGCTATCGCCCGCGGCGATGTGGATTTGATCGTCGGCACCCACGCGCTGATCACTGAGAGCGTCCAGTACGCCCGGCTCGGGTTGGTGATCGTGGACGAGCAGCACCGCTTCGGCGTGGAGCAGCGCCAGCGGCTCAAGGACAAGGGCTTCAACCCGCACATGCTGGTGATGACCGCCACGCCCATCCCGCGCACGCTCACACTCACGATCTACGGCGACCTTGACACCTCGGTGCTGGATGAGCTGCCGCCTGGCCGGCAGGAGATCAAGACCCGCTGGATCACCTCGGCCGAGCGCGAC
>DATMBA010000026.1:0-3087 GCA_035559635.1 Roseiflexaceae bacterium
CCCACCGCCCCACCCACGGCCCAGGGCGCGCCCACCGCCGCGCCCGCCGGCCTCGGCGCGGGGGCGATCACCATCGACAACGTCGACACGATCACCCAGACGCGCGAGATCACTAACTCGGTGTTTGGCCCGGTGGCCTTCTCGCCGGACGGTACCACCCTCGCGGTGGGCGTCAGCGCCATGGTGAGCATGGTGGACGCCGACACGCTCGACAGCCGCGCCCAGCTCACCGGCCATGCCGGGCGCGTCACCTCGCTGGCCTGGTCGGCCGACGGCGCGCTGCTGGCCTCGGGCGCCAGCGATGACAACGATATCCGCGTATGGGACGCCGGCAGCGACACGCTCAAGCACACCCTCAGCGGCCATACCGGCTGGGTGCGCAGCCTGGCCTTCTCGCCGGACGGGACGACGCTGGCCTCGGGCAGCGTGGACCAGACGATCAAGCTATGGGACGCCGAGAACGGCACGCTGCTGCACACGCTCTCCGGCCACACCGCCATGCTCGGCGGCCTGGCGTTCTCGCCGGACGGCGCGTACCTGGCCTCCGGCTCGCGCGACGGCAGCGTGCGGCTGTGGGAGGTGGCCAGCGGCACCGAAGTGAGCGGCTTCAACTTCCAGGCGCCGATCAATCCGGATACCACCGCCCGCTACTGGACCACCGGCGTGGCCTTCGCCCCCGACGGCGCCAGCATCGCGGTGGGCGCGACCGATGGGGTGGTCTACATCCTGGACGCCAGGACCGGCGAGCAGCAGCGCCAGCTCCAGGGCCACACGAACTGGATCGTCATCCGCGGCGTGGCCTACGCACCGGACGGTAAGACGCTCTACAGCGCCAGCCTGGACGGCACGGTGCGCCTGTGGGACACCAGCACCGGGGAGGAGACCGGCCAACTCCGAGGCCACAACCTGGACGTGTTCGCCATCAGCCTCAGCGCCGACGGCGCGCGCCTGGCGTCCGCCAGCGACCAGGAGGGGCGCCTGCTGGTGTGGGACCTGGCGGCCCGCCGGCCGGTGGACAGCCTGCGCGTCGGCCAGGGGATCGTGACGTCGCTGGCCTTCTCGCCGGACAGCGCGGTGCTTGGCTCGGTCGGCTACAACGGCATCCTGCAGCTGCGCCTGCTGGCGGACGACCGCGGGCGGGCCCTGGCAGGCTCGGTGGCGGCGACGCAGGCGCTGGCCTTCCTGCCGAACGGCCGGCTCGCCACCGTCACCGACCAGGAGACGGTGGTGCTGCTGGACATCGGCCAGGAGAACAGCGCCGAGCTCGAGGGACTCAGCGCCGCGCCGCTCAGCGTGGTGGCCAGCGCCGACGGTTCGCTGCTGGCCTCCGGCACGGTGAGCGGCACGGTGACGCTGTGGGATGGCAACACCGGCACGGTGCGCGGCGAGCTGCGCGGCGACCTGCCCTCGGCCGTGCTGCTAGCGGTCTCCGACGACGGGCGGCTGCTGGCGGTGGCCGGGCCGCCCACCGACCCGCGCATCGAGATCTGGGACGTGGCACGCGAGCGGGTGCTGCACACGCTGGTGGCCCCCGAGGCGCCGATCACCGCGCTGGCCTTCCGGCCGAATGGCGCGCTGCTGGCGGCCACCAGCCTGGACGGCGCCCTGCGCCTGTACGACGGCGAGGACGGGCTGGAGCTGCGCACCATCCGGGCCGCGCCGGAGCACGGCTGGTTCGCCGGCATGGCGTTCGCGCCGGATGGCGCGCTCATCGCCACCGGCTCGCCCACCGGCGCCATCCAGTTCTGGAACCCGGACACCGGCGCCGAGATCGCCAGCGTCCAGCAGGACTTCGGCGTCATTGCGATGGCCTTCAGCCCGGACGGCGAGCGGCTGGTGGTCAGCGCCCGCGACGCGACCGTGCGCCTGTACGAGGTGCCGTAGCCTGTTTCCAGACCAGGCGATAGGCGATGGGCAATGGACTAGTGTCCATCGCCTCGGACGTCCCGCACCGCGCGCCAGCCGAGCAGCCCACCGACCAGCATGTTCAGCAGCAGCGCCACCAGCACCCAAGCCGACGGGCGCGGCCAGTCCACCTCAGCCGGGTAGCGCGCCAGCGCCAGCAGCCCTAGCAGCCCGAACAGGACGTACAGCGGCGTCGCCGGCCGCAGCCGCCGCCAGTCGCCCTCCATAAGCGCGTGCAGGGCCGCGAAGCCCAGCCCTAGCGACCACGCGCCGATCGCCCGGCCGGTGAGCGGCGTGAGCTGCCACGGCCACAGCCCGATCGTCGCCTGCGGCGCGGCGAGCAGCGCCAGCCCCAACGGCAGCATCAGGGCGGCGTGGAGAGCGAGGTTGGCGCGCACCCACAGCGGCAGCGGCGCGGATCGTTGTGGCTCGGCGCCGGGCGCCCGCAGCTGTACGAGCAGCAGCGCGCCGAGCAGCAGCGGCACCGCCGCGTAGACCACCAGCCAAGCCCAGGCCGCGCCGCGCGCCAGCGGCTCCTCCCGCCCGAGGTGGAAACGGTCCAGGTGCAGCAGCGTCACCACCAGCGTCGCCGCGGTGAAGACGAGCACCGCGGGCACGGCGATGCGCGCGTCGGCCCAGCGGCGCTGGCGCGCGGCGATCAATTCGGCAGCGCAGGCCGCCCAGTAGGCCGCCCCAAGGAACGCCGCGGTCAGCGGCGGCCGGATCGTCCAGGCGAAGAAGTCCGCGGTGCGGTCCGCCAGGACAAAGAGTTGCACGCCGCTGACGAACACCAGCGCGGCGGCGGCATACAGCATGAGCCGCATGGCTGGGATGGTGGGCTGGGCGTCGGACATGATGTCTTATGGCTCCACGACCACGGTTCCCACCATCCCGGCCGACCCGTCCGGCACACCGTGCGGGATGCAGTAGTACGCGTAGGTGCCCGGCCGGTCGAACGTGACGCTGCGCGACTCGCCTGGTCCGAACAGCCCGGTGTCGAACGACTTGTCCACCGCAGTGACGCTGTGCGGCTGCGCGCCGCCGTTCGTCCAGGTCACCACCGTGCCGGCCTTGACGGTGAGCTGCTTCGGCGCGAACTCGAAGTCCCGCGCCACGGCAGCCACCGGCGCGGGCGCGGGCACGGGCGTGGGCGGCACAGGCGAGGGCGCCGGGGTGGGCGGC
>DATMBA010000027.1:0-1031 GCA_035559635.1 Roseiflexaceae bacterium
CCAGAAGCGCGCCAGCCCGTCCCGCGTGCCGTGGATGAGCTCGTGCAGCGTGATGTCGAAGGTCAGCATCACGCCGGCCAGCCCGAGGATGCAGATCAGCACGAAGGAGGCCGGGCGGCCGATAGCGCCGGTGAGCAGCGTGAGTATGGCGTAGCCCGCCACGCCGCCGCCCTCGCCGGGCCGGTCCTCCCAGCCCTGGCGCGCCGGCAGGCCGAACTCGAGCAGCGTGAGCAGCGCCACCAGCACCAGCAGGGTGCCGAGCACGTTGGCGCCCGTGAGCGGCGAACCCTCGAAGTGCTCTTGCACCAGGATGGCGATGCCCAGCAGGCCGAGCGAGAGCGGCACCAGCAGCGCGCCCCAGCCGAGCGCGTAGCGGGTGAACTCCACCCAGGTGGCGCCCACCACCCCGGCACTGCCGGTGAGATAGAAGACGATCGTGACCAACGCGAGCGCGATCAGCGCCAGCGCGAACAGCTCACGCTGATGCTCGGGACGCAGCGAGAGCTCGAACATCGGCGGCGGGGCCTTCTTGCGCTGCGCCGCCCGCCTGCGCCCGCCGGCCGCCTGCTTTGCCTTCGCCATGACATGCTCCGCTGCGCGCTACTGCCCTACGGGTGATCCAGTGATCAAAGGTTTTGTGCGCGGGGCACCCCCGCGCGCTCCCCGTGTTCCCGGAGAAGGGTTTTTTCGAAGAGCCTTCCCGCGCGCTCCCCTTACCTATCAGGACGTACGCGGTCGCCCACGAATCGGGGGCGCGGGGCGGTGCCACCGCGTATGTCCTGTTACATATCTGGGCCCAGCGGACACCCTGGCCCCCGCCGGGATGAGCATTACCATAACATATGTTCGCATGGGTTGCAAGGATGGCTTTGACGAACCACGAAGGCACAAAGGCCTGAAGACACGAAGGCGCGAGGCCATGGCGGCGGACGGCCGCCCGGGGGTGCCGAAGGGCTTTCGCCCGCTCGAAAATGGGGCTGTGGGGGCCGTAGGCCCCCACAGCCCATCTTTTTCGGCGGGGCGCAGCCCCG
>DATMBA010000028.1:0-12448 GCA_035559635.1 Roseiflexaceae bacterium
CCGCCGGTGCGCTTCCAGCGGCGGATGGTGGGCATGGTGGCGGTGGAGGGCATGATCGCGAGCGGGCGCAGCCGCAGCCTGCCGCTCCCTGTCCCGCTGCTGGGCGCGCGGGTGGCGGGGGCCGAGAGCGTGACACAGGCGCTGCGCCAGGCCGAGCGCAGCCGGCGGGTGGCTGCGGTGGTGCTGTACGTCAACTCACCCGGCGGCGGCGTGTTCGCCTCGGACCTGATCTGGCGTGAGGTGCTGCGGTTGCGGCAGCAGAAGCCGGTGGTGGTGGCCATGGGGGACGCGGCGGCATCGGGCGGGTACTACATCAGCGTGCCGGCCTCGGCGATCGTGGCGCAGCCCGGCACGGTGACCGGCAGCATCGGCGTGTTCATGCTGCGGCCGGTGCTGGAGGGGGCGCTGGAGCGCGCCGGGGTGAACACTGTGGTGCTGAGCCGCGGCGCCAACAGCGGCTTCCTGGACGTGAGTTGCGCCCCCACCGAGGGCGAGCGCGCGGCGGTGCGCGAGATGGTGTTCGGTTACTACGAGGACTTCAAGGCGCGCGTGCGCGCCGGGCGCGGCATAGCCGAGGAGCGGCTGGAGCCGCTGGCCGGTGGGCGGGTGTGGCTCGGGCAGGAGGCGCACGAACTGGCATTGGTGGACGCGCTTGGCGGGCTGCCGGAGGCGCTGCTGAAGGCGCAGGAGTTAGCGGGCCTGCCGCAGGACCGCGGCGCGCCGCTGTTGCTGCTGCGCGGCGGACGCCAGCCCATCCCGCCGCAGCCGTTCCCCGAGCAAGCGATGGTGGCCCTGGCGCAGGCGCTGGATGACCTGCTGACCCCGCAGGTGTGGGCGCTGATGCACTTCTCTCTGGTATAATTCGGGGAGGCTTCGCCTCCCCGTACCCCTCCAGGAGGGACGACTGTGACGACGACCAACGCCAAACCCGCCGCCGGCCATGTGATCGAGGTGGACGAGCGCACCTTCCGCAGCGCGGTGCTGGAGCGCTCGCGCGAGGTGCCGGTGGTGGTGGACTTCTGGGCGCCCTGGTGTGGCCCGTGCCGGGTGCTCGGCCCGGTGCTGGAGAAGCTGGCCGCAGAGGCCAAGGGCGCCTTCGTGCTCGCCAAGCTCAACGTGGACAATAACCCGCGGCTGGCGGGGATGTTCGGCATCCAGGGCATCCCGGCGGTCAAGGCCTTCCGCAATGGCCAGGTGGTGGACGAGTTCACCGGCGCGCTGCCTGAGTCCCAGGTCCGTGCCTGGCTCAGGCGCGTGGCCCCGCCGGCCGCGCCCCCGGCCGAGCAGTTGGCCGAGGAGGCCGCGGCGCTCGAGGCGGCCAACCCGAAGATGGCCGAGGCGCGCTACCGCCAGGCGCTCACGCTGGACCCCGCCAGCGCGCCAGCGCTGTTCGGTTTGGGGCGGCTGCTGGTGGCGTCTGGCGACCCGGCGGGCGCGGAGTTGCTGCAGAAGGTCCCCCCCGGCACGCCACAGTACCCGCGCGCGCAAGCCTGGCTGGCGCTCGGGCAGCTGGTGGCCGAGGCCGAGGGCAGCCCTAGCGCGCTGCTCGAGCGCCTGGAGGAGAACCCGAACGACCTCGAGGCGCGCTATGCGCTCGCGGCCCATCAGGTGCGCGGCCAGCGCTATGCCGACGCCATAGAGCAGCTGCTGGCGATCGTCCAACGCAGCCGCGCCTTCCGCGAGGACGCCGCCCGCAAGACGCTGCTAGCGCTCTTCACCGCCCTCGGCGACGAACACCCGCTGGTGGTCGAGGGGCGCAAGCGGCTGGCGAACCTGCTGTTTTGAAGGCTAAAGGCTCAACGCTAAAGGATACATACCCGGGACATGATCGATGCTGTACTGCTGCGATTGAAGCCTGAGCGCTGAGTCGTGAACGCTCCACGGGGTATAATCGACGCAGCACTGCTTCGATTATGCCCCGTGGAGCGTTTAGCCTTTAGCCACGGTTCGCTGCGCGGCTGCTCGCCTTACCGTTTGGGGAGGCTCGGAGGGGCGAAGCCCCTCCGAAAACGAGATTGTGTGGGGGCCGCAGGCCCCCACACCCCCATGCGCGTGCGCGCGACCGGTCAAGTGAGCGCGAACCTTGCCTTAGCGGTTAGCGTTCGGAGGAGCATATGCCCAACTTCCATTTCGGCTGGATCGCCCCTGTTATCGGCGTGCCGGAGAGCGGTGGGCAGCCGATCGTCATCCAGGAACTGGACGCGGTGCTGCCGGCCGTGGCCGAGCACTTCGATTCGGTCTGGGCCGCCGACCACCTGTACGGCTTCGACCGGCTGGACGACCCGTACCTGGAGTGCTGGACGACGATCACCTGGCTGGCCGCGACTTTCCCCCGGCTGCAGGTGGGCGGGCTGGTGCTGTGCAATAACTACCGCCACCCCGCGATCCTGGCCCATATGGCCAAGACGCTGCATGCGTTCAGCGGCGGCCGCCTGGTGCTGGGGATCGGCGCCGGCTGGCGCGAAGACGAGTATCGGCGCCACGGCTTCGCCTTCGAGCCACCAGCCGTGCGCGTGCGGCAGCTGGAGGAGGCCATCCGCGTCATCCGTGCCATGTTCACCCAGCGCCGGGCGACCTTCGAGGGCCGGTACTATCAGGTGCGTGACCTGCCGTGCGAGCCGAAGCCTGACCCGCCGCCGCCCATCCTGATCGGCGGTGGGGGCGAGCAGTTGATGCTGCGCCTGGTGGCCCAGCAGGCCGACTGGTGGAACTACGGCGGTGGGCCGCAGGCCTACGCGCGCAAGCTCGAAGTGCTGCGCAGCCACTGCGAGGCCGTGGGGCGCGACATCGCGACGATCGTCAAGAGCGTCCAAGTGGAGCTGCCGCCGCCGACGGATGCGGCCTCGGCGCGGCAGACGGTCGAGCGTCTGCGGGCCTATGCGGACCTGGGGGTCACCCACTTCATGCTCGACTTCGGCGTCGTGACCGACCCGGCGGTGGTGCGGCGCATCGGCGAGGTCATCGAAACGCTAAAGGCTGAAGGATGAATGCTGAAGATGGGGCATGATCGCAGCCGTACAGCTGCGATCATGCCCCGATCGTGGTTCAGCGTTCAGCGTTCAGCGTTCGACTCGCGTGCGCTGAACCGGGTGGGTTTCAGGGAGGGCTTTGCCCTCCCTGCCCCTCCCCTTTTACTATCAGCGTTTTATAGACCGCCTCTACCCCATCCAGCATCTTCTCCTGCGAGAGGAGCTCCAGCGCGCGCTGGCGGGCGGCCTGGCCGTAGCGCGCGCGCAGCGCCGGGTTGTCCAGGAGGGTGTTGAGGGCCCCGGCGAGCGCCTGCGGGTCGCCAGGGGGGACGACCAGCCCGGTGACGCCGTGCAGGTTGGCGAAGCTGGTGCCGGTGCCCAGCGCGGTGCTGACGCACGGCAGGCCGCTCGCGAGCGCCTCTGCCAGCGCGATGCCGAAAGCCTCGGCGCGCAGGTGCGCCGGCAGCACGAAGACGTCCGCCGCGCGGTAGAGCGCCGGCAGCGCCTCGTCCGGCACGTCGCCGAGGAAGCGCACCCGCCCCGCCACCCCGAGCGCCGCCGCCTGCGCTGCCAGCCGCCCCTGCTCCGGCCCGCTGCCCGCGATCAGCAGTGTGGCGTCCACGCGCGGCATGGCCTCCAGCAGCAGGTGCAGCCCTTTGTAGTAGCGCAGGCGGCCAACGAAGAGGATGGTAGGTGACGAACGACGAACGACGAACGACGAATGTGCGGGGGGAGGGCTTTCGTCATGCTCCTGCACGCTGACCTGGGATTCAGCGGCGGGCCGTCGTTGCTCGTTGGTTGTTGGTCGTTCGTCGGCTGGCGCGAAGCGCCGCACGTCCACCCCCAGCGGCACCACCGCGCACTTCGCGGCGTGCGGGCGCAGGAAGGGCGATGATTTGACATAATTATCGCTGGTTGCGATGATGCGGGCGGCGCGGCGCAGGGTGAGCGCCAGCAGCGGCCGGTAGAGGCGCAGCAGCGTGCGCTGGCGCACGATGTCGCTGTGGTAGGTCACCACGAGCGGCGGGGCTCCTGGCACCGCCAGGGTCGCCAGGTCGCCGGGGGGGTAGGGGAAGTGCAGGTGGACGACATCGGCGCGGGCGGCACGAGCCAGGCTGAGCATCGCCAGGCTAAGGGGTGTGGAGGCGGCGTGGGCCGCGCGGGCCGCACGCAACACTGCCAGGCCGGGGCGCGGGCGCTCGATACGCGTGCGGGCGTCCAGGCTCGTCACCAGTGCCGTCACCTCGTGGCCGCGCGCCGCCAACCCCTCGCATAGGTCGCGCAGGTGGCCCTCGATCCCACCTAGAACGGGAGGATAGTCCTTATAGATCTGGAGGATGCGCACCGCGTAGCCCCACCTCGTGCCTGCAGACGAGCGTGGCCTCTATCCGTCCCTATCCGATTATCTGCTAATCCGCCCCCTATCCGCTGTCAATCCGCCCCCTCGCTCTCCACCGAGTGCATGCGGGCCAGCAGGTAGTCGTAGGCGCTGAGGGCCGCGCGGGCGCCGTCGCCGATGGCGATCAGCACCTGCTCGCCGAAGGCGGTGGTGACGTCGCCGGCGGCGAACAGGCCGGGCAGCGTCGTGGCGTTGCGCTCGTCCACCCAGATGAAGCCGTCCTGGTTCGTCTGGACGATCTTCTTGACCATCGCGCTGTTGGGCGTCAGCCCCAAGTCGATGAAGGCCGCGTCCACCGCCAGGCGCCGCTGGCGGCCGTCGTGGGAGACCACCAACTCCTCCACATTCATCGGGCCGACGACCTCGAGGACCCTGGCACCGGCGAGCACCTCGACGTTGGGGCGGTTGGCCATGGCGCGCACCATCGGCGTGGACATGCCGGTGGTGTCGGGGATGATCAGGTAGATCTTCTCGGCTGTGCGGGACAGTTCGGCCACGCCGCGCAGAGCGCGCAGCGAGGTGCCGATCACCGCGGCGGTCTTACCGGCCAGCAGGTGGGCGTGAGTGGTGACCGAGTAGCCGAGGCCCTGGCCGAGCAGCTCCTGGGCGCCGGGGACGTTCAGCCCGCGGGGGGTGGCACCGGTGGCCACGATCACCGCCGCCGCCTCGTGGACGCCGTGATGCGCCGTCTCGACGTGGAAGACGCCGGCCTCCTTCGAGACGCTGGTGACGTGGTCGCGCAGGGTGGCGCCCTGGACGTGGGTGATGCGGCGCTCGAAGAGGCGCACCACCTCCTCGCCTGCCAGATACTCCACCTCGACCTGGCCGATCAGGTTCTGGCGCCAGCCGGCCTTGCCGCCGAGGTTCTCGTAGATCATCAGCACGTCGAGCTGCTTGCCGAGCGCGTAGATCGCCGCCGATTGGGCAGCAGCGCCGCCGCCAATAATGATCAGGTCACGCATGGCGTCCCTCTTTCTCTAGGCTATGAAAAGGACTGCAGGGCGCGCATATAGTTCGCGCGCTCGAACGCTGCCGGGTCTGCCACTGCGCGCTGGCTCATGCTACCACGCATCTGGGCGATCGAGTCGTACTCGTGTTCCTCCATCCAGGAGCGCATGTCGCCGAGGATGGTGCCGAGCCGGCCGACGCCGCGTGCCAGCAGGGCCGAGGTGAGCATCGCGACGCTTGCACCGGCCATCATGGCCTTGAGCGCGTCCTCGGCGGTGTGCACCCCGCTGCTGAGCGCGAAGTCACAGCGCAGGCGGCCGTACATGATCGCGATCCAGCGCAGCGGGAGGCGCAGCTCGTCCGAGGTGCTGAGCTTCAGGTTCGGCACCACCTCGAGCGCCTCCAGGTCGAAGTCCGGCTGGTAGAAGCGGTTGAAGAGCACCAGCCCACCGGCGCCGGCCTCCACCAGGCGTCGGCACATGTGCGGGATGGAGCTGAAGAACGGCCCGAGCTTGACGGCGATCGGGAGGCTGACGCTGGCGCGCACGCGCTGGACCAGCTGGATGTAGGACTCCTCCACCTCGCCGCCGCTCAGCTCTGTGGCGGTGGGCAGGTAGTAGATGTTCAACTCAAGTGCGTCGGCGCCAGCCTGCTCTATCAGCCGGGCGTACTCCACCCAACCGCCGGGGGAGACGCCGTTGAGACTGGCGATCACCGGGATGCGCACCGCCGCCTTGAGCCGCTGGATGTGCTGCAGATACTCCTCGGGGCCGATGCTGTAGCTGCCGAGGTCCGGGAAGTAGGAGGGTGACTCGGCATGGTGATGCGCGGTGCTCTCCAGGAAGTGGTCGAGCTCGCGGCTCTCGTGGGCGATCTGTTCTTCGAACAGCGAGAAGAGCACAACCGCGCCAGCGCCGGCGTCCTCCATGCGACGGACCATATCGACGCTGCGCGAGAGCGGCGAGGCCGATGCCACCAGCGGGCTGCTCAGCTGTATGCCCAGGTAGGTCGTGCGGAGATCGATCATAGTGTGTACTGCCAATCGCTCGTCGGCGGGTCTCCGGATCAGTATGGCGCAGCGCACCCTGCCGCGCAAGTGGGGATCGGGCTTCCTGATGTTACAGTCCGGCAACGATTTCTTGTGCATTCCGGCACAAGACGGCTGTCGTACGCCCCTTGCCGATTGCGGTACAATAGGCTGGTAGCTGTTCGGACCGACGTTTTCTACGAGTGTGTCTATGCTGAGAGCCCTGATCGTCATCACTGTGATCGCCGTCGCGCTCGTGCGCGGCGGGTCGCTGGAGCGCTTCGCCACTCTGCGCGTGCGGCTGCTGCCGCTCGCATTGGGCGCGTTCGCGCTGCAGCTGCTGATCTTTACGCCGTTCCTGGGCGCCCCTCTGGTGGGCGCGGCCACCACGGCGCTGTACGTGCTGTCGATGGCGCTCCTGGTCGTCTGGGTGGCCTTCAACCGCCACCTGCCGGGGATTGCGCTGATGGCGGCCGGCGTGGTGCTGAACACTGCCGCGATCGTCGCCAATGGCGGCTATATGCCGCTCTGGCTCCCGGCGGCGCAGATCGCCGGCACGATCGAGCTTCTGCCGGCGAGCGGGCCGGCGGTCCACAATAACTCGGTGGCGGCCGGGACGGGCACGCAGCTCTGGCTGCTCACAGACATCCTGCCGGTGCCGGGTTGGGTGCCGTTCGCCACGGTCTATAGCATCGGGGACGTGCTGCTGACGCTGGGGGTGTGCATCCTGTGCTGGCAGACGATGCGAGGTCGGGCGGGTGTGCCTGTGACGAACGTGAACATGGGAGGGACAGGGACGGCATAGCCCTCCCTGCAACCCATCTGTCTCCTAAGACAAGGTTCGCGCGGACGTGACCGTCCACGCGAAGGCGCATGGGGGTGTGGGGGCCTACGGCCCCCACAGAACATCTTTTTTGGAAGGGCTTTGCCCCTCCGCGCCTCCCCAGACGGTCAAGCTGGAGGCCGCGCAGCGAACCCATGGCTACGCATACGAGACGGATGTGAAAGCGAGAGGGGCAGGGAGGGCCTGGTCCTCCCTGTCCCTCCCCATGACAAACATCAGAAGGTGCCACGATGACACAGGAGCAAGCCTCTGGTGAGCCGGCGGCGATCGAGCGGCTGGTGATGCACGTGCGCGGCGTACAGGCGGTGCGCGTAGTGCGGGACGGCGACGGCCAGATCGACGAGTTGCACGTGGTAGGCACGCCCGAGCGCAGCGCCAAGGCGATCGTGCGGGACATCGAGTCCATCCTGTACGTGCGCGGTGGAGTGCGGCTCAACCACCGCAAGATCAGCCTGGTGCAGGTGCCCGAGCACCCGGGGTTGGCGGCCGGCTCGCGTGTGCAGCTCGTGCAGGTGGGGCGTGAGCAGGAGGCCGGCGCGCCGGTGACGGTGACGCTCTCCACCGGCGAGCGGCAGGTGCGCGGCGTGGCGCAGGCCGCCGGCGAGGGCGAGACGGCCGAGAGCCTGGTGGGGCGGGCGACGATCGATGCACTTGGGCAGTTGGTGGGGATGCGCGGAACCTTCCAGATCGAGCGCGTGCAGCGCCAGCCGTTCGGTGAGTTGGACGTGTGCCTGGCGCATGTGTCGTTGTTGGTGGAGGAGGCGCTCGAGACACTGCTCGGCATCAGCGTGGTGCGCGGCGATACGGGGGTGGCCGCGGCGCGTGCGGTGCTGGATGCGGTGAACCGGCGCCTGCCGAGTCTGCTGCGCGGCACGGTTCAGGCCGAGCGCTAAACAGCCCCACCTACCCTCCGGTTTGGTGGGAGGGTTCGGGAGAGCTGCGCCCTCCCGAACTCTCCCATACCGGAGGGCTTCTGCGTGGGTGCCGGTCTCCGAGCGCTGTGGGGTGGAAGACGAGCTGTCGTCGTAGGGTGCAACCATGGGTGATAAAAGTTTAACTTGCATTAAAAGTGAAGATGTGGTATATAGATGCCTGCACGGATCGATACGGCGGCAGGTCGTTCTGCTCGTCAGGAAGGAGGGCGAGCGCCCGAAGCGGAGCGGAGGGGACCCTAAGGTACACCCGGACAATCTCTTCCTACAGCGAAGAAAGGGGTCTCCCTATGAAGTGGACCATCAAGACAGCGTACTGGAAGGTTGCACTGATTCTCGGGGCGCTCGCCTCGTTCCTGTTGGCTGCCGGCGCCGACACCAAGTGGGCGTAGAGGACAGCCATAGGTCTCGATCCGTGTGGGCAGGAAGGGAGCTATTCCTTTCCTGCTCTTTGCATTATGGCCGAGCGTCGCGATGAAGAGCCTCTCGCGTGCAACGCGCGTCTACCTCATCACTATCTGGTGCAGCGCGGCTCTCATCCTGGTGCTGACACTGTCCAGCGCTCAGTACTCCCCCGTGCTGCTCGCGCTGCTGGCGGTCTGCCTGCCGCTGTACGCGCTCGCAGATTTCTACGAGTTTCTCTTCGAAGTCGAGCCCGGCAACCAGGTGTCGATGACGATCGTGGACGCGCCGACGATCTTCCTCGCGGCGGTGGCCGGCACACCCGGGATCGCCGTCGTCCTGATCGGCACGCTGGTCGTCGAGGCGCTGCGTCGGCGGGTCTGGTTTAAGGCGCTCTTCAACGTAGCGGTGCGCTGCATTATCTTCGTCGTGCTGGCGCACATCCACCTCGCGCTTGTGCCGGCGGGTGCGCCGTCGTTCTCCGGCCCGGGCGGGCTAGTGGCGTTCGGCGGCATGGCGGTCAGCTACTACGGCGTGAACACGCTGCTGGTGGCGACGATCCTCGCGTTCGTCACCCAGCGGCCCGTGCTGCACGTGCTACGAGATAGCTACCGCGCAGTCCACTGGGTCCACTTCGCCACGATGCCGTTTGGGGCGCTCGCGGCCGTGATGTGGGCGAGCAACCCGTGGCTGCTGCCGGTCTGCATCCTGCCGCTCGTCCTGATGTCGCGCTGGTTCCAGGCGATCGCCGACCTGCAGACGCAGAGCCGGCGCAACGAGGTGCTGGCGCGCGAGCAGGCCGAGTTGGCGGCGGAGCGCGAGCAGCTACTGGGCGAGCTGCGCACCAAGCAGGACGAGTTGATCCGCTCCTCGAAACTGGCGGCGCTGGGGACGTTCGCGGCCGGTATCGGCCACGAGTTCAACAACCTGCTGGCCGGGCTGCTGGGCTTCGCACAGCTCGGGCTGACAAGCAACGATGTGCGTGACAAGGACGAGGCGCTGGAGGTGGCGGTGCGCCTCTCGATGCGCGGGCGCAGCATCACCGGCGGGTTGCTGACCTTCGCCCGCCGGCGCGACTCGCAGCGCGTGCCGTACCTGATCGGGATGGTGGTGGAGGAGACGCTGGCGCTGGTGGAGCGCGAGCTGGCCAAGGACTCCATCACGGTGGTGCGCCGGCTGGAGCCGACGCCGGAGACGCTCTGCGACCCGGGCCAGATCGCGCAGGTGCTGCTGAATCTGATCAACAACGCGCGCGATGCGATGCGCGAGTGCGGCGGTGGGATGCTCACGATCAGCCTGGGCCAGCCCCAGGAGCAGACGATCGAGTTGCGCGTCTCCGACACCGGGCACGGTATCCCCGAGGATCTGATCGACCAGATCTTCCAGCCCTTCGTGACCACCAAGGGCCCCCTGAACGGCAGCACTACGCCGGGCACTGGCCTGGGCCTGGCGATCAGCCTCGGAATCGTGGAGGGCCACGGCGGGACGCTGCAGGCGTACAGCACGCCAGGCGAGGGTACAACGATGGTGGTGCGCCTGCCGGTGGTCGCGCCGGTGCGCGAGCCTGAGCCGCGGCCCCGGCCACGCGCGCTGCCGCCGATGCGCATCCTGCTGGTGGACGACGAGCCAGATGTGGCGGAGGCGTTGCAGCGCCTGCTAGAGAGTCACGGCCAGGAGGTGACGGTGGCGGCGAGCGCCGACGCTGCGCTGCGGGCCTACCGCCGGCAGCCCTTTGACCTGGTAATCAGCGACGTGGTGATGCCCGGCATGGGCGGTGTGGAGTTGGTGCGGCGGCTGCGGGCCGCGGACTCGCGCGCGCTGGTGCTGGCGATCAGCGGCCACGGCGGCGGCTACCAGGACGACCAACTGGTGGCCGCGGGCGCCTGCGGGGTGGTCCACAAGCCGTTCACGGTGGAGGAGCTGTTGGAAGCGATCGGGCGCTGCGCGCGCCGGGCGGTGAGCGTGGGAGCGTAGCGCGTGAGGCGTGAGGCGTGAGGCGTTTTTCGGAAGCCGCATCACGCATCGCGGATCACGGATTACGAATTACGGACTGTGCATCACGCCTCATTTTTAGGAGGTCGTATGCCCTTCGACGTGCTGATCCGCGGTGGGCGGGTGGTGGACGGCAGCGGCAACCCCTGGTTCTATGGCGACGTGGCGCTCGCCGGGGAGCGCGTCGCCGCCGTGACGCCGCCCGGGCGTATCCCGGCCGAGCAAGCGCGCGAGACGGTGGACGCCGCCGGGATGGTGGTGTGCCCCGGGTTCATCGACATCCAGAGCCACTCGATCCTGCCGCTCATGATCGACGGCCGCAGCCTCTCGAAGGTGACCCAGGGCGTCACGACCGAGATCATGGGCGAGGCCTGGACGCCCGCGCCTTTCGGCGGGCGTATCGCGGACCCGATGGATGGGGCGCTCTTCACCCACCACGCGCCGGGCTGGCCGGAGCGCGCCCGCACCTGGCGACGCCTGCGCGACTGGCTGGAGGCGCTGATAGCCCACGGCGTGACGCCGAACGTTGGCTCGTTCCTGGGCGGCGGCACGCTGCGGCGCTACGCCTGCGGCATGCGCATGGGCGTGGCCGAGGCGGGCGAGCTGGACATCATGCGGCGCGTGATGGCCGAGGCGATGGAGGACGGCGCGTTCGGCGTCTCCTACGCGCTGATCTACCCGCCGGACGCCTTCACCGAGACCGATGAGTTGATCGAGGTGTGCAAGGTGGTGGCGCGCTACGGCGGGGTGTACATCACCCACATCCGCTCGGAGGGCGCGCACCTGCTGGAGGGCATCACCGAGGCGATCGACATCGGGCGGATCGCCGGGCTGCCGGTGGAGATCTACCACCTGAAGGCTTCCGGGCGGGACAACTGGCACAAGCTGCCCGAGGTGATCCGTATGGTCGAGGCGGCTCGTGCGAGCGGGCTGGACGTGACGGCCGACATGTACCCCTACGCGGCCTCGGGCACCGGGCTGACCGCCGTGCTGCCGCCGTGGGCGGACGCCGACGGCAAGCTGTACCAGAACCTGGCCAACCCGCAGGTGCGGGCGCGTATCCGGGCCGAGTTGCTCCACCCCGCCGGGGATTGGGAGGCGATGGTGGCGGCCAACGGGCCGGAGGCGGTGATGCCGGTGGGCTTCGAGTTGCCCGAGCACAGGCAGTACGTGGGGCGGCGCCTCTCCGAGATCGCCGCCATGCGCGGGCAGGAGTGGCCGGACGCCGTGATGGACCTGCTGCTGGCCGAGCGGCAGCGGATCAGCACGATCTACTTCACCATGAGCGAGGAGAACGTGCGGATGCAGCTGCGGCTGCCGTGGATCAAGGTGGCTACCGACGCGGGCGGCTTGGACCCGGCCTGGGCGGCCGGGCATGGGCCAGTGCACCCGCGCGCCTACGGCACTTTCCCGCGCGTGCTCGGGCGCTATGTGCGCGAGGCCGGTCTGCTGGAGTTGGAGGACGCGGTGCGCAAGATGACCTCGGCGGTGGCGGACCGCCTGGGGCTGCGCGCGCGCGGCCTGCTGCGCGCCGGCTGCTTCGCGGATGTGGTGGTATTCGACCCGCAGGCGATCGCTGACCGCGCCACCTTCGAGGATTCGCACCAGCTTTCCACGGGTGTGCGCGACGTGTGGGTGAACGGTGTGCAGGCGCTCAGGGACGGCGAACACACCGGGGCGACGCCGGGGCGAATCGTCGAGGGGCCGGGGCGGGCCTGGCGTTAACTACGAAGGCACGAAGGGGAGGGGGCAGCCCTCCCCTGCCCCCTCCCCGCGGTATGCGGATGGGCGTTTAGTGCCAATACTTTTCAAATAAGCGGGCGCTGCCCGCAGCGTGGGGGGGGGCGGGGGCCGCAGGCCCCCGCGAACCCCTTCCCGGTGGGGGTGTGGAGGGCGAAGCCCTCCACACCTCCCGTATTTGAAAGGTATTGCTTT
>DATMBA010000029.1:0-6441 GCA_035559635.1 Roseiflexaceae bacterium
GACAAGGAGGGGCGCGACCTGCTCAAGAAGCTCGATGAGTTCGAGCGCGAGCTGGGCAAAGAAAAGCCCGAAAAGGCTGGCGACAAGCTGCGCGACATGGCGCAGCGCACGATCGAGTTGGTGCGCGAGGGCAAGATGGACGCCGGATTCGGCCAGCAGGTGCTCAACAGCATCGCCGCCGTGGCCGACGCCCTCGGCCTCCAGGTGATCCTGGAGGACGGCGGCCGCGGGAATGGGCGCGGCCGCGGCAAGGACGATTGAGGACTGCGAGTGCTCACCCCCTTCAACATTCTGGGCGCGCGCATCGGCGCGTACGAGGTGCAGGCCCTGATCGGCAGCGGCGGCATGGCCAGCGTCTACCGCGGCTTCGACCACAACCTGCAGCGGCCGGTGGCGATCAAGGTGCTCTCGGACGCCGCCGCCGCGCAGCCCGGCTTCGTCGAACGCTTCCGCCAGGAGGCGCGCCTGATCGCCCGCCTGCGCCATCCGCACATCGTCCACGTCTACGACTTCGGCGTCGAGGGCCGGGTGGTCTACATGGTCCAGGAGTTGCTCCCCGGCCCGACGCTGGCCCAACGCCTCAAGGAGCTTGCGGCGCGCGGCCAGCCTATGCCGCGCCGCGAGATCGTGGCCGTACTGCGCCAGCTCGCCGATGCGCTCGACGCCGCCCACGCGGCCGGGATCATCCACCGCGACGTGAAGCCGGCCAACGTGCTGTTCCGTACGTCGGGAGACGGCGCCCCTCCCCCCTCACCCCCTGACCCCCACGTCGTCCTGACCGACTTCGGGATCGCCAAGGCCACCACCGGCGACGGGACGCAGACGCAGACCGGGATGGTGCTCGGCACGCCGGTGTACGTGTCCCCCGAGCAGGCGCGCGGCGAGCCGCTCACCCCGGCGAGCGACATCTACGCACTGGGGGTGGTGCTCTACGAGTTGATCGGCGGGAGGCCGCCGTTCGAGGGCGACACGCCGCTGGGGATTGTGCTCAGGCACCTGCAGGAGGCGCCGCCCCCGCTCCAGCCGCTCCGCGCCAGCGTCCCGCCGGCGGTGGAGGCGGTGGTGCGGCGCGCGCTGGCGAAGCAGCCCGAGGAGCGCTTCACCAGCGCCGGTGAATTGGCCCGCGCGCTCGAGGCGGCCTGGCCGGGGCCGGGTGCCGCGGCCAGCGCGCCCGCCCCCGCCGACATCCACACCCTGCCGACCACCGCCTGGCAGCGGCCGCAGACAAGGACCGCCGGAGGACCGGGGACCGACAACCGAGGACCGAAGCCTGCCCTGAGCGCCAGCGAAGGGACCGACGCGGCCAGCGCTCCGTACTCAGCCGCCCCGAGGGTGTCCGGCACGCAGCACGCAGCACGCAGCACGCAGCACGCAGCACCGCGTCATCGCTCGACGCTCCCCGTCCTGGGCGTGCTGCTGGCGGTGCTGCTGCTGGTGGGGGTGGTGCTCGCCGCGCTCGGCGGGCGCGAACGCACAGGCGCGGGGGGCACCTTAGCGGCGGCCACCGCCGTGCCAACCGCGCCTGCTGCGGGAGGGGGGCCGCCACCGGCCACTGCCGGGCCAGCCACCCCTGCCGCGGGTGGGACGGATGCGCCGGCCGCCGGTACATCCCTTGGACGGCTGCGCGGCCTGCTGGGCGAGCCGGATCCCGTGCTGGCCGCGAGCCTGGACGCGGCCGAGCGGGCCCTGGCGAGTGGGGATCGGGACGGGGCCACCGCAGCCCTGACGAGCCTCCAGCTGCAGCTGATCCAGGGGCGGCGCGCCGGGCGCCTCTCGCCCGCGCAGTTGCGCGCGGCGCTGGCCGAGATCCAGGCCGCCGCCGAGGCGCACGAGATCACGCTGGCGCTGCAAGTGGGGACCTAAGTTCGACTTTATCCATTCGCGCCGCTCAGGCGGCGTAGGCTAAGGCATCGGTCAGGCGCGCCCAGTCGGGGAGCAACTTGTGGCGCTGCCCGCGCTCCTGATGATAGTGTTCCGAGGGCGCAAGGACCGTCAGGAACGGCAGTGCCCACACCTGCTTGGCCCATGGAATGGGCGCGAGCAGCAGCATCGAGAGCCAGCGCAAGCCGCTGGTCTTGACAACGAACGAGCGCGATGAGCGTACCGGGTCGCGATAGATGCCTTTGGCAGCAATCTTGGCGCCGCGCCAACGCTCGATATGGCCGTCGAGACCGAGCACGATGGGCGCGGCGGGCGGAACGAAGGTAGCAACTAGCAGACGCAGCAGGATACGGCTGGCTGCTGGTGGCGACCAGACAGCGCGGTTGAGCACACGATGGTAGTTCTGGAACTGCGCTTCCTTGCTCAATTCCATCACCCGCAAGGCCGCACTGACGGTACGCTTGCCTGGTGCCAGGATGGCGCCGACGATCAGGATCTTGGCCCATTCCCAGACCCGTTCGCTGAACAGCAACTCGAAGTCGAACTTAGCGTCCAGCTTGAATGAACGTGCTCTTCGACAACCTGCGCCGGCTCGGTTCAGCGTTCAGCCTTCAGCGTTCAGCCTTCGCAAGGTGGCTGACGCTGCACGGCCGCCTCTCGCTGGCCCAGCCGTGGGCGCTCGTGCCAGGGCCGGCGCTGCTGCTGCTGGCGCTGATGGCGCCCTACCGCTGGCTGTTCTTCGCGGCCTACGCCTTTCTCTTCCTGGCGCTGGCGGCCTACCTGTGGGCGCGCGCCCTCGGGCGCGGGGTGACGCTGCGGCGGCGGCTGGAGAGTGCCTGGGCGCAGGTGGGCGACGACCTGGAGGAGCAGTGGGAGGTGGTGAACCGCGCGCGCGTGCCGCTGCTCTGGCTGGAGATCGACGACGCCTCGACCCTACCGCGCTACACCGGGCGGCGGGTGGCGGCGGCCGGGATCGGCGAGCGGGTGCGCTGGACCACCCGCGCCCCCTGCGCTCGCCGCGGGATCTACACCCTCGGGCCGCTGCGCCTGCGCACCGGCGACCCGCTCGGGGTGTTCGCGGTCTCCTGGCGCCAGGGCGAGGCCGAGCAGATCGTGATTTACCCGCCCCTGGCGCGCCTGCCGGCGCTGCGCTTCCCGCGCGGGCAGCGCGGCGGCCTGGCACGCACTGACCTGCTCCAGCAGCAACTGACGCCGAGCGTCGGCGGGCTGCGCGACTATGTGCCGGGCGATATGCCGAGCCACATCCACTGGCCCACCGTGGCGCGCCAGCAGAAGCTGGTGGTCAAGGAGTTCGATCAGGAAGTGGCCGGCGCGCTCTGGATCGCGCTCGACCTGCGCGCTGCATCGTACGGGAGCGCTGACCGACGACCGCTGGCCGACGAGCCGCAGGCGGACGTGGCCGATCCCTATGCAGTCTACGGTCAGTCCTCTGTGGTCGCCGCGCCGTCTGGGGCGGATGCCTGGGACTCACCGCTGGAGCTAGCGGTGGCACTGGCGGCCTCGCTGGCGGCGCATGCGCTGGGCGAGGGGCGGGCGGTGGGGCTGCTGGCGGACGACGGGCGGCGGCGGGTGGTGCCGCCCGGGCGCGGGCCGCGGCAGCTATGGCGCATCCTGGGCGAACTGGTGGACGCGCAGGCCGCCGGGTCGCTGCCGCTGGCCGAGGTGGTGCGCCAGGGGCGCGCGGCGCAGGGCGCGGAGATGGTTGGCGCCGGGCTGGCCGTTGTGACGCCGGATACGGGCGGCGGCTGGCTGGCGGCGCTGGCGGAGTGGCAGCGCGGGCGGCCTGGCGGCGGGCTGGCGCTGCTGGTCTCTGCGCGCGGCGGCGAGCGGGCGACGCAGGCGCTGGAGGCCCAACTGGCCGAGCTGGGCGTGCCGGCCTACCGCTTCGAGGTGGGGCGGCCGCTGGCGCTGCTCAATCCGCCCAAGCCCAGGCCGGTGACCCGCGTCTCGCCCCTGGGCCGCGTGATGCGGGGGTAGGGGTGGTACCGGCGTAGCCGCCCCTCTACCCCTCAATCTCTGCGCTGAAAGCGCTCTGGCGCGCGTGCAGAGCGGACTTGGCCGCGATCAGCTGCCCCAGCAGCGCAACATAGGGCAGATGCAGGCCAGGCTCGAGCGACGCGGCAACCCGAGCGATCGCCAGGTTGAGAAACGCGATCTCCGTCGGTCTGCCGCGCCGTATGTCCTGGAGCGTCGAGATCAGCTGGCCGTCCGAGCGCGTGCTGATGAGCAGCAGTTGCTCCAGCAGTTCCTGCTCGCTCAACCCCAGTCCGAGCCGAACAGTGAGCGTGACGCACTCCCGGATGACCTCCCGCGCCAGCCCGGCGGCGGCCGCATCCCGCGCGAAGATCCCGTTGTCGACCTCGAGCAAGGGGCAGATGGAGTTGAAGACGGCGTTGATGATGGCCTTCTTCCAGCTCTCGCGCCGGATGTTCGCCTCCGCTCGAAACGGAAATCCCGCGGTGGATAGCGCATCGACGCACCGCTGCAGCTCAGCCTCCGTGCCGGTGATGACGCCGATGGGAGACGCGGTCACCGGGCGAAACACAAAGTTGTGCTCGGCGGTCGCCTGGCTCGTCACGTACAGCACACAGCGGTAGATCGCCGGGAACCGGGCGTCGAGGAATGGCTGCTCCACCCCGATTCCGTTTTGCATCAGGACGACCGGGCCGGCGGCGCCTTTGTCGGCGAGCGCGCGCACCAGCGCTTCGTTGGCGTAGGCCTTGGCAGCGATGACGATGATCCCCTCGAGCCGGGGCAGCCTGGCGAGGGAGATGGTCTCCACCGGCGTGCTCGTGCGCTGCTCACCGCTCTGTAGGGTCACAGTGATGGTACTATGCGGGACATCAGCGCGGCTCGTCCGCACCGCGACCACGCTCCGCCCTGCGGCGGCAAGGGACGCGGCCAGCGGGAAGCCGACCGCACCCGAACCCAGGATGTAGATGGTTTCCCTTGAAGCCATAGACTCCTCGCCCCGATATGGCGGAACAGATCGCCGTGCTGCTCCACATGGCAAACCAACAACGGGTATCAGCGGAAAGGGTACCACGCGCTGCAGAAGATCACAATGGCCAATCCGCCACAGGGTGCGACGTCATGTCGGGCCGCTGCGGCGCCCCGCCCGGCCCATGAACGGGCGGGCGAGCTTAAGCACAGGTCGTCGTGCACGGCCTGCAGCCCGCGCCGGCGGGCGTGGTCACGGCTCGCCCGCGGCTGATGCATGTGTCCTATTTCATGGAGTAACTGGCGCGGCACCACGCCCGGCGGGTAAACCCGCGGGCTATCCCTCACGAAGGCCGGCCTGCGCGGCCTGAGACCCAGCCCGCGCAGGCGGGCTTGGTACGAGCTAGCCCGCCGCTTCAGCGGCCGGGCGTGGGAGGGCGCCACGGACCCGATGAGTTGGTAAAACGTCATCACCCCCCTGCCCTCCTCTATTCAGGCGAGCGCAATCCAGTAGCGCCGCACCAGCTTACCCGTCGGCTCGTGGAAGCGCGTATCTTCCAGCACGCCGCCGTTCTTCTCGATCACCCGCGCCGACGCGAGGTTGTCGTCGTCGCAGGTGACGAGCGCACGCGCCAGGCCGAGCGTTCGCGCCTGCTCCAGGCACAGCGCCAGCATGCGCGTGCCGCAGCCACGCCCACGCAGCGCCGGCCGCACGTCGTAGCCGATATTGCCGCCATAGACCTGCAGGTGCGGCGGCGCGTACGGCCGCAGCCGGATGGCGCCCACCAGCGTCTCGCCCGCCACGGCCCAGTAGGTGAAGCCGGGCACGTGGCCCTCCGGCAGGTTCTCTCCGGCGGCGTAGCGGCGTATGCGCGCCAGACGGGCGTCGAAACCGTCTATGGCGTCGTCGTAGCGGTCCTCGCCCGCCAGCAGGTACTCGCGCGCCATCACCTGGAACCTGCGCCGCCACGCCTCGTCCGGCTCGACGAGCCGCAGCCCTCCGGCCGGGTCATCGAGCAGGTCGGCGCGCATCGCCACCGATCTCCCGCCCACGCGGTTGGTGATGGTGTGCGTCACGACGAATCCAGCGCGCTCGTACATCCGGCGCGCCGGATTCTCGTCGCGCACGGTCAGCGCGAGCGCCGGGTAGAACAGGCGCGCCGCGTCGCACAGCCCGCGGATGAGCCGCCCCCCGATCCCCCCGCCGCGCAGCCCGGGGACCACCGCGATCGCCACCTCGGGCAGCGCCTCGCCCGCACCGGCGGCCGAGCCCGGCGCGTGGTCAAGCAGGCGCGCCCAGGCCGCCCCCAGCCGCCGCGCTGTGCCCGCCTCCTCGGCCACCACCCCCACGTCGTCCGGGCGGCCCCAGCCGGCCAGGTAGCGCGCCAGGTAGGGATGGGCGCGCGCCTCGTCGGCCGCAGTGGCGCCGTCCTGCGCCATATGCGCCGCCTCGAACAGCATCTCCCACAGGAACGGCTCGTCCGAACGCTCCGCCGCACGTATCCGTATGTCCACCAAAACCTCCACAGGTGATAGGTCTCATAGCCATCCTACGGATTTGTGAAATCGGAGGGGAGATCTTCGCGGGGGCTGCGCCCC
>DATMBA010000030.1:0-4475 GCA_035559635.1 Roseiflexaceae bacterium
ACAGATCCGGCAGGCGCGCGCGGCGCTGGGAGTGTGACGATCAAGCTCGTGCCGCGCTCCTGAGAGCTTGTTTGAAAAGCCTCTCAGCAGGCCCGCGCAGCGGCGGGCGGGGGAGGGGTGAGGGGTTGTACCCCTCACCCCTCCCCTTTTCAAACAGGCTCTGAGGGCACCGCTTGATCACCAGGCGCGGGTGGTGTCGAAAACGTGGAGGATCAGGCCAAGATCCTGGAGGATCAGGCAAGCATCGGCCGGAGTCACGTCATATCATGTGCGCAGATTCCAGCACAACGATGAGCGGTGAGGACGGTGGAGCCACTGCTGTCGCCTGACGTTGCGCAGCGGAGTCCAAACATGCACAAGATCGCGCAGGCGGTGGCCTGGCTGCGCGCCAACTACACCTGGCCGATGAACGTCGAGGCGCTGGCCGAGCTGGTGCGCATGAGCGTGTCGTCGTTCCACGCACCTCGCAGTTCACGCGGGAGTATAGCCGCTACTTCGGCAGCGCGCCGACCAGAGACATCGTCAGGGTGCGGGAGCACGCCATCCCCGCGCCGGACATGGCCCAAGAGGCGGTAACGGGCCGTGACTGCGTGGTGCGGTGATGGGCAGAGGAGGGAACGAGCGATGGCCAAGCTACGATGGGGGATCAAGACGGCGCCGCAGCACACGACCTACGAGGCGATGCGCACGGTCTGGCAGGAGGCCGACCGGACGCCTGCGTTCGAGCACGCCTGGCTGTTCGACCACTTCGCGCCGATCCAGGGCGACCTGGACGGCCCGTGTTTCGAAGGCTGGACGCTGCTGGCGGCCCTGGCAGTGCAGACCTCGCGCCTGCGCATCGGGCTGATGGTGGCGGGCAACACCTACCGCCATCCCGCGGTCCACGCGCACATGGCCGCCACCGTCGACGTTATCTCGGGCGGTCGCCTCGAGTTCGGTGTCGGCGCCGGATGGAATGAGTACGAGCACCACAGCATGGGTATCCCGCTCTACACCCCCGGCGAGCGCATCCGGCGCCTCGGCGAAGCCTGCGAGCTTACCAGGCGGCTCTTCACGCAGCGCCTCACCGACTTTGACGGGCGCTACTACCAGCTCAAGGAGGCCCGCTGCGAGCCCAAGCCGATCCAGAAGCCGTATCCGCCCTTCGTCATCGGCGGCGCCGGCGAGCAACTCACGCTGCGGGTCGTGGCGCGCTATGCCAACGTGTGGAACTCCATGCCCGCGAGCGTGGAGGAGTTCCGGCATAAGCAGCGCGTCCTGCGCGAGCACTGCGCCGCGGTGGGCCGTGACCCGGCCGAGATCGAGCTGTCTGTGCAGACGCGGATCAACTATGGCGACCTCGGGGCGACGGTGGCGACCCTCCAACCGCTCGTTGACGCCGGCGCAACCCACCTCGTCCTGATGCTGAACTACCCGTATCCCGACGGGATCGTTGCCCGGCTGGCCGATGAGGTGGTGGCGCGGGTCGGGTGACACCCCGGCTGGAAAGCGAGGAGGGTCACATGGAGTACACACGGCTCGGGAACACCGGGATGGAGGTCTCGCGTATCTGCCTCGGGTGCATGGGGTTCGGCGACGCGACCCGTTGGATTCACAAGTGGGTGCTCAATGAGCAAGACAGCCGGCCGGTGATCAAGAAAGCCCTCGAGCTGGGCATCAATTTCTTCGATACGGCCAACGTCTACTCGATCGGCGTGAGTGAGGAGATCCTTGGCCGTGCGCTGCGGGACTTCGCCACGCGCGACGAGGTGGTGATCGCCACCAAGGTGCACGGCCGGATGCGGGAGGGGCCGAACGGCGGCGGACTCTCGCGCAAGGCGATCCTCAGCGAGATCGACCACAGCCTGCGGCGGCTTGAGACCGACTATGTCGACCTCTACCAGATCCACCGCTGGGATTACACGACCCCGATCGAGGAGACGCTGGAGGCGCTCAACGACGTGGTACGCGCCGGCAAGGCGCGCTACATCGGCGCGTCTTCGATGTGGGCCTGGCAGTTCCAGCGCGCGTTGCACGTGGCCGAGCGGCACGGGTGGACGCGCTTCGTCTCGATGCAGAACCACCTGAACCTGATCTACCGCGAGGAGGAGCGCGAGATGTTGCCGCTCTGCCGCGCGGAGGGGATCGGCGTGATCCCCTACAGCCCGCTCGCCGCCGGGCGCCTCACGCGCGACTGGTCCTCCGAGCAGACGCTGCGCTCCGAGACCGACCAGATCGCCAGGCGCAAGTACGACGCGACCGCCGAGACCGACCGGCAGGTCGTGGAGCGCGTGGCAGCGATCGCAGAGCAGCGCGGGGTCAAGCGCGTGCACGTCGCGCTGGCCTGGTTGCTGCAGAAGTCGCCGGTGGCGGCGCCGATCATCGGGGCGACCAAGATCAGCCATCTGGAGGACGCCGTCGGCGCGCTGGCCGTGAAGCTCACCCCGGAGGAGGTCGCCTCCCTAGAGGAGCCGTACGTGCCGCATCCCATCGTCGGCCACCAGTGACGTGGAGGTACACGGTGGCTCCGCCCCGCGCACCTCCACGGGGAGGTTTGGAGGGGCACAGCCCCTCCGAAAATGATGTGCGAAGACTCTGGTTGGGGGCCGTAGGCCCCCAACCTCCGGCGGGGCTCCGCCCCGCGCCCCCGATTCGCGGGCGACCGCGTAACTCCTGCAGCATGAGAGGTGCGTTCAATGGAATACGTCCGCTTCGGCAACACCGGCATGAAGGTCTCACGCATCTGCCTGGGGTGCATGAGCTACGGCGGGCCGAACGAGCGCTGGCCATGGGCGCTCGACGAGGAGACCAGCCGGCCGTTCATCAAGCGTGCACTGGAGTTGGGCATCACCTTCTTCGACACCGCCAACGTCTACTCAGGCGGCCGCAGCGAGGAGATCGTCGGCAAGGCGCTGAAGGACTTCGCCACGCGCGACGAGGTGGTGATCGCCACCAAGGTCTACTTCGAGATGGGGCCGGGACCGAACGACCGTGGCCTCTCGCGCAAGCACATCCTCAGCGCGATCGACGCCAGCCTCACGCGCCTCGGCACCGACTACGTCGACCTCTACCAGATCCACCGCTGGGACTACGAGACCCCGATCGAGGAGACGCTGGAGGCGCTCAACGACGTGGTGCGCGCCGGCAAGGCGCGCTACATCGGCGCCTCGGCGATGTACGCCTGGCAGTTCGCCAAGGCGCTCTACACCGCCGATCTGCACGGCTGGACGCGCTTCGTGTCCATGCAGCCGCACTACAACCTGATCTACCGCGAGGAGGAGCGTGAGATGCTGCCGCTGTGCGCAGACCAGCGGATCGCCGTGATCCCCTACGCGCCGGTGGCCAAGGGCCTGCTGACGCGCAAGCCGGCGGCGGAGCAGCAGGCGACGCAGCGCGCGCAGACGGACGCGATCCAGAAGCGGCTGTACACCCAGGAGGATCTGGCGATCGCGCAGCGGGTGAGCGAGGTGGCCGAGGCGCGCGGGGTGCCGATGGCGCAGGTGGCACTGGCCTGGCTGCTCTCCAAGCCGGTGGTCACGGCGCCGATCATCGGTGCCACCAAGCCGCACCACCTGGAGGACGCCGCCGCGGCGGTCGCGCTCAAGCTGACGGACGAGGAGATCCGCCGGCTGGAGGAGACCTACCTGCCACACCCGGTGCTCGGCTACGCGTAATCGGGCATCCTGGCGGCGCACCACGCCCGGCCCGTGAACGGGCGGGTGATCCCGACGAAGGCCGCCTGCGCGGCCTGCGACCTAGCCCGCGCAGGCGGGCTTTGCAGACGATAGCCCGCCGCTTCAGCGGCGGGGCGTGGGATGACGCCGGAGTCTCGATTATTTGGTAAACGCAAGCCTATCGTAGCTGCCGTTGGCGCTCGGGCCACACTGGGGCGCAGCGGGGCTCAGCTTCGTGGGTGTTATAGTGGCGCGCTGGCCGCAGCGCGTTTGCTTTCTGGCGCCCGCGCGCTATAATCTCCCGGCCTTGGGGCGCGTGCAGCACCGGGCTGCCTGTGTACAGGCCAGGCCTGCGTACGAAAGAACGAAGGTCTTCAGGAACGACTTGCCCCCGGCGAATACGGGCAGGAGCCTCGCATGGACCCGAAGTGGATCGCCTGGGCGCGCCGGCTGCAGGCCATCGCCCAGACCGGCCTGACCTTCACCAGGGACCGGTACGACGCTGAGCGCTACGAGGAGGTGCGCGCGATCGCCGCCGAGATCGCCGCCGCCCAGTCCGGTGCGGAGCTGGCGATGGTGCGCGCGCTCTTCGCCCACGACGCCGGCTACACCACGCCGAAGGTGGACGTACGCGCCGCGATCTTTCGGGACGACGCGATCCTGCTGGTGCGTGAGCGCGCCGACGGCCTGTGGACGCTCCCCGGCGGCTGGGCCGACCCCGGGGACTCGCCGGCGCGGGCGGTGGAGCGCGAGGTGCTGGAGGAGACCGGCTACACCGCCCGCGCCGTCAAGTTGCTGGCGGTGCTGGACCGGGACGGCCAG
>DATMBA010000031.1:0-39760 GCA_035559635.1 Roseiflexaceae bacterium
AAGCGCCGCTGCGAGTTGCTCGTGCAGCTGAGCGACCAGCGCACGCAGTTCCGCGTTCTCGGCCCGCAGGCGCGCGTTCTCTTCCTCAAGCCTCATGGTCGCGAGTATATCACTTCACCAGGGCAAGTGTGAACAGTTACGCTGAAGGTGAAGCAGGCGCGGGCCGACCTGTGCGTGACCGCCCGCTTCCACCTGACCTTCCGCGACACGAGCGGCCGGCGGGAGATCCCGCTCAATCCGGTGGTGATCGTTGTACCGGCCGGGTTGCCGGCCAACGGGTTCCCGATCGACACGGCGCCCATTATCGTGCCAGTTCAAGTCCCATGTGTGTGGGGACGGCGGCGCGGGATTCGGTGGGGGCTTCTTCCGCTTCGGTTCACCCCCACGTGCGTGGGGACGGCAACATCAAACAGACGCACGCTGAATACGAGCGCGGTTCACCCCCACGTGCGTGGGGACGGCCTACGCTGTGCCGGAGTAGCACCACACCATGGCGGTTCACCCCCACGTGCGTGGGGACGGCGCGAGCGCCTGAGCGAGGCGGGCGTTGGGGCGCGGTTCACCCCCACGTGCGTGGGGACGGCTTGAGCGCGCCGGTTAGTGCCTTATTGCTCGCCGGTTCACCCCCACGTGCGTGGGGACGGCAAGGAGCACGGCGGTTGCGCGCTCCATGTCGCCGGTTCACCCCCACGTGCGTGGGGACGGCGATGCGTCGCCCGGAAACATCGCTTTCTGCGCCGGTTCACCCCCACGTGCGTGGGGACGGCCTGCAACCAGCGCACGCGGTGGAGGATAGCGACGGTTCACCCCCACGTGCGTGGGGACGGCTGCCATCATCGCAAGTAATCGGCGTGATCAAGCGGTTCACCCCCACGTGCGTGGGGACGGCCTGCGCGCCCTCGTGATGCGCCACCTGCTCGACGGTTCACCCCCACGTGCGTGGGGACGGCGGGCGGCTGAGGGCCATTCCGGGGGCAATGAGCGGTTCACCCCCACGTGCGTGGGGACGGCTTGTTCCGAGCTTAACTGCTGCGAGTACGGCGCGGTTCACCCCCACGTGCGTGGGGACGGCCCGCCGCACTGCGGGCACGTGTGGCGGTTGTGCGGTTCACCCCCACGTGCGTGGGGACGGCGCCGCCGCAGCCAGGCGCTCCTGGCGCCTGGCTGGTTCACCCCCACGTGCGTGGGGACGGCGCTGACCGGCACCGTTCGTACTCCCCGTACTCCGGTTCACCCCCACGTGCGTGGGGACGGCGCGCGGATCAACCGCGCACGTCGACAGGCGACCGGTTCACCCCCACGTGCGTGGGGACGGCATAGACGGCGCCCTCCGCCGCAACCCACATACCGGTTCACCCCCACGTGCGTGGGGACGGCGGATGAGGGACGGGTTCGCATCTACGCACCAGCAGTTCACCCCCACGTGCGTGGGGACGGCCGGATTGACGATGATGTAGATGGTTCCGATGTCGGTTCACCCCCACGTGCGTGGGGACGGCAGTCGGGGACCCAGAAGCCGACGAACAACCGGCGGTTCACCCCCACGTGCGTGGGGACGGCAGTTTAAAGATATTGCAGACGTGTTTGCCTACCGGTTCACCCCCACGTGCGTGGGGACGGCATCTATACACATAAAGAGGAGGACTAAATGTACGGTTCACCCCCACGTGCGTGGGGACGGCCAATCCGTTCGGATAACCGCGCGCGCGCAACGCGGTTCACCCCCACGTGCGTGGGGACGGCCAATCCGTTCGGATATCCGCGCGCACGGAGCGCGGTTCACCCCCACGTGCGTGGGGACGGCAGCATCAAGGAAACGCACGCGGAGTACGAACGCGGTTCACCCCCACGTGCGTGGGGACGGCGGACCCATGTCGCGGATGCGCTGCGGGTCGCCCGGTTCACCCCCACGTGCGTGGGGACGGCGGTCAGCTGGCGACGGAGGCGGGGCTGCGGGACGGTTCACCCCCACGTGCGTGGGGACGGCGCACGTCGCCCAGTGGGGCATAATGTATCCAGCGGTTCACCCCCACGTGCGTGGGGACGGCACCGTCTGTTTCCTGTGCGCGCTTCGGAATCCCGGTTCACCCCCACGTGCGTGGGGACGGCGACCGGTGCGTAAACTCTTGCACGCCCCTCCTCGGTTCACCCCCACGTGCGTGGGGACGGCCAAGTATCGCGCAACGTACGCAACCGGCTATGCGGTTCACCCCCACGTGCGTGGGGACGGCGAAACGGGGCTCAATCCGCCGCGCCCTAGAGCCGGTTCACCCCCACGTGCGTGGGGACGGCGAGCAAGCTCAAGATTGCCTCGGCGTCTAGGGCGGTTCACCCCCACGTGCGGGGGGACGGCTCCAGGAAGGTGAAGATGTGCCCGCCGTCGTACGGTTCACCCCCACGTGCGTGGGGACGGCGGACCCATGTCGCGGATGCGCTGCGGGTCGCCCGGTTCACCCCCACGTGCGTGGGGACGGCGGGTGACGGGCTCCGTCACCGGCCGTCCTGGGCGGTTCACCCCCACGTGCGTGGGGACGGCGGAAGGCGGCCTTGGCCGCCGGCCCGTTCCACGGTTCACCCCCACGTGCGTGGGGACGGTCATGAACGAATGGGGCGGTTATGCGCCGTTTTCGGTTCACCCCCACGTGCGTGGGGACGGCGTATCGTACAGAGACCCCGCGGTGTTTCGGCGCGGTTCACCCCCACGTGCGTGGGGACGGCGATGAAGCGGGCCGGGATGAGTACACCATCAACGGTTCACCCCCACGTGCGTGGGGACGGCAACCAGGTCCAGTTGAGGCCGGCCGGGTCACTCGGTTCACCCCCACGTGCGTGGGGACGGCAACCGGTAGTGCTCTACGAGACAGCGGACTAACGGTTCACCCCCACGTGCGTGGGGACGGCCAGTTCGCGCAGGGGGAAGACCCCTTCTGCGACGGTTCACCCCCACGTGCGTGGGGACGGCGTCGTAGACTGCGCGGTGGACGATTGCCTCGCCGGTTCACCCCCACGTGCGTGGGGACGGCGTCTCCAAATCAATGACGCCGATACGCGGCACTGGTTCACCCCCACGTGCGTGGGGACGGCTCCCCAAGGCGACAGTTTCATTGATTGCAGCGCGGTTCACCCCCACGTGCGTGGGGACGGCGTGTTGCCGCAATTGCGGCACCGTTTCGCGCACGGTTCACCCCCACGTGCGTGGGGACGGCCGAGTGTCAACTCAGTTGTCATCTCGCACCTCCGGTTCACCCCCACGTGCGTGGGGACGGCCTGAGAGAACATCAATGAAACGCAACAACACGCGGTTCACCCCCACGTGCGTGGGGACGGCGCGAGGAGGCTAATGTGGACGGTCATATTCATCGGTTCACCCCCACGTGCGTGGGGACGGCTCTCAGCGAGATAATCGGGTTCTGACGCGCATCGGTTCACCCCCACGTGCGTGGGGACGGCCGGACGTCGAAACGGATGTGAGCGGCACGCTGCGGTTCACCCCCACGTGCGTGGGGACGGCCGCTGCGGCAGTGGGGCGGTGCATTTGCCGTTCGGTTCACCCCCACGTGCGTGGGGACGGCGCACGTTCGTATGCTCCGTATTCCGTTTTAAGCGGTTCACCCCCACGTGCGTGGGGACGGCACGATCACCGCCGGGCAGAACGGGGCGCATACCGGTTCACCCCCACGTGCGTGGGGACGGCACGGCCGGCAAGAGGAGTGCGACATGTCCGATCGGTTCACCCCCACGTGCGTGGGGACGGCTCCGTGGTGACGACGATCGCCTTGTCCATGCGCGGTTCACCCCCACGTGCGTGGGGACGGCCTCAGGTGCTCGCGGTACTCGGCGAGCGACATCGGTTCACCCCCACGTGCGTGGGGACGGCCCGCGCAGCATCAGCCAGGTGGCAAGGGAGAGCGGTTCACCCCCACGTGCGTGGGGACGGCTCCGCGAGCGCCGTATCGGTGGCGTCCTTGGTCGGTTCACCCCCACGTGCGTGGGGACGGCGACCAGCGATCCGCGTATCTAATGAACCCGTACGGTTCACCCCCACGTGCGTGGGGACGGCCGAGCGTGATATCACTCGACATTGCGCACCTCCGGTTCACCCCCACGTGCGTGGGGACGGCGCCGATGTACACCTCAACATCGGTAATCGAAACGGTTCACCCCCACGTGCGTGGGGACGGCTCATCTACCACGCTCCGCCGGATCTCGTACCACGGTTCACCCCCACGTGCGTGGGGACGGCCCCGGGAAGGAGGTGATCCCTACGGAAGATGACGGTTCACCCCCACGTGCGTGGGGACGGCCGGCGGTGTTTCAGCCGAGTAGCCAGTGCCGTCGGTTCACCCCCACGTGCGTGGGGACGGCGGTGAGCGGGATGAGAGAAGGTGAGCCGTGATCGGTTCACCCCCACGTGCGTGGGGACGGCCATTAAACGGACCATCAGCGGCAAACGTCACACGGTTCACCCCCACGTGCGTGGGGACGGCATGAGGGACGTCCGAAGGGGAGATTTTCTCTCCGGTTCACCCCCACGTGCGTGGGGACGGCGTGTTGCTGCCGACTGCTGCGACCCCGTTGTACGGTTCACCCCCACGTGCGTGGGGACGGCATTTTGCCATCGATGATTAGTGGCATATCGGTCGGTTCACCCCCACGTGCGTGGGGACGGCACCGTCACTCTCGACAGCGCGTCTCGGGATGCCGGTTCACCCCCACGTGCGTGGGGACGGCATGTATACCCTTCACTACAGTGACTCCGGTGTCGGTTCACCCCCACGTGCGTGGGGACGGCAACGGATTGTAGCGCGCCGCGGTGTTTTCCGCCGGTTCACCCCCACGTGCGTGGGGACGGCCTAAGATGCGGGAAAAAACCTATACGGTAGTGCGGTTCACCCCCACGTGCGTGGGGACGGCCCCATTCGTTCATCAGTTTCGCATCATACCCTCGGTTCACCCCCACGTGCGTGGGGACGGCGCGTTAAATTTGCCAGTTAGCTCCGATAGTCGCGGTTCACCCCCACGTGCGTGGGGACGGCTATGAGAGTCTTAATCCATTGGGCCTTCAGAGACGGTTCACCCCCACGTGCGTGGGGACGGCCAACCACCCTCCGCAAAAATACCCGGTATTTGCGGTTCACCCCCACGTGCGTGGGGACGGCCTGCTGATGATTGTCGGCGGAGCGCTTTTGTTCGGTTCACCCCCACGTGCGTGGGGACGGCCACGTACCTGCCGGTGAGCGGCACGGTGACCACGGTTCACCCCCACGTGCGTGGGGACGGCGCTAGCGTCACTAGCCCGGTTCCGTGCATTCCCGGTTCACCCCCACGTGCGTGGGGACGGCTTCCGCTAACGCTTACGGCCCGCGTCACCGTGCGGTTCACCCCCACGTGCGTGGGGACGGCGCCCTCTGCCCTCTGCCCTCTGCCCTCTGTCTCTGAGCACGGTTCACCCCCACGTGCGTGGGGACGGCTCGTCAGCGGTAGGGGCTGTAGCCCCCTTCGTCGGTTCACCCCCACGTGCGTGGGGACGGCAACTCAGCCTGCACCCGCACGCGCTCGGCGTTCGGTTCACCCCCACGTGCGTGGGGACGGCTAATCTATGGTGTTTCCCTAGTAGCTCTAGGGCGGTTCACCCCCACGTGCGTGGGGACGGCTAGGAAGCCTGTGATAGTGTTAAGCCGATACTCGGTTCACCCCCACGTGCGTGGGGACGGCAATATGCCCTACAGTATGCCCCTAGTGGATCTCGGTTCACCCCCACGTGCGTGGGGACGGCCGCCCCGGTGTCCGGGTCCAGAAGGCGGAAGCCGGTTCACCCCCACGTGCGTGGGGACGGCAAGACCCCGGCCCCCGAGGAAGACGGGGACATCGGTTCACCCCCACGTGCGTGGGGACGGCGACTATCGGGACGATGAAGACATTCTGGGGGCCGGTTCACCCCCACGTGCGTGGGGACGGCTAGGGAGTATATCAGCTAGCAGCAGTAGTAGGCGGTTCACCCCCACGTGCGTGGGGACGGCACTGGCACGGACCGCATTCTACTGCGATCGCACCGCCCTGACAAGCCCTGAAGTCATGTTCCGCATCAGGACGGGATCTTCACGAGCAGCAGCCCTTCGACATCGATCATACGGCGGTCGGTATGGCCGCAGGTCCGCACGCCGAAGCCCTGCTCGCTGTTCGTCTGGTATACGAGCCACCCTGCCCCCTCGCGCATCTGGTCGCATACGTATTCCCAGAGGACATCGCGCACCATGGCCGAGAGCCGGCCGATGAACACGCCGGCGTGGATCTCCAGCATCCAGCGTGTCAGCTCGCCGCGCACGCTCACCGGCACGCGCTCCAGCACGATGACGGTCATGGCTCCTCCTCGTCGCCGTAGTTGACGCCGCCCGCGACCTGGCCCTCGTCCGGGTCCCACAGCCCGCCCGGCCGCGCGTCGTAACGGTCCAGCAGCTCCGCCTCGCGCCTGTCCAAGCCATCCACCGCGAAGAGTTGCTCCAGGTCGTCGATGATCCGGGTCAGCATGCGCTGCTCCCGGATCAGGTCGCGGCAGACGTGGCGCACGCGGCTCTCGAGTTTGCTCTCCCCCGCTGCGGTGCAGCGGAACGCCGCCGGGATGGTGATCTCGGCCTTGTACAGGTCGGCTACGTCGTAGACGAAGGAGAGCATCTTCCCGGTGTGGATGAAGCCCAGGGCGGAGGAGTAGCCGGCGGCGACGACCGCGGCATGGACGACGCCGTACAGGCAGCTGTTGGCCGCCGAGAGCGCGCGGTTGATCGGCTCGGCGCGTCGCCAGTCGTTCTGTTTGTAGAAGCGACCATCCCACTTCACGCCGGTCTCGCGGCTCCAACGCGCGTAGGTCTCGCGCACGCGCACGCCCTCTTTGCCCCGGATCTGCTTGAGCGTCAGCCCCGGATCGAGTTGCTCGGGGAAGCGCAGCTCGTACATGCGCCGGATCACCCGCAGCCGCAGCTGAGGGTCGGCGTGCATGGCCGCCTGCCGCAGCAGATTGGCCGAGGAGCGCGTCTCGCCCATGCCCACGGCGTAGAAGCGCACGGCCTCCTCGCCGGTCCACGCAACCATACAGCCGTTGTCGGCGAGGGTCTTGATCGCGCTGTGGGTGATCTTCGTCCCCGGACCGAGCATCAGTAGAGAGAGCGCCGCGCAGGGTACCTGCGTCTTGCCCTCTTTGTCGAACACAGCGATCGCCTTGTCGTCCTGCTCAACGACGCTGTGCTCGATGTAGAGGTAGGACCAGGAGTCCCTGATTTTGGGAAGAATGTGAAGGTCTCTCATATAATTGTTCCTCCCATCACGTTATCTCGGCCGCACCGGTTGCGCGGCACCCCCACGAATGTGAGGATGGCTCAGCGTAGAGGTAGGTCCAAGAGTCGCAAACCGGTTCACTCCCACAGGCGTGGGAAGATCGTTGCTTGTTAAGGTGCAATCGCGGCATTCGCACTACGAGGCCGACGCGACGGACAGCAGCCCGAACCCGAACGCTTTGCCGGAGCCGATCCCCACGCGCAGCGTGTCGAGGAACGCGGCGCGATCGGTGACTTCCAGTCGGCCCTCGAAGAGCACGGCGCCGAAGCGCAGCGGCATGGTATCGGCGCTCCCGCCCGACGGCCGGCGGCCGCGCACTTTCTCCAGCGTCGTCGCACGCGCGTCCGGCACCTCCGGCCGCACTTCCACCCCGACGAGCCGGAAACCGCCCGCCTCGCCCTTGCGCGCCAGCCAGGCCAGCTGATCTTCCTCGCGGCGCAGCTCGACCCGCTTACCACGCCAGCGCTCGCCCTGCTCGGCATTGTCCGCGCCGATCCGGCGCGTCGGGTTGGCGCGCAGCCGGAAGATCAGCCGCATGCCCGCGTGGATCTGTGCGTACTCGCCGCCGATCGGGCGCACCGCCGGGTTGCCGCGCTCGTCGGGCGGCGGCGCCAGGTACCCGGCCGGTAGCCGGGACCAGTCCGGCATCGTGGCGGATTGGACCAGCACGCGCACGAGGCGCGGGTCGCGCTCGAACGGCTCGGCGCGGTAGAGCAGCCCGAAGTGTTCGCGGGCGCTCGCACCCTCCGGCGCCTGCGGGAAGGCGCCCAGGATACGCCGGTGCAACTGGTGACAGTCGGCCAGGTCGCGCCGCGCGGCGCTGCTGCGGGTGTCGATGATGAGACGGGAAAGGTAGAGCATGGCAAGCCTCTCACTCAAAGGTGTTGATCGAGGGACGTTCGCTTGCGGGCCACCAGAGTCTTTCGCGCACGAAGCGGGGCAGAAACACCCGGCGGGCCGGCGTGCCGATCGCGTCGTTCTGGCGCGCGCCGTCGCCGGGCGTCGTCTCGATCAGCGTGCGGAGCGGCGGCCGCGCCCGCTCAGGCAGCGGCTGGCTGGCCAGCGCCGCTTCCAGGTTGGCGTGCTCGCCGGTGCCGGCGAAGACCGGCGCTGCCGGCGGGCAGGACTTGCGCCCCAGGTAGAGCGTCCAGGCCGGCGCCTGCAGCGCCTCGGCCAGCCGCGCGATCGTCGCCTCTGGCCCTTGCAGCGCGACGAGGAACGAGGCGTCGGCGAGGTACATCCGCTCTGACACGTCGGTCTCAGGGAGCTTGGTACTGGCGTTGATCTTGACCTTGATTCGCCCCCTGGTGATCTCGGGCGACAGCACCCCGCCGACGTAGGGCTGATCGTGGAAGCGTGGGCCGCCGGTGTAGTCCGTCCGCCCATAGCTCCCGCCGCCGGTCGTGTGGTAGTCGCGCAGGAGGGTGCCGGGCAGATCGACGCGCACGCCCATGCGCAGCTCGTCGCTCAGCGCCCGCAGGCGGTCGTCGTCGCGCCGCAGCCCGAGCGCGCAGCCCAGCAGGCCGAGCACCCCCGACTTGGTCGGCTCTTGGGCGGTGTCGCGCTCGCCCCAGCGCGAGCGCAGGCCCCAGGACTGCAGCGGGCCCTCGAGGCGCAGGAACAGCGTGTTCATCGCAGCCTCCTACGAGTTGAGCGGCAGCCACTCCAGCAACTCGTCCAGCGCGGCCGCGCGCCGCGCCTCGGCCAACTCGAAGGGAACGGTGCTGAGGAACGTCCGGTCGGCCGCGAGGCCGTACATGGCGTTGATCTGCGGGATGTACTTCTGGAGCGCCGCGGCCGAGGCCTCGACCAGCGATTGCTGCGCGGTGGCGCGCACCGGCTTGATGAAGGCGTTGGCGTAGCTGAGCGGGATGTTCTGCCGGCGCACCTCGATCAGCGCCAGGTCGGGGAGGTTGTGGGCGGCGAAGCTGTTCTGCTTCCCGCTCGGGATCGCCACCATCGCCGCATGCGCCAGCGCCCGCACTGCCCGCGCCGCCACCGCCGCGTCGCCCTGCAGGTTCTTGACCAGATTCTCCCAGTGGATCGAGAAGTACTTGTAGTAGGTCGCGCTGTTGAAGCTCGTCTCGCCGATGAAGCCGGCACCGGCCTCGCCGGAGATGTCGTCCACGGCGGTGTAGAAGTCGAACTCCTGCTCGACCGCGTGGGTGGAGAGCGCGTGGGCCACCTGCACCGCCGCCTCGATGTCCTTGAACGGGCTCGACGTGGTCATGCGGCCGAACATGGCGATGTCGACGGAGTGCGGCTCGTACTGCCCAATCGCCTCGATCAGCTTATCGCTGGACAGCGCGCCGAAGGCCGCCGGGCCATGCATCCGCACCAGCTCCGCCATCCGAGCCGCCAGCTGGTCGATCTCATGGACGGTCAGGAACATGAGCTGGGCGCTCTTCAGCCGCTGCTCGGCCGCGCCGGCCTCGGCGCCCTTCTTCGCGCCCTTGCGCCTGCCTTCCCCCGCCGGCTCGGCCTCGCCCTCGGCCGCCTCGCCGCCGCGGCTGTCGCCTGTGCCCAGGCGCGCGGCCTGCTGGAGCACCGCTGCGCGTTCCTCATCGGAAAGGCCAAGCGACTCGATCCGTTCGCGTACCTCGTTGGGCATCAGCTGCGTCCGGAGGGCCAGCAACTCCTCCTGGCCGTCGAAGTAGCCGCGGAAGGTCTCCGACCAGCGGATGCTGCGCTTGAGCGCCTGGCTGGAGATTCGCGCGCGCCGGAAGCCGCCGAACAGGCAGTCCTTCGGATCGCCGTTGTCGTCGCGGTTGAGGTTCGAGGGCGCGTGGTTCTGCAGCAGGTGGATGGAGATCAGGGTCATCGGTGTGCTCCTTTCATATCCTGTCCGAAGGAGTATCGCGGGATACACGGGCGTACATGCGGAACGCTGCCCGCCGTCAGGGGCCGGGTTCGTGCGGCACCTGCTCGGGCGCCAGCCCGACGAAGTAGGCCCGCGCCCAGCGCAACTGCACGGTTCGATCGCGGTGCTCCCAGCTCAGCACGTCGAGCAGCAGGCGCTCCCAGTTCAGCGCCACCCCCTCGCGGTGCGCGGCGATCAGACGGATGGCCTGGCGCAGCCGGAAGGGGAGCTGATCGCGGTCGCTGTCGATCAGCGTCTGGAAGCGGCGATCCAGGCTGTTGAACCGCCCATCGCCAGGCGCCGCGCGCAGCTGGCGCACCCGGCGCAGCGTCTCCCCCAGATTGCCAGCCTGCGGGCTGTGCGGCACGAGCGGGAAGAGCGTCGCGATCAGAAAGTACTCCTCGTGCCGCTGCTCGGACACCTCGTGCGGCAGCGCCTGGAAAAAGACGCGGTGGACGCCGCGCGCCTCGGCCAGTGATCGCCCGGCGCTGCGCCTGAGCCGTGCCCGACCGGCCGGCTCGAGCTGCGCCAGCGCGGCGATGAACGCCTGCGCCTGGCGCTGCCACGGGGTCATCGTCTCATTGCTCACCGAACCACTCCTTTCGTCTCGCCGCCAGCCGCCGGCGGCACTCGGCCTGGGCGAGCACGCGTGCCCGCAGCGCGTCGGCCCGCTCGCCAACCTGGTCGGCGGCCTGCTCGAACACACTGGTCCCGGTTCGTACGACCACGTCGGCCCACTCGCGCGCCGCCCGTGGGCGCTCCGCCGGGTCGGCGGCCGTGAAGATGAGCTTGCGGAACTCCGGCGCCAAGCGCTGCCAGAACTCCGCCTGCATCCGGGCGCGCAGCGTCTTGAAGCGGGCCGTCTTCTCCGCCGGGTTGCTCAGTGTGCGCTCGGGCCGGAAGTGCTTGTTGAAGGTCTGGATCAGCACCTGCTCCGTCTCGCCGGCCCGCCGCAGCGCATCCTCGACCACCAGGGCGCCGTCGAGGTCGATCAGCAGGCGCGGCGGTGATTCGAGCGCATCGTCCAGCCACTCGAACACTTTCGCCTTTCCGTCGGTCCGCACACCGACGCAGCGGAAGCGCACGAGATGTACGTCGCCCAGGGCTCCCCGGTCGACGAGGCGCCCGACCTGCCGGACGATCTTCGGGCGCAGATCTTCGTCATCCGGCCGCGCGAGCAGCAATCCCGTATACTCGCGCCAGAGCGCCTTGCCGGTCTGCGGGCGAACCGGCAGCAGCCCCTCTCCGTCGCGCTTGCCGCGCCCGCCCGGTTGCCGGAAGGCGACAAACGGATCATCCCAGGCGCCGGCGTTCTCACCACGGCGGTGGCCCATCTCGTACAGCATGTCGGGAACGGCGATGTCCGACGGCTTGCCGCAGTGCGTGCAGCGCACTCGCCCCACGCGCGGAAACAGCCGCACTCGCCGCGCTGCAAAGGTTAGGCTCTCCACGTACCCCACGGCGCCTATCTCGCGATCGCGGCCGATGACGGCGCCGCCGTTCCAGGCCGCCACCCCGGCCCGGCTTTGCTCGGCCGCCTGCGGCTGGTAGCCCGGCGCCGTGAGCGAGAGCGCGAGCGAGCGGAATAACGTCTCGCCTGCGGGCAGCACATAGATCGGTGGGACGCCATTGATCGATGGGCGGATGCCGGCGCCGCCCGAGGAGGCGAACGCGGGTATCGTCACTAATCCGCGCGCGCAGCAGGCCGGGCACACCCGGTGGCTTTCATCGGTCACGTGGTGGAAATGGGCGCGGTAGGTTGTGGCCGGCACTTCCGCAAACAGCGGCGCGACCGGTTTTGGCTCGACCCAGGCTGCCTCCGCCTGTCTCGCCTCGCCCTTTTTCGCCTTCGCGGGCTTGCGCCACCCGTCCAGCGGCACATCCCCGGTCTGGAGAAACGGCGTGGTCGGGTGGAACAGCTCGAAGCGATCGCCATTCTGCTCGGCAAACGCCTCCAGACGCGCCGGGTCGAAACGTCCCGCCGCCAGCAACTCCTCGATCTCGTCGAGCGACTCGGGGGCGTAGATCGCCTGCAGGATCGCCGTCAGCAGGCGGTGCGTGCCGGCCACCACCAGCGGCGACGGGTCGTGCAGCGCGTAGAGCGCATGCGCCTCGACCAGGCATGCGCCGATCCCCAACTCGACTGTCGTCCCGTCCGGGCGGGTCGCCCTGATCCACGGGTCGCGCCAGAGGTTGAAGCTGGGCGGCGCATGGGCGTGTGCTTCGGTCATAGCTCCTCCTTTTCGATCACCAGGCCAAGCTCCTTATCCAGCCGCACGGTTCGTTTGTCGAACTCCGCGGCGCCGGATGTGTTCAGCACGAGCGGGTACAACGAGCGCAGCAGCGGGGGAATCTCGCCCCACGGCCAGCGCATGTCGCGCGGGCGATCCTCGTTCCGGAACGCGGCGATGATCCTCGGATCGCTGATCGATAGGCTCCGTCTGATGATCTCGCGCTGCTGCCCGAGGTCGCGCGGGGCGTCGTCGGGCAGCGGCCAGGTGCCGAAACGATCGAGCGTGAGCCGGCCGCCGACGCGGTAGAGCGGAACGACGGTGATCCGGTCGCCCAGCCGCGTCTTGGCGACCTGCCAGCCGGCGAGCTTGCCATCCTCATCCTCGACGAAGGCGATGTCGGCCGCAGCGGTGATCTCATCGTTGAGGAAGCACGCGGGTGTGAGCTGCTTGCGCGCCTGCGCCCGCATCTCGCCCTGCGAGCGGTCCAACTTCGCCCAGGCCATCGCCATCGCCCCGGCGTGTGGTCCATCGCTCGCGGGCGGCGCGCCGTCGTGGTACACCGCCTCGATCAGCGGGCGGTAGTCGTGCGGAAGAACGATCTCGCGCTCCTCGCCCGCCGTATTCGCGCGCAGGACCTCCCATGTGCGCCAGAGCAGGTACGGCTCGTAGATCGGCGCCCAACGCTCCCAGATCGGCAGGTCATCCGCGCCGAGTGGCAGCACGACTTCCAGCACCGGCCGGCTGTGGCGCGGCGGGCGCCTGCCCGCGCGCTCCTTGACGTGGCGGTGCAGGCGGCCGGCCCGCTGGAGCAGCAGGTCGATCGGCGCGAAATCGCTGATCATCACGTCCACATCGTAGTCGAGGCTCTGCTCGAGCACCTGCGTGCCGACGACGATCAGCGGCTGGTCAGGCGTGCGCGCGGTGGCTTTGCCGACCATGGCTTCGATCCGCTGCTCATGCTTCTGGCGCTCGTCGAGCGGAAAGCGAGCGTGCAAGAGCACGCGCTGATCGGGCGGGATCTCATCTCGAAGCGCGCGGTAGATCGCCTGGGCATCGTCCACGCGGTTGCAGATGCGCGCCACCGCGCCGCCGTCGCGCACCAGGTCGATCAGCCGGCGCGCGTCCGCCTCGGGATCCGGACTTCGCATCAGGCGCAGCGTGAGCCGCTGATCCTCGCGGAAGACGGCGATCTCCCCGGCGCGATGCTGGCCGCCGGCGTGGTAGAGCGAGATCGCCGGGTAGGGCAGGCCAGCGGGCACATCGGGTGTGGGCGCGCTCCTGTCCAGGCCGCGGATGTAGCTTGTGGCCAGGGCGCGGTGGCGCGCGGCCGGCAGCGTCGCCGAGAGCAGGATGACCGACGTCCCGAGGCTGGCGAGCCAGGCCAGGGTGTGCTCCAGGATGACGCTCATGTAGGCGTCGTAGGCGTGAACCTCGTCGACGATCACCACCTTGCCGGCCAGCGCGAACAGCCGGAGCATGTAGTGGCGCACGTTCAGCCCGGCCAGCTCGACCTGGTCGACGGTCCCGACGCCGAAGGGCGCCAGCATGGCCTTCTTGGGTCCGGCGAACCAGTCGATCGCGGCGAGGGCGCTGGCCGATTCCGGCGCGGCGGCATCCCGGTCGCCGGCGAGCGCGGCGCGGCGCAACTCCTCCTCCACCGCCGCCGACTGGCTGTGGGTGAGCCTGACCGCCGCACCGTACAGGTCGTTGTAAAAGCGCGAGAGCCGCCTGAACATCTGGTTGCTGGTCGCCATCGTCGGCAGCCCGAAGAAGATCTCGTCGATGCCGTCGATCGCCCCCAGCCTCCGCGCCAGCGCCAGGGCCGCCTCGGTCTTGCCTTCGCCGGTGGGCGCCTCGATCACCGCCAGCAGCGGCGCGCCCAGCGCCTCCTCGGGCAGCGTGTCGATCGCACGCTGGAGCGCTCGCGGCTCTGTGATATCCTCGAAGAGTTGCCCGAAGCCGGCGTACGCCGGCTTCGGACGCGTACCGGCGAGTCCGGCGCGCGTAATGGCAGCCGCGGCCCGCTCTCGTCCAATACGCATGTAGACATCGAGCGGCACGCGGGGCGACGCCGGGAAGTAGTCGCCGTTCGAGCCGATCCAGTCGCACAGAATGATAAAGCCGGTCAGGGCGGCTGTGGCGGGGCGCAGCCGCCGCGGGACGCCGAGCGCCGCCAGATTGCCGGGAGGATCAAGCGCACGGCGCAGCAGCCGGTACGCCATATCGCGCCACGTGTCCCAGCGGGCATCGTTCCGCTCGGAGGCGCGCAGGCGCGCCCCGATCTGCCGCATCTCCTCCTGCGTAAAGCGGCCGTGGTGGCCACCCATCGCGTCGCGCACTGCCCACAGGAATCGTCGCTGTGTGGCCGGCTCGTTGCGGATCAGGTTGGCATCGATCCAGACCGCGCTGATCTCGGCGTGGTAGGGCGCCTTCTCATAGTGTGGCGGGAAGGAAATGCCTGCGTCTTCGAGCCGCTGGCGCTGTGCCTGAGTTCGCTTCTCTTTGGCCTGCCCCTGGAACGCCGCCGAGATCTTGCCCAGGTCGTGCGTGGCGACCAGGAACGGCAGCCAGGCGTGGAGTCCGTTCAGGTCGCAGCCATCCCAGGCGCGCAGCAGCGCCCGGCGCGGGCGCGCCGCCGCCTTGTCGCTCAGCAGTGCCTCCGCCACGAACGCGACGTCGAGCATGTGATAGATCGCCGGGTGATACGCCTCGCGCGCGTCGCCTTCTCTGGGCGTCTTACCCCAGAACTGGAGCAAGAAGGTGTCGTCCATCGCCATCACGCGTCCTGACCCTCGCTCGCACATACGCCATACAACCGCGCCATCTCCCGCACCTCGGCCGCGATCTCATCGCGAAACTCGGGCGGGCCGATCACGGAAACTGCACTTCCCCACTGCCGCACCCACGGCTTCAGTTCCAGCGTACTGCCCACTCGCACGGTGAACAGGCAGGCGCCGTCCGGCAGATCCTCGATGCGCTGGCTGTGGTGCCAGACGCTCTCCTTGACCCGCCGCACGACGGACGGGGCGAAGCGCAATGTCACTTCGATCTCTCCCTCGGCGCGCCAGACCACGCCCCACGCCGAGGCCAGCAGCCGCTGTGGATCGAAATCATCAGGCACCACATACCGCTCGTCTGTAAGCTGCGCCTCGTGGATGCGCTCGACCTTCAACGTCCGCACCGTGCCACGCAGGTCGTCATGGCCGATTACATAACAGGCATAGCCGATCCCCGACGGCTCGATGAAGTACGGCGCGAACGTGCGCTCTGTAGTTTCATCCTTAGTGTATGATCGGTAGCGCAGGCGCACCTTGCGCCGCTCCGCCCACCCCTGGGTGAGCGCCTCCAACGCCGTCACATACTCCCGCCTGGTCCGCCGCTCCTGCACCGCCGCCGCAGCCTGTGCAATGTGTCGCGCCATCAGCGGCGACCGTATCGAGAGCGAGTCGGCCAGCTTCTCCAGGGCTTTCACCACGTGCGGATTGTGCTCGTCGCTGTGGCGCGACAGCAGCCTGGCGGCCAGGTAGAGCGCCAGAACCTCGTTGCTGGTCAGCTTCACCGCATGCAGCGAGCGCCGGTGGTCGAGGATATAGCGCCGGCCCTGCTGGATCAGCCCCGTCCCGCGTGACTCGAGTAGGGTAAGATCGCGGAAGATAGTGCTCGGGTCCACCCCGAGCTCCCGCGCCAACTCGCCGGTCGTCCATCCCTCCGGGCGCTGTGCGAGCCGGCGCTCGATCGCATCCAATCGTTCATAGCGGCTTTCAGTGGCTGGCATAGGCACCTCGCTGGTATGAGTGTATCTCAGCGTCCGTTCGGATTAGTTCCCAGCCCGCCTCGTGGCTGGCATAGGCACCTCGCTGGTATGAGTGTATCAGAGTTACCTTGCAGATCCTGCACGGTTTGCGGCGAGTCTGAAAGAATCCTAGCCAAACCTTGTCACATGGCCCACCACATATAGTAATCCTACCGGATTTGTGAAATGAGAAGGGGAGCTGTTCGCGGGGGCTGCGCCCCCATACCCCCGCTCTGCGCTCACGCGCGTTTACAAATCAGAAAGAATGGCTTAGCAGGGCGCGGTTGGGAGGCGCAGTCTGTGATGGCGGGTAAACGTCTACCGATCAGTGCCTGCTCTATGGTACGTTCAGACGGTTCGTCCTCAGTCGCCGCTCCTCCCCCCGCACTTGACGCTACGGGCACTTGTGGTACCGTAGCAGCACCCAGCGGTGGTCTCGATCGACACGGAAAGGAGATCGCGATGCCAGGCTATGAGCAGGCCACCAGGGTGCGCCGGCCGCCGCAATACCTGCCGACGCTGAATCTGCCGTGACGACGGGCCGTGATGGCGATGTGTGGGGAGCATTGCCACCGGGACGCCATCGCCACCGGGACGCCATCGTGGCCGGGACGGCATTGCCACCGGGGCGCCATCGCCACCGGGACGCCATCGCCACCGGGACGCCATCGCTACCGGGGCCATCGTACGGGCGCAGCAGGCGCCCCTCGATTACGACGCACGTTGTCACGGGTGGCGCCTGCTGCGCCCCTACGGCATTGCCACCGGGACGGCATTGCCACCGGGACGCCATCGCCACCGGGGCGCCATCGCCACCGGGACGGCATTGCCATCGGGGCCACCACGTGGCCGGGACGCCAGCCTGGCACGCCGCCAGGAGGCGCGCTATAGGGATGACCGCCGTCCGGAAGGAGATCGCATGTTCCCATCGACCCTCATGCCCCTCAAGCCCGCCCTGGAGGCGGCCGAGCGCGGCGGCTACGCGCTGGGCGCCTTCTCGCCGCGCGTCACACCGATGATCCCGGCCGTGCTGCGGGCGGGCGTCCGCGCGCGCTCGCCGCTGATCGTCCAGATCTCCAGCGGGGAGCTGCGGCGCTACGGCCTCACCCCGGCGGCCTTCGCTGAAGCGTTCTTCGCGGCTGTGCACAACGAGCGGGCCGACGTGCCGCTGGTGCTGCACCTGGACCACACCAAGGATCTGGCGACGATCGCGGCGGCGATCGCGGCGGGCTTCACCTCGGTGATGATCGACGCCTCGGAGAAACCGCTCATGGAGAACATCGCCATCACCCGCGAGGTGGTGGCCTATGCCCACGCCCGCGGGGTGTCGGTGGAGGCCGAGTTGGGCATGATCGGCACCACCGACTTCGTGGAGACCGAGCACGACGAGGAGCTGTACACGGACCCGCAGGAGGCCGAGCGCTTCGTGCGCGAGACCGGCGTAGACGCGCTGGCGGTCTCGGTGGGCACGGCCCACGGCGTCTACATGGTGCGCCAGCCGAAGGTGGATTACGAGCGCCTCATGGCGATCCGCGCACGCACCCCGGTGCATCTGGTGCTGCATGGTGGCTCGGGCGTGCCGGCCGAGATGATGGCCGCCGCCATCCGCCTGCCGGGCGGTGGCGTCAGTAAGGTCAACATCGCCACCGACCTGGAACTGGCGCTGCTGGGGGCGCTCGGCCGGCAGGAGCACCTCACGGACGCGGAGTGCCGCGCGCTCTCCGCCGAGGCGCTGGCCCGCGCCCGCGCGGCCGTCGAGTCGACGGTGCTCGACAAGATCGAGCACTTCCTCGGGAGCGCCGGCCGGGCGGGCAATGCACCCCCCGCGTAGCGGCAGGAGGTGCTATGGTATACTCGGGCAAGGAACAGGGGAGGGCGTACCCTCCCCTGATCCCTGCCCGAACGATTCTCACGGTAGAGGTTCCCATGGCTCGCCCTGTCGCGCCGCTGTTCGCCCTCGCTGCCGCCGCAGCGCTGCTGTGGCCGGCCGCCCCCGCCTCCGCCCAGAGCGCGCCGGCCCCGTCCGCCGCACCCGCCTCCGCCGGGAGCTTCTTCTATGTGGCCGAGACCGGCCACAACCTCGGCTTCGGCTTCCGCCGCTTCTACGACGCAGGCGGCGGGCTGGCGATCTTCGGGCTGCCGCTGACCGAGTCGTTCGTCGAGGACGGGCTGCGGGTGCAGTACTTCGAGCGGGCGCGCTTCGAGCTGCACCCCGGCGGCAGGGTGGCGCTGACGCGCCTCGGCGCCGAGCTGGCCGCCGGGCGCGCCGAGCCGGCCTTCCAGTGGCTCGCAACCGATCCCGGCACCGGCGGGCGCTACTTCCCGGAGAGCGGGCACACGCTCCGCGGGGCCTTCGGCGCGTTCTGGGAGCAGCATGGCGCGCTTGCGATCTTCGGCTACCCCATCTCCGAGGAGTTCGTCGAGCCGGGCGCCGACGGCGTGCCGCGGCTGGTGCAGTACTTCGAGCGGGCACGATTCGAGCTGCACCCCGCGCCGGACGGCGCCGGCCACGTCGTGCAACTCGGGCGGCTGGGGAGCGAGTTGCTGGCGCGCCGCCCCGCGGCCCAGGCCATGGCCGCGCCCGCCGCGCCGCTCACCCTGCTCGGCCGGGCCACTACCTCCTTCCGCACCTCGGCCTCCGACCGGCGCATCAACGTCGAGCGGGCGGCGGCGCTGTTCGACGGCGCTGTGGTGCAGCCGGGCGAGGAGCACTCGTTCCTCGCCGCGGGGGACTTCTCCGAGGCGGCCGGGTTCGTCGAGGGCTATGGCATCGTCGGCGGCAGGCTGGAGCGGGTGATCGGCGGCGGGGTGTGCCAGGTCTCCACCACCCTGTTCCGCGCGGTGGCCAACGCCGGCCTGGAGGTCACGCGGCGCGTCGGTCACACCTACGTGGTCTACTTCTACGAGAACATTCTCGGCTTCGACGCGACGGTCTTCAGTCCCTCGCTGGACTTCCGCTGGCGCAACGACACCGCCGCGCCGGTGGTGATCGCCGCGACGACCGACCAGGCCGCGGCGACGGTGACGTTCGAGCTGTGGGGGGTGAGCGACGGGCGGACGGTGACGTACGCCGGCCCGCGCGCTCGCAACATCGTCAGACCAGGCGCGCCGATCTGGCAATACGACCCGACGCTCCCGCCTGGCACGACGCGCCAGCTCGTCCATGGCCGGCCGGGGATGGACGTCACTCTCGTCCGCACCGTGACGCTGCCGGACGGGCGGGTGCTGCGCCAGGAGACCTACGCCACCCGCTACCGCCCGTGGGAGGACTACTACCGCTACGGGCCGGGCGTCACGCCCCCGCCAGGCAGCCGCGTGCTGCTGGCAGGCGCGTGACGGCAGTGAGTGGCATCGGACACAAAGCCCGGCAAACTGAGTCGTGTGTTCCGGCTGCCGGCGATCCATTCGGTGATCGGGGAACCGGGGATCGGAAAATCCCGTCTCGCATTGGAACTCGGCCGCCGCGTTCGAGCAGAGGGACATAGGGTGGCATCGGCTCGTGCGTACGAGGCTGCGGGCAGGCTGCCGTGGGGTCCCGTCGTCGACCTACTCCGCTCGGATGCTCTCCGAAGCCACATCAACACGCTCGACACGGTCTGGAGGGCTGAGGTCGCTCGTCTCCTGCCCGAACGCCGTGGCTATCACAGCCGGCTGGGCCGAGCCTGCCGCCCCCGCCCGTCTCCGTCCACCGTCAACTCCTCCCCTAGCACCTCGCCGTGCCACAGGCGCTGCATCTCCTCGCAGGTCGCCAGCAGTTCGTCCAGCGTGCCCACCGCCGCCACCCGCCCGTCCTTCAGCACCACCACCTGGTCCGCCCGGCGCAGCGCCGCCCGCCGGTGCGAGACGGCCAGCACCGTCGCACGGTGACCATTGAACATTGCATGTTGGGCAGTGCCAGCGCCAGCATGCACCGGGCTCACGTGCAACGGCTCGAACAGCCGTTCCCACAGCGTCCGCTCGGTCTCCACGTCCAGCGCGCTGGAGAGGTCGTCGAAGACGAGCAACTCGGCGCCGCGCACGAACATGCGCGCGGCGGCGGCGCGCTGCACCTGCCCGCCCGAGAGCCGCACGCCGCGCGGGCCCACCACGGTGTCCAGCCCGCGCTCCAGCGCCGCGATATCCGGCTCCAGCACCGCGGTGTGCAGCGCGCCCGCCAGGTCCACCGCGGCCGCGTCCAGGCCCAGCAGGATGTTCTCGCGCAGCGTGTCACTGAACAGCCGCGGCGCCTGGGCGGTGTAGGCTGCGCGCGGTGGCACGAGGAAGCTGGCCGGGTCCTCCACCGCCCGCCCCTCCCAGCGGATCTCGCCTGCCTGACGCGGCAGCAGGCCGAGGATGGCGCGCAGCAGCGTGGTCTTGCCCGCGCCGATACGCCCCGTCACTACGGTGAGTGAGCCGCGCGGCACCACCAGGTTCACGCCCTCCACCCCACCGCCCGTCTCGTAGCGCGCCGTCAGGCCGCGGACCTCGAGGAGGGGGGCACCAGCAGAGGAGACAGGAGGCAGGAGACCCGAGGCAGGAGAGGCCGGCTGTGTGACCGCTGTCTCGCGTCTCGCGTCCACCAGAGCTTCGGGCTTCTCCCCCGGCAACAACTCGAGCAGCCTCCGGATCGCCACCGCCTGCTGCTGGTAGTCGCCGATGAAGGTGCCCACCAGCGAGGGGAAGCCGGCGGTGAACCAGATATAGGAGACGAACAGCGCGAAGTCGCCGACGCTGAAGGTGCCCGCGCTCATGGAGCCGCCCGCCAGCAGCAGGATGAAGCCTAGCCCGAGCGTGGCGGTGATGCTGTGGAACGAGAACACCAGGTCGTTCAGCATGCGTTCGCGCACCGCCGTGCGGCCGCGCTCCTCGTTGAGCGCCGCGAAGTGTGCCACCGCGTCGGCCTCGGCGCCGGCCACCTTCACCACCTGCACCGCGCCGAACAGTTCGCCCAGAAAGCCGGCCACCCGGTCCTGCGCCCGGCTCATCTCCTCCCAGTAGCGCAACAGCCGCGCCCAGGCCGCCCGCGCCACCACGATCGTCAGCGCCAGCGGCACGAACACCACCAGCGTGATGGTCAGGTCGATCGCGGCCATCACCGCCACCGCTAGCGCGAAGGCCAGCCCCTCGGCGGCCATGTGCGGCAACCAGGTGGGGAAGTCACACACCTCAGCCACGTCGTTGTCGTAGCGGTTCACCGCCTCACCGGGGGGCATGGGCGGCGGCAGGGCCCCCGGCCGGCGCAGCTGCGCCCCCAGCAGGCTCTGGTGCATCCAGACGCCGCAGTGGCGCTTGAAGGCGATGGCGTACCAGATGTCGGGGAACGAGGTCGCCAGCCGCGCCAGACCCACCGCCACATACAGGGCGATCAGCGCCCACACCTCCAGCGCGGCCGGCCGCGCGCCGGTCACGCCGTCGAACACTGCCCGCTCGATCAGGCCCAGGGCCACCAACCCCAGGTTGAACAGGATGTGAAACACACTATGCGCCGCGAACCGCCACGGCTGGTAGCGGATGAGGCGCCAGGTGAGGTGCCACGTGTTCATGCAAGCACCTCCTCCATGCCGGCGGCCAGCAACTGCGCGAAGCGCGAGGCGGGGTCGGCCGCCAGGCGCGCCCGCTCGCCGTGCTCGATCACGCGGCCGCGCTCCAGGACCATGATCTCGTCGGCGCGCTGCACGGTGCGCAGCCGGTGAGCGATGATGATGCCGGTGCGCCCCGCCAGCAGCCGCCCCACCGCGCGCTCCAGCAGCCGCTCGGTGGCCGGGTCCAGCCGGCTGCTGGCCTCGTCCAGGATCACCAGGCCCGGGTCACGCAGGAACAGCCGCGTGAAGGCCAGCAGCTGCGCCTCGCCGGCCGAGAGGCCGCGTCCGCCGGCGCCCAGCCGCGTGTCCAGCCCCTCGGGCAGAGCCTCGACCCAGGCGCGCAAGCCCAGCTCCTCCAGCGCCCGCAGGATGCGCCCGTCGTCGATGCGCCGGTTGAACAGCGCCAGGTTGTCACGCACGCTGGCCTGGAACACCTGCACCTCCTGCGTCACCATCCCAACGCGGGCGCGCAGGTCGTCCAGCGCCACGTCGCGCAGGTCCACCCCGCCGAGCCGCACCGCGCCGCGCGCCGGGTCGTACAGGCGGAAGATCAGCCGCGTCAGCGTGGTCTTGCCGGAGCCGGTGCGCCCCAGTAGGCCAAGGACGCGGCCAGGGGCGAGGGTGAAGGAGATGTCCGTGAGGACCGATGGACCGGGGACCGAGGACCGAGAACCAGGCGTCGGGATCGCAGCGGCGCCGGCGCCGCCGGATAGATCGGGGGCTTCCTCCGCCTCGGTCCGGTCTGCGGTCCCCGGTCCTCCGTCGTCGTAGGCGAACGCCACGCCGTCGAACGCCACGCCGAGCGCGCCAGCGGGCAGCGGGGTGGTGCGCTCGGCGTCGCGGACGCGCGGCTGGAGGGCGAGCAGCTCGGAGACCCGCCCCAGACCGGCGCCGGCGCGTTGCAGGTCCTCCACCTGGGCGCGGATGCCCTCCAGCGGCTCGGCGAGCATGCCGATGTAGTAGACGATCAGAAAGGCCGTGCCGATGGTGGCCTCGCCGCGAGTGTAGAGCCAGGCGCCCAGCGCCAGGCCGAGCGCGTAGCCCATCACGAACAGGAAGTTGGTGATCACGAAGGTCAGGTTGCTGGCCATGAGCGCGGCCAGCTCGCTGCGCATGCGTGCCTTCCCCAGCGCGGCCAGCCGGCGCAGCGTGTAGGCCTCGGCACCGCTGGAGCGAATGTCCTCGGCGCCACCGATGCGCTCCTCCAGGAAACCGAACTGCTCGGCGTGGGCCTGGTGGGCCTGCGCCCAGCGCCCGCTGGCCAGCCGTTGCAGCGCCGCCAGCGCACCGAACACCAGGAGCGCGTAGGCGCTCAGCCCCAGGCCCACCCGCCAGTCCTCACGGAACAGCGCCGCCAGCACGCCCACCACCAGCAGCGCGTTGCCGGCCAGCCGCAGGCTGAACTGGGAGAAGAAGTTGCCCAGGATGCCCACGTCGCCGTCCACCCGCTCGATCAACTCGCCGGGGGTGCGGCGCTTGTGGAAGCCCATGTCCAGTCGCAGCAGGTGGCGCGTCAGGTCGGCGCGCAGCGCGTTCGTCGCGCGCCAGCCGATACCTTCACCCACGTACAGCGCGCCCAGGCCCAGCAGACGCTGGGCGGCCGCCAGGCCGATGAAGAGCGCCGCCACGCCCAGCAGCGCCGCGGCGGGCGCGCCGGACTGGGTGGCGTCGATGAAGCTGCGGATCACCTGCGGGCTGATGAGTTGCAGCGCGATGCTGGCCAGCAGCAGCCCGCCGAGCAGCGCCACCCGCCCGCGTTGGGGGCCGAGGTAGGTCCCCAGGATCGAACGGTAGTATCCGGTGGAGGGGGTCATAACACTCCTTGTTCATCCGGATACTCCGGGCGGGGGCGGGTATGCGGGGGGCCAAGCCCTCTCGCACCCCTCCCCGCTGCCCGGAGCAAACATTTAACCTTCAACGTGCGAACGTCCCACGGGTTCGGTAAGCTCGCCAAGCATGTACCGCGTCCACAGGTCTGCGGCGATCGCCTGCGGGTCCGCGGCCACGCCGTAGCGCGCGAAGAACCGCCAGAGCCGCTCCACGTCGCGCTCCAGCAGCGGGTAGACCTGCGGGTTGTGGCGCGGGTCTACCGCCTGCGCGAAGTCGATCACCGTCGCGGCCCCGCCGTGGTACAGGATGTTGTAGGGCGACAGGTCGCCGTGGATACGGTGGTGGGCCAGCCACAGGCCGACGTCGCCGATCAGCGCGTCGAACAACGGGCGGGCCTCATGCTCCGCCAGCGAAACGTCGCTCAGGCGCGGCGCGGGGCCAGCCTCGTCGCCCACCCAGTCCATCAGGATGGCGTTGCCGGCCTGGGACCAGGGGCGCGGCACGGTGGCGCCGGCCGCGTAGAGCGCGCGCTGCACCTGGTACTCGTAGGCGATCCAGGAGGCCACCTGCAGTTCGCGGGCGCGCTCGCTACGGGCGCCCGCCGCCCGCCGCTGGCGCCGGTCGTTCCCTGCGCGGCCACGCTCGTCCAGCTGGGCACGGCTCTCGCGGTAGATCGCGTCGTTGCGCAGGTTGCGGAACATGCGCGGCCGGTAGACCTTGGCCGCCAGCAGCCCGCCACCGGCGTCCGGGTGGGCCAGGCAGCAGTACACGGTGGCCTCCTTGCCGCTGCTGGCCTGGCCGATCACGTCCACGATCAGGCGCTGCTGGTAGAACACCGTGAGCGAGGACAGGATCCAGTCGCGGTCGTGCCGGCCGCCGAGGAAGGTCGGCTCGAACGGCGCGTCGGCGCCGTCGTGTTCGGCCGCCTGGCGCCGCAGCCAGCGCTGGACATCGGCGTTACTTTCGTAGCTTTGCTTCTTCATATGTTCCTTTTTTCCCGGCCTGTGGCCGGAGGAGATATCCTGATCGGAGGGGCCACGCCCCCGCCGTGCTTCCCCGGTCGGGTGGCCTGAGTTGAACCTGGCGAACATCATCGGGCCATCGGCTCCGCACCACGCCCGGCGGCTGATGGACAATTAACAAATTAATCGGGTCCGTGGCGCCATCCCACGCCCGGCCACTGAAGCGGCGGGCTATCACTACCAAAGCCCGCCGGCGCCGGCTGAGGTGCAGGCCGCGCCGGCGGCCTTCGGAAGGGATAGCCCGCGGGTTGATCCACCGGGCGTGGTGCGCCGCCAGGAAACCGTTGCCATCCTCAAAGCCCATCGGCCGCGTGTGGGAGATCGCGCTCGGCGGGATCGCCGCACGCAAAACGCCGGCCCCAGGGCGCAGATCCACCTCAGGGCCGGCAAAGAAAGCGCCGGCCGCAGGGCAGAGCGTTCCCGCGGCCGGCAGAGATAGCGCGGCCGCAGGGCGTTAGGTACGCCTGCGGCCGTGGGAAACACGAGGCCGCAGGGCGCCTCAGGCGCCTGCGGCCAAACAGTTCATTGGTAGGCTCAGCTGGCCCGCGGAGACGAACGCCACGCGCCCGGTCGCACACCGCCACACGCTCGTACTGAGCGCCAGGCGGGACCGGGGCGACGCGCCGTGCGCCGCCGGTGCCGGCGGAGGCCCCTATTGACTTGGCAACAGGCGCACTTAGATCGGGCGCGCCACCGCTGCGTGCTGAACGCGGGCGCCCATCAGAGTTGTGGCCTGTGCTGTCATCGCTGTCGCTCCTTTGTGTGAACGGTCGTCGGCGGAAGGGTACCATTCTTTCAGCGCGCCGTCAATCAGCCCTGAGGCCGATCCGGCGGCGCCCCGGCCGCGGGGATGTGCTGCGCGGAGGCGAAGCATCTACCCCCGGAAGTGCCATGAACGAGCGATCTCGGCGAAGGGATTAGCGCGGAGGCGAAACCTCAACCGCCGAGTAGCACTCGAGCGTCGCGCGGATGTTGGCCGCGTGGCCGGGGATGTAGAACTCCGGCTGCGTCACAGTGTGGCCGGGCGGCACCGCATCCACGAAGGGGAAGCCTACCAGCGCCGCCACGTCGGCACCCTCCTCCGGGCGGGCCGGCACGCCGCGTGCCAGCGCCGCCCGGCAGCGCCGCTCCAACTCGTCAAAGTAGGCCATGTTCTGGCGGATGAGCGCCGGCCCGGCGTCCAGCGGCGCGTGGCAGTACAGCGCCTCCGCCGGGTCCAGCGCGGCCATGCGCGCTAGCGAGTCGCGTAGTTGCGGCAGCGTGGCGGCCGACTCGACGAACGGGAAGGGGGACTCGGCGGCGTCGCCGGGCAGCAGCGTGCGAATCTCGGGGATCCAGATGGCGAGGTGATCCGGCGCGTGGCCGGGGGTCAGGAACAACTCGAGCGTCAGGTCGCCGCCCGCAATAGTCAGCCGCTCGTCGAAGGTGATGTCGGGCGGGGTGAGGCGCACGCCGCCGAATGCGCCCGAGTCGCGCTCCTGCATGCGGCGCAGGAACTCCTCCGCCTCGGCCGAGCACAGCACCTCCGCGCAGCGGCGGGTGGCGATCACCGGTGCCGGGTAAGTCGCTCCCGGCCCGGCGAACAGTTGGTTGCCCCAGGCGTGGTCGTAGTGCGCGTGGGTGTTGACCACCAGCAGCTGCCGGCCGGCCAGATGCGGCCGGGCGATCTCCAGCAGCGCCGCCGCGCTGGCCGTGTTGATCAGCGTGTCCACCAGCACCACATAGCGCGCGGTGACGATCACGAACACATCCACCAGCCGGCCGCAGCGGGCCACGAGAATGCGCTCGTCCCAGCCGCTGTTCGGGACAAGGTGGACATCTGAAGCGGCCTGCATCGGGAGCCTCTTTTCAGGCAGGTCCTCGACCTTCGTGCCCTTCGTGTCCTTCGTGGATCACGAGGGGAGCGGGCGCGGGCCGGGGATGGCGTTGGCGCGGGCGATGATGCCGTAGAGCGCGCCGGAGGGCCGCAGCCGCCGCTCGCCAGTGCGCTCGTCCATGGCGTACAGCCCGAAGCGCATCCCCCAGCCCTCGGCCCACTCGAAGTTATCCACCAGCGACCACAGGAACACCCCGCGCACGTCCACCCCCTCCTGGATGGCGCGATGCACCGCCGCCAGGTGGCTCAGGATGAAGTACGGCCGCTGGTCGTCGTCCGCATCCGGCAGGCCGGTTTCGGTGATGTAGATCGGCATCTTGAGCCGGTTGTACACCCGCCGCAGCGCGCGGTACAGCCCCTCCGGGTAGATCTCGCCGAAGGAGATCCCCAGGAAGCCCTTGTCGCTCTGGGCGAGGTGCTCGGGCGTGAAGCGCCGGCCGAAGAGCTGGAACGGCGCGCGCGGGTCGAAGGCCACATGGTCGCGGCTGTAGTAGTTCATGCCGAAGAAGTCGCTGGAGGCGCGCGTCACCTGCAGCAGGCGGCCGTTGTAGACCCAGTCGTAGATCGCTGTCACCAGCACGTCGCGCTTGGCGGGCGAGGCCGGGTCCAGGATGCGCTTGTGATGCACAATGCCGACGCGGTGGGCGGGGTGGAGGCGATGGATGATGCGCGCCGCCACCTGGTGGCCGCGCACCATGCCGCCGAAGGCGCGCAGCGAGTCGCGCACGCTGGTGCGGCCGGGTGGGAAGTGGCCAACCACGTAGCCGAGCGCGGCGGCCACCGTCGGCTCATTCACGGTGCACCACAGCTCGCACAGGTCGCCAAGCTCGGCCACGGTGCGCTCGACGAAGCGGCCGAACTTCTGGGGCGTGGCGGGGTTGAGCCAGGCGCCCTGGGCCTCCAGCCAGAGCGGGTTAGTGAAGTGATGCAGGGTGACCATCGGGATCATGCCGCGGCTGCGGATACCCTCGAGGATCTCGCGGTAGCGGCGCAGGGCCGAGCGGCTGAAGCGCCCCTCCTCCGGCTCGATGCGGCTCCACTCCACGGACATGCGGTGGGCGTTGGTGCCGAGCGCCTGGGCGCGGTCCAGGTCGGCCTCTGCGTTCTGCCACCAGCCGCAGGCCGCGCCGCTCACATCGCCGCGCCAGCAGCGGCCCTGCTGCTCCCACTCCCACCACTGGTTGTTGGTGTTGTAGCCCTCCACTTGATGGGCGCTGGTGGCGGTGCCCCAGAGGAATCCCGGCGGGAAACGCAGCGGCTCGCCAACGGCGGCGGCCGGCTCGCGTGCGATATCAAGATCGATCGTCATGGTAGTACGTATTCGTGTGAACCAATCAACGCAACAGCGCCACCACATCCTTCAGTTGGGGGAGGCCAGGGCGGGCCGCGCCCGCCCTATAACCCTCCCGCCATGCCGAACGGTTTGTGTGGCCATATATATATGGAGTATAGCACGCCAGAGGGGCGTTGGGGAGCACCAACCTGCCGTTGGGTGCGGCGTTGGGCGCGCTCACCTAGCCTATCCGAATACCTCGAGGCAGAGTCAGGGGAGGGCACAGCCCTCCCCTGAAACCCCACCCGCTCCGGGGTACCCGGATAGGCACCCACTGAGGGTGCCACGGCTCAGATATTGAAGCAGTGCGGATTGGCGCGCGCCAGGTCGTCGGTGCCGCGGAAGCCCTGCAACACCAGCGGCGTGCCGAGGCTGCCAAGGGCCACGATCGGGCCGGTGACCATGAAGGTGTAGCGCCCGGTGCGCTTGGGGTCTGGCAGCGAGCAGTAGCGGGCGAAGCCCTCCTTGCCAAGCTCCGTCTCCACGTACTCGCGGTCGGCGCCGAGCTTGAAGCCCTGGCCGAAGATCTTGACCTGCAGCTGGCGTAGGATGGTCTTGTCGAAGTCGTGCAGCGTCTGGGTGACGAACATCCAGCCCACGCCGTACTTGCCGGTCATGCGAATGCTCTGGGCCAGCAGCGCGCGGGTGCGGGCGCCGTCGGCGCTCTCGGTGGCCTGCTCGCCGGCGAAGAGGTGCGCCTCGTCCAGCAGCACCAGCGCGTTGGAGGCCTGGCCGCCCTGGAACGAGCGGTGGATCACCTGGCGCAGGCGGGTCAGGATCTCGTTCAGCAGGAAGTAGGGCGTCTGGTCGGCGCCGTCCTGGGCGAAGGAGAGCACCACCACGGCGCGGTCCTGCAGCACCTTCTGGATCACCTGCGAGAGCGGGGTGCGGCCGTCCTCGGTGCGGAAGGCGCGCAGGGCCTGCTCCCAGATGCGGCGCAGGCGGCTCTCGTCCAGGCTGAAGCGCGCCAGCACATCGGCGGCGCGCTGCCCCTCGCCGGGGGTGGTGCCGGGGCGGGTGGCGTAGATCACATCGGCGAAGCGCGCCAGGTCCCGCACCAGCAGCGGCAGGTCTGCGGCGCGCAGCTCGCGGATGGGCCGGCGGCGGCCATGCGCGTCGGTCAACTCGGCGAGCAGGCCAGCCAGCCGCTCGGCGGCCTCGCGCTCCTTATGGGCGCCCTTGAACCCCAGGCTCTCGAAGAACCCGGCACGGCGCAGCACCTCGGTGAAGGCCTCGGCCCCCTCCAGCGCCACGTCGTCCGTCGAGAGCACCTGCGCGGTGCGGGCGGCGCGCAGCGAGCCGAGCAGCCGTTTGATGCTGAAGTCCACCCGGTGGTCCCCGGCGGCGAAGCGGTCCCGCCCGAACTCCCCCTGCGGATCCAGCACCAGGATGCCCATGTCCCGGTTGGCGGCGAAGCCGGCGAGCAACTGCGCGGCGAGGATCGACTTGCCGCTGCGCGTCTGGCCAAAGATGCCAAGCATCACCGCCTCGCCGAAGCCGCCCTGCTCGGTGGAGCCGAAGTGGCGCAGCGTGAGCGGCACCGGCAGGCCGTCCCCCGGGGACTGGCCGGCATAGAAGATGCCCGGCTCGGTGTGCACCAGGTCCTGCAGCGTGGCGGCGTCGGCCGGGTAGACCGGCGTGCCGGAGGGGGGCGGGGTAGATAGGGTGGTGCGCCGCAGCACGCGCCCCGCGTCGTCCAGCAGGAACACACCGAGCGCCGTGAGCTGCGCGGCCGTCAGGTCGCTCTCGCCGGAGAGGGCAGGCAAGGCCCCCTGGTGCTTGATCACCGCGCGGATCACCGGGTCCTCGTGCCAGCGGTTGCGTGTCACGATCCCACCCAGCTGGCAGAGGGCGCGTTTGCGGTAGGCCCGCCCGTTGAAGCGCTCCACCACCTCGAACGTCACCCAAGCGTGGTCCAGCGCCCGGTCGCGGGCGGTCTCGAGGATGTCCACAGTGAAGCTGGTGGTGGAGTTCGGGCTGCCGATCACGGCGATGGGCGCGGCGACGAGCGGCGGCTCCGGCGCCGCGGACGGCTCGGCGCGCACCAGCGGCTCGCGGCTCTCGCGGATCGCTCGCACACCTCCCCCCTTCTCCACTCAGAACAAAAATGCTGAACACGTGTTCCGAGTATAGCAGCGTGCGAACAAAAGATCAAGGGGGGAAGGCGAGGATTGTGTAAATATTTTTACGCACAGGCGTTCGACAGCGGAAACGGAAGCGCCAGGGAGAGCTTCGCCCTCCCTGGCTCTAGGGGATAGCTCTAGTCCAGGCCGGCGGAAGTCCGTTCAGGGTTTCTGAAGGACGTGAGCCCACGAGAACGCGGCGCGCGTCGCGCAACAACCTGCGCTTTAGCGTGCTAGGGCACCGCGTTCAGCGCGTCATCGACGAACACCCAGCCAGCGCCGGTGGCCTCGAGCGGGCAGGCGGCCTGCTCCCAGCACTCGGGGTCCGGCACGCCCGTGCGGTGAGTGACGGTGACCTGGTCGCCGGGGATGTCCACCGCTACGCTCTCCAGTAGCTCCTCGAGCGCGCCCTCGTCCCAGGTGGCGGGGTTGCCGATCAGGCTGCCGGCCGTGTCGGCGTCGGCATTGCTCAGGCTGCCGTTCTTATCCAGCAGCAGCGCCACGATGCCGGCCATGGTGGGCGCCGAGAAGCTGGTGCCGCTGATGAACAGATACTGGAACGGCGCCGACTGCGCGTTGTCCGGCGTGGCCTTGCTGGCGCAGGACTTGTTGTTGGTCCGCGCGGTCACCTCACCGTCCTTGTACAGGTTCACGCAGGGGTAGGGCAGCAGCAGGAAGCGCCCGGTCGAGACAACGTCCAGGTACTGGCCGGTGAGTTGGCGGCTGCTAAAGTCCACCACGAACACCTCGTCCACACCGTTCTCCGGCACGTCGTCGAGCCACCAGGTCTTATCGGGATACTGGTTCCACTGGTCACGCCAGCCGCCCGCGCCCACCGAGATCACCGGCTCGTAGGCGCCGGGGAAACCCATGCCGGCGTCGCCGGAGTTGCCGGCCGAGGCGACGACCACCACACCGGCCTCCACTGCTGCGTCGAGTGCAGCCTTCTCCACCGGATCCAGCCGCGGGCCGCCGAGGCTCTCGTTGATCACGATCGGCTGGCTGGGGTTGGCCTTCTTCAAACTGGTGATGTAATCCACGCCAGCGTTGATCGCGCTGCCGAAGCAGCCGATCGGCTCACAGACCTTGACCGGGATGATCTTGGCGCCGGGGGCGACACCCGGGACCCAGTAGGCGCCAGCGGCGCCGGTGGCGAAGCCCGCGCCCCAACCGCCCTCGTTTGTGTCATCCACGAAGCGGTAGCCGACGATCGTCGCCGCCACGGCCATGCCGTGCGGGTCGCTGCCCACATCCCACTGATTGGGGTTCTCGTTCGCGCCAGCGGCGTTGAAAGCCCGGCCGTACTGCGTCAGAATCGCGCTCTCATCGAAGTAGTCGCGCCAGTTGGGGTAGAAACCGCTGTCCAGCACCGCCACCCACACACCGCTGCCATCATACGCCGTGTTCTCCTCGGCGTCGATCAGGTCGAGCCAGTAGGGCGTGCCGGGCAGCGCGCTCTGGGCCGCCGGCGCTGCGAGCGTCACGGCGTCGAGCTGCTTGACAGTGTCCTCGTTGACCGAGGTCACGAACGGCAGGCTACGGACGCGTGCCACGTCCCGGCTGTTGATCACCGCCGCCGCGCCGCCGAAGTTCTGGTAGACGTGCTTCACGTTGGCGCCGGCGGCCCTGAGTTGGTCCACCTGGGCTTGCGTGAGTGGCGCGGCGCTGCCGATCAGGTAGCCCCGCACCGCGGGCGCTGCGCCGGCGGGGGCCACGAGCGCCGCCGCCAACAGCGCGCTGGCGATGAGTAGCACAAGGGATCGCTTCGTGGTCATAGCCCCTCCATGACAATTAATGATGACGCGGAATAGGCGACAGGCTCTCATACGCCGTGCATGCATGGCCAGAGGAAACGAGGGTGGGTTTCAGGAGGACGACCCTCTCTGCCCCTCCCCTACCCGCATGAGACAATTTCGTAGCAGTGTGCGGTAATTATAATGAAAGTGTGACCAATGTCAAGATTTTGTAAAGAATGTTATCCGGATGACAATGAAGTAATCTCAGATAGATGGATTGCACATATAGTGCGCTGCATTAATTTCTAAAGGGGGGGGGCCAGGGGAGGGCGAAGCCCTCTCCTAAAACCCCGCCCCAACGTTAGCTTTCAGCGCAGCGCACTATAGTAAAGCGGGGTGGAGGGCGCGCCCGCCGCCCTCCTCTGGCAGCGGGTGGCACCGCTTCAGGTCGCCCCTGCCTCCTCGTCCACTAGCCTCGTCTCGATCTGGATCTCGCCCTGGAGGGTACGGTGGACGGGGCAGCGGTCGGCGATCGCCAGCAGCCGCGCGCGCTGCTCGTCGTCCAGCGGCCCCTCGAGCGCGATCTCGCGGGTGATATGGGCGATCATGCCCTCCGCCGTCTCGCACGCGGCGCAGTCGCGCGCGTGGATCTTGTCGTGGCTCAGGCGCACCCGCACGCCGTGCAGCGGCCACCCCTTGCGGTCGGCGTACATGCGCAACGTGATCGCCGTGCATGCACCGAGCGCCGCCAACAGGTAGTCGTAGGGCGTCGGCCCTTGGTCGGCACCACCAGCGCTCAGCGGCTCGTCGGCCAGCAGGCGGTGCCGCCCCACGGCGATCGTGCTGGTGTAGCCTTGCGCCCCGATCCGCACCTCCACCCCCGCCACCGGCTCGCCCGTATCCTGAAGGGCGCCCTCCTGTGTTGCCATCGCGAAACCTCCCTTGCGCCCTCAGCGCACGATCGCTGCCTCTTGGGCGGCGAACCTATCAAAAGGGGAGGGTCAAGGAGGGCCTGGCCCTCCCTACAACTCACCCGTCTTCGCTGATGAACAGGGGAGGGTCAAGGAGGGCCTGGCCCTCCCTGCAATCTACCCGCCTCCGCTGGCAGTGTGCATGCAGTGCCTGAGAGTCTAGCACGAGATCCGCGTTGCCTGGGGAGCGTGAAGTGGCGCATGGGTACGGGATCGTGGGAGCTGTGGACGGCGCGCAGCTGCGCTGAACCGACAGCGGGGCGCGGCGCGGCTACGGGGAGTGGCTGGTGACGGACAAAACCAGCGGGGAGTTGCCGGGGCACTGCGGGCCGGGCTACCTGATCGCAAGGACGAAGCAGATCCCCGCCAGACCGAACGCAATCAGGACCGAGAGCGGCGGGGGCTCGACATGCTGGTCGTAGGCTATGTCGTCCAACTGTGGAGGTTTCAGTTCTGGGATGGCGCCCATCCACTGGAGCGGCACGCTGAGCGCCAGCAGACCCAGGCCGCTATAGATGTGGTCGGCGGCGATGAGGTAGACGCCGATCCCCAGGAGCATCAGCACGGCGATCAGCGCAGCGATCCGTACGAACCAGCTCATAGCGTTCCGCGCAGCGTGCGTGTGCGGTGTCCCAGCGACATTGAAGCACGAAAGGCATACGGATGGCATGCGGATCATCCGAGCGGCTGTGAGGATTCTGTGAGGGCGCTACCGGAGCGAGATATGGGTATTGTGAGGATTCGCAGATCTCAGCCGCCCGGCGCGACGAAGCGGTAGCCAACCCCCGGCTCGGTGAGGATGTAGCGCGGGCTGGCCGGGTCGTCGCCGAGCTTGCGGCGCAGCTGGGCGACAAAGACGCGCAGCGTCTGCGTGTCCCGCTCGTGGGAGAGGCCCCAGATCTCACGCAGCAGCAGCGTGTGGGTCAGCACCTTGCCGGCCCGGCTGGCCAGGAGCTTCAGCAGGTCGTACTCCGTCGGCGTGAGGTGGATCTCGCGCTCCCCCACGTACACCTGCCGTGCGGCGAGGTCGAGCCGCAGATCGCCGAACACGAGCAGTGGCGCATCGGGGCCGGCTGCCGCTGCGTGTCGCAGAGCCACCCGGATGCGCGCCAACAGCTCGCCCATACCGAACGGCTTGGTCAGATAGTCGTCCGCGCCCTCGTCGAGCGCCTGTATCTTGTCGCGCTCGGCATCCTGTACGGAGAGAACGATGATCGGGATGCGCGACCAGCTCCGGATGGAGCGGCACACGTCCAGCCCGTTGAGCTTGGGCAGCCCGAGATCCAACACGATCAGATCCGGCCGCCACGCCGTAACCTGGTCGATCGCCTCCAGGCCATCGGCAGCGGTGGCCACCGTGTAGCCGTAGTTGGTCAGGCTGGCCCGCAGGAGGCGCCGGATGGACGCCTCGTCATCGACCACCAGGATGCGTGCGCCGCTCACGATGCCCTCGCCGGCAGGGTAAAGCTGAAGCGTGCGCCTCCGCCGGGACGGTTCGCCACCCAGATCCGCCCGCCGTGGGCCTCCACGATCCCCTTGCAGATCGCCAACCCCAGGCCGTTGCCCGTGGACGCGCCGTTCGCGGCGCCGCGGAAGAACGGCTCGAACACGCGCTCCAGTTCGTCCGCCGGGATCCCCGGACCGCTGTCCTCGACGGTCACCATAACCTCACCAGTCTCCACCATGCCACAGACCGACACGCCAATGCATGTGCCAGGCGGCGCGTAGGCGCCGGCGTTCTCCAGCAGGTTGGTGAGCACCTGGTCCACCAGCGCCGCGTTCGCCCAGACCAGCGGGAGGTCTGGCGGCAGCGTGACGGCGAACCGGCTGGCGCCTGAGCGCCGGGTGTTCCGGTGTACCGCCGCGCCGACGAGCTCCGCCAGGTCCTGCCAATCGCGCTCGATGGGGAGTGCTCCAGCATGGATGCGCGCGGTCTGGAGCCAGTTGCCAACCAGCCGGTCGAGCCGATCGGTCTCGCGCTCGATGGTCTGCACGAACGAGCGGCGGACGGCGGTATCCCAGGACACATCGTCCGCGAGCAGGGCCGAGCTGGCCCCTTTGATCACCGCGAGTGGGGTGCGAAGATCGTGCGACACAGAGGACAGCAGCGCGGATTTGAGCCGGTCCGACTCGGCGAGCGCCTGGGTGTGCGCGGCGCGCGCCACCAACTCGGCCCGCTCGATCGCCAGGTAGGCCTGCGCGGCGACGGCGGCGAGCCAGCGATCTTCGTGGGCGGTGAAGCCTTGTCCGGTGGCCCGCTCGCTGACCCGCAGACTGCCGCGGACCGTGCCTTCGCCAATGAGGCGCATGTGCTCGCGGAGCGGTGGTGAGGCCACGCCGGCGGAGGCGCGCAGCTGCTCGTGACCATCGTGATCCACGAGCAGCACGGCACAGTACGGGATGTCCAGCAGGCGGCGGATGGTCTCCGCGATGATCGCCAGGATGCGATCGAGCTCGACCTCGGCGCTGATGGCCTGGCTGAGGGCGTAGAGCGCCTCAATCTCGGAGGCGTGCTGCTGCGCGCGCTGTGCCTGCAGCCGGGCGCGGCCGGCCACGGTCCCGGCGATGCTGGCGACCGCCAGGAAGGTCGCCAACTGGAAGACGTGGATCGGGTCGGCGACTTGCAGGGTGTAGCGAGGCTCGAAGAAGAAGTAGTTGAAGGCGAGGAAGCTGGCAAGCGCGGCGACAAGGCCGGGCCAGATACCGAACACGGTCGCGACGACGATCACCGCGAGCAGGTAGCACAACCCGACGTCAGCGTGGCCCAGGGGTGGAGTGGCCAGCGTCAGAACGAGTGTCGCCACGATGAGGACGAGGGCCACCACGACATAGGAGCGAACGGCACTGGTGCGCAGGTGTCTCACACCCACGAGTATAGCACAACGGGCTGTGCACTATCCCTCACCTGGTATGCCCCGGATGCAACGTACTGTCGTGCCGGTGCGGCGCAACGCCCGGCGGGTGAACGCGCGGGCGAGCTTGGGTCCAAGCCGCCGGGCGTGGGACGGCAGCCCGCGGCTGATGCACGGTGCGTCGGTCAGCGGGTAGCCTGGCTTCGCACCACGCCCGGCCCGTGGGGTGCCCGCTGGGCCCGGCGGGCTATCCCTCACGAAGGCCGCCTACAGTCACCCTGAGAGCTGGACGGATAATGCGGCGAACGAGACCGGCTTCCTGATCCAGCGGGCCGACAACGCCGGGTTCTCGCTCGGCGTGGTCAACGCGACCGTCGCGGCCAACGTTACCACCTTCAGGCAGGATGTGCCACGCGGCAAGGCGTTCTACTACCGCGTTCTTGCCTTCAATGACACCATTCAGTCCGGCTGGTCGAACACCGCCAGCGTGACCGGACCGTAGCCTCCGGCGCTGAGCGCAGCAGAGGGGAAGGGATTCACTCCCTCCCCCTCTGCTGGGCAGTCTGCATTCACCATGGGGTATGGTACCCCCAGCGGGATTCGAACCCGCGATCTCCACCTTGAAAGGGTGGCGTCCTGGGCCACTAGACGATGGGGGCGTCCGGCGGGTATTATAGCAGGGTGTGAGCGAAACGCAAAGGCGGTGCTAGCTGATCGCGCCTGTGGCCCGCAGCGCCGCCAGCTCCGCCGGGCCGAAGCCTGCCTCGCCGAGCACGGCCGCGGTGTCGGCGCCGTGGCGCGGGGCGGGCGCATCAGGCGGCAGCCCACCGCCGAGCGCGTAGGGCAGCGGGGGGTAGGCGCGCGCCTCCTCCAGCTCGCGCACCAGGTCGCACGGCACGTCGGCGGCATGCAGCAGCGCCTCCCACTCCGCCGCCGGCCGTGTGGCGAGAAGGGTCGCCAGCTCCCCGGCCAGCGCCCCTTGGTCGGCCTCCGCCCAGCGCTCCGCCCACGCCTCGCGGCCGAGAGTGCGGCACAGCGCCCGCCAGAACTTCGGCTCCAGCGCCCCAAGCGCCAGCCGTCGCCCGTCGCCGCAGCGATACACCCGGTAGCCGGCCCGCGCGCCGCGCAGCTGGTCGCTGAAGCGTACCGGCGCGCCGGCGTCGGCCCGCTCCAGGAGCAGCAGCGCGCCCACGCTCTCCTCGAGCGACACCGCGACGTGGCGACCGCGGCCGCTGGCCGCCCGCGCGAGTAGCGCCACCAGCACCCCCTGGGCCGCGAACAGCCCGGCCGCCAGGTCTGCCAGTGGCAACACCGGTAGCCCCGGCGCCTCGCCTACCGAGTGCAGCGCCAGCGCCCCCGCCCGCGCCTGGTAGGTCAGGTCGTGCCCGGCGCGGGAGGCGTGCGGGCCGTTGGGGGCGTAGCCGCCCACCGAGCAGGTGATCAGCCGCGCATTGGCCCGCCGTAGCGCCTCCGGCGCCACCCCCAGCCGTGCCAGCACGCCGGGCCGGAAGCCCTCCACCAGCACATCGGCGCGCGCTGCCAGCTGCCGCAGCGCCTCCGGCCCGCCGGCCGCCCGCAGGTCCAGCGCTACACTGCGCTTGCCGCGGTTGAGCGCGGTGAAGGCCGCGTTCATACCGTCCGGGCCGTGCGGCGGCAGCAAGCGCAGGTAGTCCCCCTCGCCCGGCGGCTCCACTTTGATCACCTCGGCACCGAGCGCGGCCAGCAGCAGCGTGGCGTATGGGCCGGGGATCAGCCGCGAGAGGTCCAGCACGCGGACGCCGGCGAGGGGCGGGGTGGTATCATCCATACGGCTCTGGCCCATTATGTTGTAGTATGCAGGCAGTGGGTGCGGGGGGCCTTCGGCCCCACGATCATGCTACCGCGACGTGCAGCATCATCGAACCATCCACCTGCTGGGAGCGCGGGCGTCTCGCCCGCATGCGCGCACGATGCGCGCGCTCCCAGCGATCACCCATGCTGCACGTCGCTATATGTTTGGAGGGATAAAGCCCCTCCGAGCCTCCCCGAACCGTCATGTTCGGAGTTGTGCAGCGGGACTATGTCCAGCCGGGAGTGTCCGATGCAGAACCTCGCCCGCCGCGCCGGCCAAGGGACGATGATCCTCGCCACCGCCTGGTTGCTGTTCCAGCTGGCCCTGGCGGCCTGGCTGTTCGCACGCCACGACTGGGCGGTGGTGACGTTCCCCTACCCGGTGGACTACGGCGAGGGACCGCTGCTGGACCAGGCGCTGCGCCTGGCGCGCCTGGAGAACATCTACCGTACCAGCCTGGACGCACCGCCCTACACGATATCCAATTATCCGCCGCTCTTCCCGCTGCTGCAGGTCCCCTTTGCCGCCGCGCTCGGGCCGGCGCTCTGGTACGGCCGCGCCATCGCCGCGCTCTCCATGCTCGCCGCTGCCCTGTTCGTGGCGCTGTCGCTCCACACGCTCACCAAGGATCTCGTGGCGAGCGCAGCAGGTGGCCTGCTAGTGCTGGCCTTCCCGTACACACTGCACTGGTCGGCCTTCAACCGGGTGGACTCGCTGGCGCTGGGGCTGAGCTGCGCCGCGCTGTTCGCCGTGGCCCGCTGGCCGCACCGGCGCGCCGGCCTGGTGACCACTGCCCTGCTGCTCACCGCCGCGATCTTCACCCGCCAGTCCTACGCGCTCGCCGCGCCACTGGCGGCCTTCGTCTGGCTGCTCCGCGAGCCACCGCGCCGGCGGGCCTTCGCGCTGGTGGCGCTCACGGGCGGCGCGTGCCTGGCGCTGCTGCTGGCGCTGCAGCTGGCCACCGGCGGCGGCTTCTTCTTCAACGTCGTCACTGCCAACGTCAACCCGTTCGTGTGGGCCAACCTGCGCTACCGCCTGGAGGAACTGCGCGACCATCTCCTGCCGCTGCTGGCGGCCGCCGGGCTGTTCGCCCTGCTCGGCGCCTGGTACGCGGGTCGCCACGCGCTCGGGCCTGGCGGCTGGCGCAGCAGCCCCACCCCCCGCGCCGCTGGCGCACCGCCGGCCTGGTGGCTGGTCGCGCCGTACCTCGTGGGCGCGGCGCTCTCGGCGCTGACGATCGGCAAGACCGGGTCGAACGTCAACTACCTGTTCGAGCTATGCGCGGCGCTGAGCCTGGCTGCTGGTGCGCTGCTGGCCTGGGCCGGCCGGCGCCCCTGGCTGCGCGCCGCGCTCGCGCTCGGCCTGGCGCTGCAGGTGGGCGCCATGGCGGCCTGGTCCCGCGCAGACTACGCGCCGCGGGCGCTGGGTAAGGTCGCACAGCGCGCCGAGATCGAGCGGCTGCTGGCGGTGGTGGAGGGGGCCGGGGGGCCGGTGCTGGCGGACGAGTACATGGGGCTGATCCCGCTCGCCGGCCAGCGGCTGTACTTCCAGCCGTTCGAGCTCAAGCAGCTGGCTGAGGCCGGCGTGTGGGACGAGCGCCCCTTTACCCGGCAGCTCGACGCGCGGGAGTTCCCGGCCATTCTGATCTACGACCCGCCGGACTGGAACTCGTTCGACGAGCGCTGGACCGGTCGGCAGCAGCTCTACATCCTCACCGGCTACGCGCCCGCCGAGCGCTACGCGGACACGATCGTGTATCGCCCGGCGCGGTGAGGGGCACTTGCGCTTTCAGCGCAAGGGTTAACCGTGCCGAAGCCCCACCCTGCCCGTCCAGCGTATCACACGCCCCGGTCCCCAACCCCCATCCCCCTCAGCACCCGCTCCGCCGTGGCCAGGTTGGTGGCAAGCGGCACGTTGTAGACGTTGCAGACCCGCAGCAGGCTCTGGATGTCCGGCTCGTGGGGGTGGGCGTAGAGCGGGTCCACCAGGAAGATCACGGCGTCCACCTCGCCCTGCGCCACGCGCGCCGCGATCTGCGAGTCGCCGCCGAGCGGGCCGGAGAGCATGCGCTCCACCGGCAGCCCGGTGGCCTCGGCCACGCGCTGGCCGGTGGTGCCGGTGGCCAGCAGCGCGCAGGCGGCCAGCACGTCCCGGTGCGCCTGGGCGAAGGCCACCAGATCGTCCTTCTTGCGGTCGTGCGCGATCAGCGCGATCGTCGGCATGGGGCGCTCCTGCGTCGCACGTCTGAACGTTGGATGTGCAAACGTGCAAACGTGTAAACGTGCGAACGTGTTCGACGCCGGCAGGATAGCGTAGGGGCGCCCGGGAGTCAAGGCAGCCGCAGGTGCCGGGTGTAACGCAAGGATGGGGCACGGCACGTCCCATCACCACCGGCATGACGGCGGGGAT
>DATMBA010000032.1:0-11255 GCA_035559635.1 Roseiflexaceae bacterium
TGGGCGAGGCGCGCGCTGGTGCCGCTGGCCGTGCTGCTGGCGATCGTTGCGCTGGTGCTGCCGCGGCCGCGTGCGGCCACCGATGTCCCCGCCGCCCCGGCAAGCCCCGCGCTGCCCGCCGAGCTGGTGGAGCGCGCGCTCGACCGGCTCTACCAGCCGCCCGAGGGCCGCGGCGTCTGGCACGGACGCTACGCTGTGCGCTGGATCTTCGCGGACGCGAGCTATGCCGACATGGACGCCAGCCTGTGGATGGATCCGGATGGTGGCCGCCACCGCGTCCAGCTCGTCCACAAGCAGGGTGGCGGGCCGTTCGAGTTCCAGCTTGGCGATGGCATGGGCGCAGTGTGGTACACCGCCGACCCGCGCTACGCCGCCTCGCTCTACCCCCAGATCGCCGACCGGGTGCCACTCAAGGTGGAGCTAGAGCTCCCGGCCGCGGAACATGAGCGCATGCTGCGGGCGCGGCTCGGCTCGGGCGCCTGGGATCTGCCGGCGGCCTACCTGCGCCAGGCGGCCCGCACGCCCGAGCTAGTCAGCTGGGGGCGCCGCACCGCGGACGACGGCGCGGCGCTGGCGGTGATCAGCTTCCGCGGCGTCAGCCCGCTCGGGCCACCCCCTGGGGCCGCCGGCGTCACCGGCGGCGAGGTGACGGTGCTGCTGGCGATCGACACGGCGAGCGGTGCGCTCTACGAGGTGCGCGAACTGCTCGGCTCCGACGCCGGCGAGCAGACGGGCCGCACGGTGTGGCGCTTCCTCGGCGGCGAATGGCTAACGCCCTCGCCCGCCAGCGACACGCTGTTCGAGGTGCGGCGCGTGCTGGGCGCAACAAGCGCCTTCGCCCGGCTGGGCGGCGGGCCGGCGGCGCCAGAGCTGCCGACGGTGCCGCTCGAGGCGCTGGCGCCGCTGGCGGGCGCGGCCGAGCCGCAGGTCCCGCAGCCGCTGGCCCCACCTGCCGCGCCCCCCGGCACCACCACCGCGGCGCTGCTGCGCGGCGATGACGCCCCCTCGGCGACGGTGCTCTACATCGGCGCCGGGCGGCGCCTCGCCATCCGCACCACCACGCCGGGCGAGACGGCCCGTGCCAGCGGGCTGTTCCCGCGCACCGCCCAAACCGAGGAGGTGCGGCTGGGCGACGCGCTGGCGCTGCTGCGGCCCGGCCCGGCGCAGCGCTACGAGGCGTTCTTCGGCGATGTAGTGGACGAGCGCGGCTTCGTCTACCGGGCGCGGGTGAGCGCGCAGGGCTTCAGCCGGGACGAACTGCTGGAGGTGCTGCGCGGCCTGGCGCCGCTCTCGCCCGAGGCCGTGCGCCAGCAACTCCCGCTGTTCGTCGGCCCGCGGCCCGATGACCCGGCGGCCGTTGGCGCGCTGCTCACCGCGCTGGCCGCCGCGCCGCTCCCGCCCCCCACCAGCGTCCGCCGCACCATCGCGCGGGTCTTCACGCGGCAGTTCCCCGGCCCCGACCCGCTGGCGGACCCGTACCACCTGCCGCCCTACGGCGGACGGCCGGAGACGCTCGTGGTGGAGACCTGGACGCGCGTCACCAGCGGCGGCAGGGCTGAGATCGCGACGGTGGCGCGCGGGCCGGACGGCACGGTGTTCGACCGGGCCTACAGCGGGCCGGGCGGCGGCTGGACGTACGACGTGCCGCGTGGCGAGGTGATGCTCTACTCACACGCGCTGGAGCGCCAACCCTACGACCGCGCCACCTACACGGTGGCCAGGCTGCTGGCCTGCGGCGGGACGCTGGTGGAGTACGCCGGCGAGCGCGCCGTGATCCGCAGCGAGGCCCACTGGCGCGAGTTCTCCTGCTTGCTGCCGCACTACCGGGGCGTGGCGGAGTTTCAGAGCCAGAACGCCGTGCTCCGAGATGATGCCAGCTCTATGAACCTGTTCGATCGAGCTGGCAGGCGGGCCGACCTCTCGCCGTTTCTCGCCGACGCCCCCGGCGAGGCGCTCACCGTGGTGGTCGTGCTGGGCCAGGCAGGGGCGGTGACGCGCGTCGAGGTCTACGCCGGCGCGGGCGGTGGCACGCCGCCGGGGGTGGCGCTGGAGCGCTGGGAGCGGGTGAGCGACGAGGTGCTGCCGGCGGAGCGGGCGCCCGCCGACCTCTTCCGCAGCACGCCGGTGGGGGGGCTGCTGCGCATCCAACTGGACGACGGCGAGGCGGCGCCAACAGTGCTGTTCTCGATCACGCCCACGCAGGCGCGCGGCGTCCTCGGCGGGGCGCCGTACGGTTTCCGGCCCGAACCGCTCGAGGCCGGCGAGCGCCAGATCCGCGTCCGGCTCTCCGAGATCTTCCTCTCGCCCTTCGACCCGGACGGCGCCTACCACTTCGTCGAGGACTTCGACAACCCGTTCGAGGCCGCGCTGCACCACGGGGCCGCGCTACGCTTCGAGTTCGAGCTGGAGGACGGCGGTGCGGGGCGGGGGGCCTGGCTGCCGCTCTATCAGGGGCGGGCCGAGCGCTTCGGCGCCTACCTGCGCGCCCGCGCCCGCTGGATGGCGAGCGAGCCGGTGCCGGTGCGAGCGGACGGCCGCGAGCTGCAGGGCTGGCTGGTGACGCTGTCCGACGGCCGGCGCTGGGCGATCGCCGAGGCGGACGGGACGCTGCTGGCCATGCCGGCCGACACCGAGGAGCAGCTCGGCCTGCTGCAGCGGCTGAAGCGGCTATAGGGTCCCCAGGCCCTCCCTCTGGCCTGTAGCGTTTCACAGCGCCTGCCGTTCCTTGCTCTCGCGCTTCCTGGAGCCAGTGGCCGGCAACTCGGCGCGCAGCAACGAGCCCTCGACGATGGCGAGGAACGCCCGGCGGTCCGCGGCGCGCACGATGGCCTGCTCGTGGGCGCGGGCCAGCGCCACCGGGTAACCCTGGCCCTTCATGCACTGGTCGTACACCATGCTGTGGACCAGGTCCACCTGCGCCCGGTCCTCGGCCACCCAGCGCGGCAGCTCGACACGTGCGATCTCCCGGCCGACCCGCATGTAGAAGAAGTGGACGAGGTGCGGCCCGTAGCTCTCCACATTGACGCGCGAGAGCGAGACGAACAGCGGGCTGCGCTGACCCTCGGCCAGCATGTCCGCCAGCACGTCCGCGTCCGTCAGCCCCTGGCAGACGAAGCAGGAGGGCGTGCGCCCGGCGGCCTGGTCGCTGCACTCGCTGCACTTCGCGCCGCGGCCGGCGGGCACATCTACATCGGGGCAGAGCATAAGGCGGATGGCGCCGGCCACCTCGGGGGCACGCGGGCGGCTGATGTAGGAGGCCACCGGGATGCCGCGCTCGCGCATGCGGTCCAGGTAGGCCAGGTAGCGGCGCAGGAAGTGCTCCTGCACGAACTTCTCCGCGCCGGAGAGCGCCCAGCGCACCAGCGTGCCGTCCTGCAGCGCCAGGGCCGGCGTGTCCCCGCGCAGCAGCAGGAACTCGTCCGCCAACTCGGCGAGCGCCTCGCCTTCCTCCACATCCCGCCGGGCGCTGAGGTAGTTGCCCTCGATCGCCACGCGGCGCACCCCGTCCGTCAGGTAGAGATCCTCTTCGCGATAGTAGAGCGTGGGGCGGGCGGCGAGGCGGGCTTGGGGACGCTGGCCGTAGCGCAGGTAGACGCGGCCGATGTTGATCACGTAGCAGGCGGCCATGCCGTGGCGCTCGACGTCGATCTGCGAACCGTCGGTGGCCACCAGGGCATATTCGGATGGGCGGGGCGGCAGGTCCCACACGGCGTTGAGCGGCTCCACGGGGCGCGCGAGCAGCCAGGCGGCGCTCTCGCGGCTGAGGTCCGCGGCGGCGGCCCAGTGGGCGTAGGCGGCGGACTCCTCCAGGTAGCGGCCGAGCGCCAACTGCACCCGGCCGAGCCGGCCGCCGGACTCGGCGGCCAGCGAGCCGCTCATAGCGCGGATCTGGCGGCTCAGGGCGGTGAGGTCCAGAGGCATGGCGGTGTCCTCGCTGCGAGCAGGTGTTGGCATGCGAGCATAGGACACCTGTTCGCGTTTGTCAAGGCCGGCGGTGCGATGTGGTAGGGCGTATGCGTTCTCACCACGCCCGGCGGCTGTTGAACGTTTGCCAATGAAACGGTTCTGTCGTGGCCTCCCACGCCCGGCGGGTCAACCTGCGGGCTACCCAGTGCCAAGCCCGCCTACGCGGGCTGCCTTCAGGCCGCGCAGGCGGCCTTCGCGAAGGATAGCCCGCCCGTTCACGGGCCGGGCGTGGTGCTGCGCCCAGAACGCATACGCCCTAGCGGTGTGGCACGCGGCACCGCGCGGCGCTGCCGGCGTTGGCGGCGTTGGCACAGCATCGGCGATGGAGCAACCCCATCGGGGCGGTCCCCCGTGGCCGTCCCGCACTGCCCTGCGCTGTCCTCGCCGCCCGGCAGTAGGGCTCCGTCAACGTCACCTCCGGTGGGGTGCGGGGAGGATCCTGCTGATCGCCAACTGCTCGATCGAGAACTACTCCGGCGGCTCCGTCAACGTCACCTCCGGTGGGGTGCGGGGAGGGGACCAGAGGGCACCCCGCCCCCCCGAGCTCCCCTCCACGGGGGTGTGGGGGCAGCTTTATCGCCCCACACCCCCGCCTTTGACGGAGACCTGCGACAGGGTGGAAGCCGCTGGCCCCACGCCCCCTTGCGCGTGCGCGCGAGAGGTGCGCGCGCGGCTCGGGTGGGCCTACAGCGCCGAGCCGCCGCGTGCGGTCGCCGACCACGCCCGGCGGGTCAACCCATGGGCTATCCTATTATGAAGGCCGTCTGCACGACCTCCGCTCCAGCCCGCGCAGGTGGGCTTGGCAGCATCTAGCCCGGCGGCTTCAGCCGCCGGGCGTGGGAGGCCACCGTGGCCCCGTTGCATACGTCAACGTCCATCACGCACGGGCCGGGCGCGGCCCCCGGATCTGATTCAGATGCGGGCTCTCCCGCACGCAGGCCGCCGGTACGGCCTGCGACGTAGCCCGCGCAGGTGGGCTTGGCAGTATCTAGCCCGCGGCTTCAGCCGCCGGGCGTGGGAGGCCACCGTGGCCCCGTTGCATACGTCAACGTCCATCACGCACGGGCCGGGCGCGGCCCCCGGATCTGATTCAGATGCGGTATACTAGCCCCGCCATGACCACGCCCACCACAAGCGCCACCTGGCCGCCGCCGGCCTTCCACGTCATGACGAAGCCGCGTGGGGCGATCTGCAACCTGGACTGCAGCTACTGCTACTACCTGGCGAAGGAACGCCTCTACCCCGGCAGCCGCTTCCGCATGGCGGACGAACTGCTGGAGGCGTACGTCCGGCAGTACATCGCGGCGCAGCGCACACCGGAGGTCACCTTCGCCTGGCAGGGCGGTGAGCCGACGTTGATGGGGCTGCCGTTCTTCGAGCGCGTGGTAGAGCTGCAGGCCCACTACCGCCCGCCGGGCGTGCGGGTGGTGAACACCCTCCAGACCAACGGCACCACCTTGGATGACTCGTGGTGCCGCTTCTTCCGGCGCCACGGCTTCCTGGTGGGTATCAGCCTGGATGGGCCGCAGGAGCTCCACGACGCCTACCGGGTGGACAAGGGCGGCCACCCGACTTTCGCGCAGGTGATGCGCGGGCTGCAGCTACTGCAGCGCCACGGCGTGGAGCACAACGTGCTGGCCTGCGTCCACGCCGCCAACGCCGCGCGCCCGCTGGAGGTCTACCGCTTCCTGCGCGATGAGGCGGGCACGCGGTTCCTGCAGTTCATCCCGGTCGTCGAGCGGCTGGAGTCCCCGGCGCCCGGCGCGGCCCCGGTGACGGAGCGCTCGGTGAGCGGCGCGCAGTACGGCGCCTTCCTGATCGCCATCTTCGACGAGTGGGTGCGGCGCGACGTGGGGCGGGTCTTCGTGCAGATCTTCGACGTGGCGCTGAATGCCTGGTACGGGCGGCGCCCCGGCCTGTGCATCTTCGAGGAGACCTGCGGCGCGGCGCTGGCGCTGGAGCACACCGGCGACCTGTACGCCTGCGACCACTTCGTGGAGCCGGCCTACCGGCTGGGCAACATCCGTGCGACGCCGATCATCGAGTTGGTGGCCTCGGAGGCGCAGCAAGCCTTCGGCGCCGCCAAGCGCGAGACGCTGCCACGCTTCTGCCGCGCGTGCGACGTGCGCTTCGCCTGCAACGGCGGCTGCCCCAAAGACCGCATCCTGGCCACACCGGACGGCGAGCCGGGCCTGCATTACCTGTGTGCGGGCTACCAGGCGTTCTTCCGCCACATCGACCGGCCGATGCGGATGATGTGTGAACTGCTGCGCCGCGGGGCTGCCCCGGCGCAGGTCATGGGCCTGCTGGCGGCGGAGGACGCGCAGCGAGAGCGCGCCTTCCGCGCCGCCGGGCGCAACGATCCGTGCCCGTGCGGGAGCGGCCGGAAGTACAAGCGCTGCCATGGGCGAGCGGCGAGCGGCGAGCGGCGAGCGGCGAGCGGTGGTAGGCGATAGGTGGTAGGTGGCAGATTTCAGCAACCGCTATGACCTATCACCTATCATCTATCCTCCCATGCGCTCTATCCAGCGCTGTGGCTCGCGGATCTCGGCCATGGTGGGCAGGTGCTCCGGGTGTTGCCAGACCCGGTTGACGAACGCCACGCCGCGCGCGGCCACCACCGCATTCACGAACGCCTCGCCCTGCTGGTACTGGGCAAGCTTCAGGTCCATGCCGGTGATGCGGTTGAAGAGCTCCTCCAGCAGCGGCCGGTTGAGCTGGCGGGCCTTGACGCGCTGCTCGATAAGGTCGTAGCTCGGCAGCAGCTGCCTGCCGATCGCGTTCATGATGTGGTTCGAGTACCCCTCCACCAGCGACATGAGCGCCTGGATCTTGTCGAACACCCGCTGCTGTTCGGGGGTGAGCATCAACTCGATCCAGTGTCGCCCCTGGGTCTGGCCGCGCAGCAGCCGGTCCACCAGGCGTGGCAGGCTGACCCCCAGCGAGGAGAGCTGGTTGCCCAACTGGGCGAGGAACTGGCGCAGCAGGTCGTTGAAGTACTCGCGCACCCAGGGGAAGGCCTCGAACTCGAAGACGTGGGTGGCCTCGTGCAGCGCGATCCACAGCCGGAAGTCCTCGTCCGGCAGGCCGAGCTGGCGCTGGACGCGGCCGATGTTCGGCTCAACGAAGTACAGCGCACCGCGCACCGCCGGATCCGGCGAGAGCAGGCTCAGGTCGTACTGGCCGAGCACGCGCCGCGCCAAAAAGCCGAGCAGCACGCCCATCTGCGCGCCGAGCAACTGGCTGTTGAGTTGGCCGAGCGCGCTGCCGAGCACCCCCTGCCTGCTGCTGACGTCGGCGTACAGCTCCTCGATCGGCTGGAACACCACCGCGAACGAGGCGAAGTTGGCCTCCAGCCACTCGCGCCGGTCGTAGACGTGGACGCGGGTGATCGACTCGGGCAGCGGCTGGCCGATGTAGGCGGCGATCAGCGGCTCGCTGCGCTCCACCAGGCGCAGATACTGCTGGCGGCGCGCCTGGCGGTCCGGGATGGGCGCCTGCTCCCACTGCGAGACGCGCAGGGCGAAGCGGCGCGCCTGCTCCCAGTCGATCAGGCGGGAGGGGCGGCCGGGCATGGCGGCGGCGCGGGCGGTGAGATAGCGCAACCCGGCCCCGGCCACGATCCCCAGCAGAAGGATCGCCCCCAGGCGGCGCAGGCCGTGGTTCGGTGGCTGTGGCACAACTTCGTCCTTTCCGAGTGTATAATGCTTCCGGCACCTGTGTTGACACACACCCGCTGGAAGGGGTGGGGTGAGGGAGGGCGAACCCCTCCCTCGCCCTCCCCCTTCTGTCATTTGTCATTGGGCCAACTCCGGCGGCTTCTGCCCGCGGGTGCATCCGGCACGTGGGTTGACATACACCCGCCGGAGGGGGTGGGGGTGAGGGCGGGCGAAGCCCGCCCTCGTCCTCCCCCATTGGTCATTGGGCGAACTCCGGCGGCTTCTGCCCGCGGCGGCGGAACGCGTCGCGCACCATCTCCTTGAGGTCCTCGTCGGTGATCAGGAAGGTCTCGTAGCTGGATTTGCCGATCTCGCGGCGGTCCGGCACGCGGCCCTGCAGCACTAATCCGTCCTCGATCTCGATCACGCGCACGTCCGTGTAGCCGCGCTCGTCGATGAAATAGCCGAGCGCGCGGAACACGTCCTGGTAGTCGGTACGGCTCATGCCACGGAAGAGCTTCATCCGAGCCACCCCCGTTTCGTCGGCTGGTCCGGCTTGCGCTGGGCGAGCAGGCTCTCGCTCAGCTTGCGCAGCTCCTCGTGCGAGAGGACGAAGTCCGCCGGGACGCGGACGAACCCATGCGCGGTGGTCTGGTAGGTCAGGCCGGTGATGATCCACCCCCGGTCGAACTCCACCACTGTGACCTCGCTCAGGTGCTGCTCCTGGATGAAATGGCCCAGCGAGCGCATGATCTCCGGGTAGTCGATCCGCATGCTCTGGATGGGCATAGGCGCTCCTTCGCGGGGTGTGGGAGCCTTCTGCCGCCACAGATTATCATGTGCGGAGGGGCGAAGCCCCTCCGCACATGCCCAATTTGGAAGCCGGGCGCCCCCTGGCGGGGCTGGCGCCACCGCGTACGTCCTGTGCATTCAGTACAGGACGCGCGCGTCGCCGACGCGCCGGGTGACCTTGCGCTCGTCCAGGTGCTCAAGCAGCGCCTGGGCGTACTTGCGGCTGCTGCCGAAGCGGTCACGGAACTGGGCTAGCGTCACGCTCCCGGCCTCGGCGATCTGCGCACGCACCCAGTCCACCATCTCGTGGTAGGTCTCGCTGGCGAACACCACATCCGGCGCGACGCGCGTGACCTCGCCCTGCTCCAGCAGCATGCCGAGGACCTCCGGGTCCATGTCCGGCGCGGGCGGGCTGTAGGGCGAGGCCGCCACCTGGGCCAGCCAGCGGCGCACCTGGCGCTCCTGCTCGGGCGTCGGCGAGGGGGTGTGCCCGCTGCGCCGCACGCCGCTTTCGCTAGCCTCCACTAGCCCGGCGCGCGCGGCTGCGCCCACCGCCGCGTCGCACGCCGGCCCGCCGAGCCTGAGCCGGCTGCGCAACTCCTCGCGTGGCATCCAGGCGCGCAGCGGGTAGCGCCGGTGGTAGCCCTCCAGCGCGGCCAGCAGCTTCTCCACAAGCTTCTGCCAGCCCGCGCTCGTGACCGGCCAGGGCGAGGGGCGATCGCTCCCCTGTTCATCGCCCGCCAGGTCCATCACATCCCCGGACGCCATGAGCTCGCCGAGGGCCTCAAGCGCCGTGGCCTGCGGCAGCCCGCTGGCCCGCACGGCCTCGTCCCAGGCGTGCGGCAGGCCGTCGGCCAGCGCGCGCAGCAGCAGGTCGGCGGGTGTGCCGCGCGCCAGCGCCTCCAGGCTGGCGATCACCTCCGGGCGGAAGCGGCGATGCCGCGCCGGGTGCGGCTCCACCACCCGCCCGCCGCCCAGCGTCTGGCTCGGCGAGGGCAGGCGCAGGATGTAGCGGTCGCCGCGCGCCACGGCGATCGGGCGCTCCAGGCGCACCTGCACCCAGCCGGACTCGCCCGGCGCCAACTCCTCGCGGTCCAGCAACGTCACCCGGCAGAGCGACTCGGCCGCGCCCACGAACAGCTCCAGCCGGTCGTTCTGGCGCACCGGGCGTGCCCCCGGCGCGATGCGCAGCTGCGCGTCGAGCACCGCGGTAGGGCGCATGCGGCCCGGCAGCGCCAGCATATCGCCGCGGGCGATGTCGTGGTGGGAGACCCCGGCCAGGTTCACCGCCACGCGCGTGCCAGGCAGCGCCTCCTCCACCTTGCGCTGGTGGGTCTGCAGGCCGCGGACGCGTGCGCGCAGCCCCTTCGGCAGGATCTCCACCTCGTCCCCGGCGCGCAGCGGGCCATCGGCGAGCGTACCGGTGACCACCGCGCCGAAGCCGCCGATCGTGAAGGCCCGGTCGATCGACATGCGGGGCGCGCCGTGGGCGCCGCTGCGGGTGGGCGTGCGGTCGAGCACCTCGTCGATCGCCGAGCGCAGCGCGTCCAGCCCCTGGCCGGTGCGGGCCGAGACCGCTACCTGCGGCGCGCCCTCCAGGCAGGTGCCGCGCAGCCGCTCGCGCACCTCCTCGCGCACCAGCGCGAGCCACTCCTCGTCCACCAGGTCGGCCTTGGTGAGCACCACCAGCCCGTGCGAGACCTCCAGCAGGTCAAGGATCGCCAGGTGCTCGGCGGTCTGCGGCATCACCGACTCGTCGGCGGCCACCACCAGCAGCGCCGCGTCGTACCCACCGACGCCGGCCAGCATGTTCTTGATGAAGCGCTCGTGGCCCGGCACATCCACGATGCTGACGCTGCGGCCGCTCGGCAGCGTGAACCAGGCGAACCCCAGGTCGATCGTCATCTCGCGGCGCTGCTCCTCCTCCCAGCGGTCCGGGTCGATGCCGGTGAGCGCCTTGACCAGCGTGGACTTGCCGTGGTCGACGTGGCCTGCGGTGCCGATGACGTACATGGGATTGAAGCTTGAAGATTGAAGCTTGAAGATTGAAGCTGTGGCGAACGGTCTGAGCGTGATTGTATCACGCGGGGGGAGGGGGGGCAAGGAGGAGAACACGACAGCGGATAGAAAGCGGATAGCGCTCCGCGCGATGCAGCCCCTGCTCCGTCCGACGGCCGCTCCCGCAGGATGAACAACAACAATGCCCGTTACCGGCGGCGGTCTGCTATATGATAAACGGTCCCGTTTGCTGTGTATGCCCGGCGGGGACGCCGTTCTACTCCAGGCGGACGATCAGCCGATGTGTCGCCGTGACGCGCTGGCCAGCGCTGTCCTGGACGGTGAGGGTCACGCTGTAGGCGCCGGGGGCGAGCGCGCCGAGCTGGAGCGTCTGGCCGCCCGCGGCCGGCAGACCGTTCACCTCCCAGCGCAGATCGGCGAGCGCACCGTCCTCCAGATCCGCGCCGCGCCCGTAGAGCAGCGCCGGCTCGCCGGCCCGCACCTCGACTGGGCCGCTGATCCAGGCCGCCGGGGCAGCGTCGGCGGGGGCGAGCTTGTCCAGGGGCGCGTCGAGCGCGATCGGCGCGCCGCCCGCCGGGACGATGCTGAAGCGGCCAGCCCCGCCGCCGGGCAGCCCGCGCGGGTCGACGCGCAGCTCGCCACCCCGCACGTCCACCCCGAGCGTCGTCCAGCGCGCGCCGTCCGCGCTGTAGCGCACCAGCGCCGGCACGTCCGCCGGCGCCCAACGGAGGACCAGGGACGAGGGACCGGCGACCAACGACGCCCCGCCCGCCTTCGCCACAGCACCCGCCGGAAGCGCCGTCTCAGCCAGCACAGCCG
>DATMBA010000033.1:0-3055 GCA_035559635.1 Roseiflexaceae bacterium
AAAGCCCTCCCCTGCCCCCTCCCAACGATAGTCGGATAGGCACTAAGACATGGTTCGCGCGAACGCGCGTAGGAGCCTGGGGATCGAAGACCCCCACAAAGAGTACGTTATAACACCTGCATTGAGCTGTAGTCGGGCGGCGCGGCGGGCAGCGTCGCATTGGCGCGACGCGGCAGCAGCCCGGCGCGCGTGATGATCTCGGCCACCGCCTCCTCCTGGCGGTAGGCCATCACGTGCACACCATGCACCCCCGCGATCTCGCGTACCTGCTGGATGATCTCGATGCAGATGCGCTTGCCCTCCTCGGCCTGGTGCTGCGGCGGCGTCTTCCGCATCCGGTCCACGATCGCGTCGGGGATCCAGACGCCCGGCACCCGCGTGCGCAGGTACTCGGTGGCCCTGTATGAGCGCAGCGGCCCCACCCCCGCCAGGATGAAGACCCGCTCGTGCAGCCCCAGGTCGCGCACGCCGCGCATGAAGCGCTCAAACAGCGGCACATCGAAGCAGAACTGGGTCTGAACGAACTGTGCGCCGGCGGCCACCTTCTTCGCCAGGCGGTGCGGCCGCCAGTCGTACGGCGGCGCGAACGGGTTCTCCACCGCGCCGAGGAACAGCCGCGGCGGCGTGGTGAGCCGGCGCCCGCTCAACAACACCCCCCGGTCGCGCATGATGCGTGCCACCTGCAGGAGCTGCACCGAGTCCAGGTCGAACACCCGCTTCGCCTCCGGCTGATCCCCGGCCGAGACGTCGTCCCCGGTGAGGCAGAGCACATTGCGCACGCCCATCGCCGCAGCGCCTAGCAGGTCCCCCTGGATGGCGATGCGGTTGCGGTCGCGGCAGCTGACCTGCAGCACCGCCTCGTAGCCGGCGCGCACCAGCAGCGCGCAGCACCCCAGGCTGCTCATGTGGCAGTTGCCGCCGGCCCCATCGGTGGCGTTGATCGCGTCGCAGACCTCGGCCAGCACCAGGGCGTTCTTGTAGACATCGGCCGGGTCGGCGCTGTCTGGCGCATCCAGCTCGGCGGTCACGGCGAAGCGGCCCGAGCGCAGCACCCGCTCCAGGCGGCTCCCGGAGGAGAGGTTCACTTGTGCTTCAATCTTCAACCCCGGCTCCACCCCTCTGGCGCCTGCACATCGCGCCCCTCCAGCATATTAACCCAGGCCGAGGTGCCCTGCAGCGCGCGGTCGAGCGGCGGCTGGATCAGGTGGATGTCCTGGCGGTAGTGGGCCATCTTCGCGCTGCGCTCCCAGGCCTGCACCCAGATGCACGGCATCGTGGGAACCACCTCGCATGTGCCGTCGGGGCGCACGCCGCCGCACGGGCCGTTGCGCAGGTGCTTCGGGCAGGTCATCGGGCAGGTCATGCCGGTGCTGTGCAACACACACTGGCCGCACATCCGGCAGCCGAACAGCGGGCCTTTCAGCGCCTGCTCGCCCCAGACCATCAGGCGCCCTGCGAAGCGCGGGCTGATGCGGCGCAGCGGCGGGTAGGCGACGGCGATCAGGCGCTTCGAGAGGCGGTAGGCGGCCTCCAGCAGCCGCGGATGATCTTGCAGCATGTTGCCTTCAAAAGTCTCGTGGCTCGCGCGCGATCTCCTCCTTGCGCCGTGCCACGAACGCCTGCAACTCCTCCAGGACGGACGGGTCGAGCGGTGGTGGCTCGTAGCTCGCCAGCAGCGCGCGCACCTTCTTCGCCGCGCGGGCGTAGCTGTCCTCGGCGCCGTTCAACTCCCACTGCTCGGCCGAGTTGTAGTCGAACAGCTCGGCGCGGTAGAACGCGTCGCGGAAGTGGCGCAGCGTGTGCTGGGCGCCCAGGTAGTGGCCGCCCGGCGGCACCTCGAGCATGGCGTCGAACGCCAGCGCTTCGTCCGAGAGATCCACCCCCCTGGCCCAGGTGTGCAGCATGCCCAGGATCTCACAGTCCAGCACGAACTTTTCATAGCCCGCCACCAGGCCGTTCTCCAGCCAGCCAGCGGCGTGCAACACGAAGTTCGTGCGCGCCATGATCGTCGGCAGCATCACCATGACGCTCTCGTAGCCGGCCTGCGCGTCGGGCAGCTTGGATGAGGCGAACATCCCGCCGCCGCGGAACGGCAGGCCGTAGCGGCGGGCCAGCTGCGCGCTAAGGTACAGCCCCACCTGGCTCTCCGGCGTGCCCATCGTGGGCGAGCCGCTCTGCAGGTCGATCGTCGAGAGGAACGAGCCGTAGACCACCGGGCAGCCCGGCTCGATCATCTGCACCAACGCGATGCCGGCCAGCGCCTCGGCGTTCAGCTGCGCCACCGTGCCGGCGATCGAGACCGGGCCCATCGCGCCAGCCAGGATGAAGGGGGTGATCAGCAGTGCCTGCCGCGCGCGGGCATAGGTCTTGATCGCTGCCAGCATGCGCTCGTCGTAGCGGCGGGGGCTGGAGACATTGATCAGCGAGAGGAGCGCCGGCTGCTCGCGGATGGCCGCAGCGCCGAACACGATCTCCGCCATGCGCACGCTGTCGGCGGCGTTCGGGCCGCTGGTCACCGAGCCCATGAATGCCTTATCGTTGTAGATGATGTGGCTGAGAAGCATGTCCAGGTGGCGGGTGGCGACCGGTTCGTCGGTCGGCTCGACGATCGTGCCGCCGGAGTGGTGGATGTAGGGGCTGCAGCAGGCCAGCCTGACGAAGTTCTGGAAGTCGGCCAGCGTGGCATCCCGCCGCCCGCCGGCCAGGTCCTGCACGAACGGCGGGCCGTAGACCGGGGCGAACACCATGTGGTTGCCGCCGATCGTGACGTTGTGCTGCGGGTTGCGGGCGCGCTGCACGAACTGCGCGGGCGCCATGGCAACATAGCGCATCACCAGTTCCTCGCTGAGGAAGACCGTCTCGCCGCGCACCTCGGCGCCGTGGTCCTTGAGGATGGCGCGCACCTCCTCGTCGTAGAAGTCGATGCCCAGCTCGGCCAGGATGCGCATCGAAGCGTCGTGCAGGCGCTGTTCGCCCTCCGGCCCGAGCAGCGCGTACACCGGCAGGTCGTAGATGATCTGGCTGGTGCGCTGGGGCGTCGCGGCCGCGTGCCGGG
>DATMBA010000034.1:0-3344 GCA_035559635.1 Roseiflexaceae bacterium
GAACCCCTCCCCCGATACCCAACCGGGCAGATTGGAAAAGCATTATGGATACAATAGGAGCGATCGATGGCCGGTGAGGTCATAGTCCGTCCCAAGCTGGCGCGCGACTTTCTGCTCACCGTGGACACGCCGCAGGTGGCCTACATGCTGCTGGAGGTCATGCCGGGCCAGGTGATGGCCCAGGTGCGCGTGCCCATCAACGTGAGCTTCGTGCTGGACCGCAGCGGCTCCATGAAGGGCGAGAAGATCGAGCGCGTGCGGCGGGCGACGGCGCGGGCGATCGACCTGCTGGACAGCCAGGACATCATCTCGGTGGTGATCTTCGACCACCGCACCGAGGTGCTGATCCCGGCCGAGCCGGCGCGCAACCGCGAGGCGCTCAAGCAGCGTGTGGCCGGCATCCGGGACAACGGCGGCACCAAGATCGCACCGGCGCTCGAGCGCGGCCTGGCGGAGATCGAGAAAGGCCCGCCGCACGCGGTGCGCCGCCTCATCCTGCTCACCGATGGCCAGACTGAGAACGAGAAGGACTGCCTGCGCCAGGCGGACGAGGCCGGGCGGCGCGGCGTGCCGATCACGGCCCTGGGCGTAGGCAAGGACTGGAATGAGGACCTGCTGATCGACATCGCCAACCGCTCCGGCGGCACGGCAGACTACATCGCCCAGCCGCAGGAGGTGGATGAGTACTTCTCCAGCACCGTGCAGCGCGCCCAGGCCACTGCGGTGCAGAACGCCACCCTGACGCTGCGCCTGGTGCAGGGGGTCACGCCGCGAGCGGTGTGGCAGGTGGTGCCGCTGATCACCAACCTCGGCTACCGGCCGGTCTCCGAGCGTGACGTGAGCGTGCCGCTCGGCGAGCTGCAGACCGGCGGCGGCCAGGTGCTGCTGGTGGAGGTGCTGGTGGACCCGCGCCCGGCCGGGCAGTACCGCATCGGGCAGGCCGAGGTGAGCTACGATATCCCGGCGTTGGGCCTCACGGGCCAGAAGAGCCGGGCCGACGTGCTGCTGACCTTCACGGCGGACCCGGCCCTGGCACAGCAGGTGAACCCGCAGGTGATGAACATCGTGGAGAAGGTCAGCGCCTTCAAGCTGCAGACGCGCGCGCTGCAGGACCTGGCGGCGGGTGATGTGAGCGGCGCGACGCAGAAGCTGCAGAGCGCGGTGACGCGCCTGCTGAGCCAGGGCGAGGTGGACCTGGCACAGACGATGCAGCGCGAGATCGAGAACCTGCAGACCAGCGGGCAACTCTCCAGCGAAGGGCAGAAGACGATCAAGTTCGGCACCCGTAAGACGGTGCGCCTCAGCGACCTGGACGTGCCATAGCGGGGGCGCCGCCGCACGTTGGCGCGTCACCACGCTGAGGTCAGGTTTCGCCGGGCCATGCGGGGTTGAAGCGCCTTCCTGCCAGGCGCAACGCGCTGATGAACTTTTCCCCAAGAATCGGGTATGCGGCAGCATACCACGCCCGGCCCGTGGGGTGCCCTCTGGGCCCGGCGGGCTATCCTTGACGAAGGCCGCCTGCGCGGCCTGGGTGCCTGCTGGTCCCTAGCTCGCGCAGGCGGGCTTTGCAATGGTGAGCCCGCGGGTTTACCCGCCGGGCGTGGTGCGCAGCCAGAAACCCGCTTTCATACGCAAAATCCATCAGCCCGCGCGTGATACGCCGCCCGATATGCCTATGCGCCCAATGATTCATCCATGGATCGTGCTGGCGGCCCTGGCCGCCTTTTTTGTGCCGCCGGCCCCCGCCGCAGCGCAGCGCCCGCAGCGCACCTCGGCCTTCCAGCCGGCGGCTTGCATGTTCGAGTTGCCGGCGGAGGCCCACGAGGGCGAGGATATCGAGTGCGGCTACCTGACGGTGCCCGAGGAGCACGCCCACCCAGAGGGGCCGACCATCCGGCTGGCGGTGGCGATCGTGAAGAGCCAGGACCCCAGCCCGGCGCCGGACCCGCTGGTGATGCTGCAGGGGGGGCCGGGCGGCTCGACGATCGACTACTTCTCCCAGGCGCTGTTCATGCCGCCGGCGAGCCTGCTGCGCGCCGACCGCGACATCGTCCTGTTCGACCAGCGTGGCACACTCTACTCGCAGCCGGCGCTCACCTGCCCCGAGGACATCGCCCTGGTGGAGCGGACGATCGAGCGGCGGCTGAGCGATGAGGAGGCCGAGCGTCTCTCGCTGGAGGCCGCGCAGGCCTGCCGCGCCCGCCTCATCCGCGAGGGGGTCGATCTCTCGGCCTTCGACAGCCTGGAGAACGCCGCCGATGTGGAGGCGCTGCGCGTGGCGCTCGGCTACGAGCAGATCAACCTGTACGGCGTCTCCTATGGCACGCTGCTGGCGCTGCACGTGATGCGCCAGCACCCCGCCGGGCTGCGCAGCGTGATCCTGGACGCGGTGGTGCCGGCGCAGACAAACTTCCTGGCCGAGGTGCCGCGCTCGCAGGACCGCGCCTTCGGCGAGTTGTTCGCGGCCTGCAGGGCCGACCCGGCCTGCGATGTGGCCTTCCCCAACCTGGAGCGAAGGCTGTTCGACCTGGTGGAGCGCCTGAACCGGGAGCCAGCGCGCGTGCCGGTGACCGACCCGGAGACCGGCAAGAGCTACCGTATGGTGATGGACGGCGACGACTTCCTGGGGCTGATGTTCCAGCTCTTGTACGCCAGCGAGGTGCTGCCGGCGCTGCCGCTGCTGGTGGACCGGGTGGCCGCGGAGGACTACACCTTCCTCTCGCGCGTGGCGCCGCTGATCGTCTTCGACCGCACGATCGCCGCCGGGATGTACTACTCGGTGATCTGCGCCGAGGACGCCGACTTCACCATGGCGGACGTGGACCTGGCCGGGGTGCGCAAGCCGTTTGTGGAGGACGCCGAGCGCAGCGCGCGGACGCTGGCGCGGCTGTGCCGGCAGTGGGGCGTGCAGCCGCTGCCGGACAGTGTGGACGCGCCGGTGACGAGCGACATCCCGACGCTGGTGCTGAACGGGCGCTTCGACCCGATCACGCCGCCGGCGTTCGGCGAGCAAGCCGCGCAGACGCTCACCAACAGCTACGTCTTCACCTTCGGCAACACCGCCCACGGCTCGGCGGTGGCGGGTCCCTGCCCGGCCAGCATCGTGCTGGACTTCCTGGCGGACCCGACGACGCGGCCGGATGCGAGCTGCATCGCCGCGCACCCGGCGCCGGAGTTCCTGACGCCGGAGGGTCTGCTGCTCACCAGCGCGCTGAACGCGCCGCTGGCATGGCTGGAGGGCAAGAACCTGTGGCAGGCGGTGCTGCTGGCGCTCACGCTGGGGCTGCTGCTATCGCCATTCGCGGTGTGGCCGCTGGCCTGGCTGGCGCGCGCGCTCTCGGGCG
>DATMBA010000035.1:0-14087 GCA_035559635.1 Roseiflexaceae bacterium
ATCACCCGCTGGATGAGGTTGTCCCCCCAACCGCCGAAGTAGCCCGAGGCAGTGCCGACGATCGAGCCGATCGTCACCGACAGGATCACGCCCACGAACCCCAGCGTCAGCGAGATCTGTGCCCCCTTCATCACGCGTGAGAACAGGTCACGTCCCTCTTTATCCGCGCCCCACAGAAACACCTTCATCTGCACGTCCGGCGGGGCTTCCACTCCGAAGAGGTGGGTGCGCATGGGGATCAGGCCCAGCAGGCGGTACTCGTAGCCCGGCACGAAGAACTTGATCGGGTAGATCACGCTGGTGTCCACCGTGTACACCCACTGGAACTTCTCCTGGTCCAGCTCCTGCTTGATGCCGTAGACCCCCGGCCCGTTCGGCCCCCAGACGATCTGGGTTGGCGGTGCGAAGGAGGCGCTGGAGTCCAGCACATCGTGCGGGTAGGGGGCCAGGAAGTCACCCAGGATCATCAGCACATACAGCACCGTCAGCACAATCAGCGCGCCGACCGAGAGCTTGCTCTGGGAGAAGCGCCGGACCATCAACTTCCACTGCGGGATCTGGCCGACGTCCTCGGTCTTCTTGCCGCGCGTGCGCTTGAGCTCTTCCGCTACCGTCGCCATATTACGTTCCTTCCAAGCTCACACGGGTTGGTGCAGCAGGGGGAGGGCGAGGGAGGGCAACGCCCTCCCTCAGACTTCCTTCTCACTTACTCCAGCCGCACGCGCGGGTCCACCCACGCCAGCAGCAGGTCGGCGAACAGGTTGCCGAGCAGCAGCAGCGCCGACAGCATCACCAGGATGGTACCGGCCAGGTACATATCCTGCGAGCGCAGCGCGTCCAGATAGAGCGGCCCGATGGTCGGCATACTGAGGATGATCGCGATCAGCGTTTCGCCCACCACCAGCGCCGGCAGCAGTGTGCCGAGCGACATCACCAGCGGATGGATGGCGTTGCGCACCGCGTGCTTCCAGATCACCACCGCCTCTTGCAGCCCCTTGGCGCGCGCCGTCTGGATATACTGCGCGTTGAGCACGTCCAGCAGGTTGGCGCGCATCACGCGCGTCAGGCCGGCGGTAGCGCCGAAGGCCAGCACCACCACGGCGATCCAGACGTGCTGGATGAAGTCCACCACCTTCGGCCAACTCCAGGGCGCGTCGGCGTACTGCTGCGAGAAGAGGCCGCCGATCGGCTGATCCCACAGGCGCGAGGCCACGATCAGCAGGATCAGGGCAAGGAGGAAGCCAGGGATCGAGAGGCCGAGGAACTGGACAAAAGTGACCAAATAGTCCGGCCAGGTATAGCGGTGGGTGGCAGAATAGACCCCGATCGGGATGGAGACCAGCCAGGTGAACAGCAGCGCGGTGAGCGAGAGTCCGATCGAGATCCCCAGGCGGTTATAGATGCGCTCGGCGACGGATTGGTCGGTCTCGAAGGATGTGCCGAAGTCCCCCTGGAACGAGCGCGAGATCCACTTCCAGTACTGCACCAGGAACGGGTCGTCCACCCCATAGCGCGCGCGCAGCGCCTGGATCATCGACTCAGGGATGTTCCCACCCTGCTGCCGCAGCTGCGCGATCCGCACATCGAGGATCGACCCCGGCGGCAGCTGGATGATCCAGAAGCCGACGAACGACACCACCACCAGCAGGACGATCATGTTGACGACCCGCCGGGCGATATAGTTCAGCATCGTGGTCCCCTCTTCTGCCCCTGCTCCCGGACCGCTCACCCACAGCGGGCGGCGGGGAAGAGCTGCGGGATACACAGAAAGGCGAGTCACCCCGCCCTAGGTGTCGCTCCACACTCCGGAGTGCGGCCCTCCCCCAACGCCGGGAGACGGTGTGGGAGGTGATGATCGGTGATAGGCGATAGGCGATAGGGTCAACGGCCTATCGCCTATCGCCTATCGCCGTCCTACCCACCGTGCGCCGACGGGTCGTCCCAGAACCAGGTCTCCGGGTCATACACCGCCGGGGACGGGATGATCCACGGGTTGACGAAGCCGCCCAAACCCTCCTTAAGCAGGTCGTCGCGGGTCGGGACGTTCATCAGGCCCTGCTTGACCAGGATGATGCGCGGCGGGTTGGCGATCGTGCCCGAGAAGAACGGCCCCTCCGTGACGTGGATCTTAATCATATCCCACACCAGTTGGTGGCGCTTCATCGCGTCCGGCTCCACCTTGCTCTGGTCATAGAGCTTATGGATGTCGGCGATCACCGGCATCGCCTGCTCCTCGCCGTCGTTGAGGCGTGGGGGGTTGCGCTCCCAGGGGTTGGTGTCGAGCTCCTCCTGCTCCGCCGCAGTGCCGCGCAGCGTGTAGCCGCGGCCGTGCAGCGGCGCCCAGCGGTCCGGCTCATCGGCCACCAGCCAGGAGGGGAAGACTAGGTGGTTCGGGCCGTCGCCCACCTCCCAGGCGGTCTTCATCGGGATCTCGCCGGCGCGCCACTTCTCGTCGTACCCCTCGGCCGGGATCGGCGTCAGCACCGCATCGATGCCGATCGCCTGCCAGTCGCGTACCAGGCGCTCGTTCTTCGAGAGGTGCTCGCCGCCGGGGGCCTGATCGGCGGGGTAGGTCACCTGGATCTGCATCGCGCTGCCGTCCGGGAAGGTGCGCTTGCCATCAGCGCCGACTTTGTAGCCGGCCTCATCCAGTATCTGCTTGGCCAGCTCCGGGTCATACTTCAGGTAGCTGTCGCGCCACTCGGCGTATACCGCCTTGCCCTGGTCGTTGATGTTGTACTCGATCGCCTTTGGGCTGAGCGTGCCGGTGGTCAGCTCGCCGAGGCCGAAGTACACCGCCTTCTGCACGTCGGCGCGGTTGTAGGCGTGCGAGAGCGCCTGGCGGAACTTCGGGTCGCGGAATGCCGCGCGCAGCTTCTCGTCCTTGAAGTCCATGCTGAAGAAGTACATGGAGCCGGTGCCCGAGCCGGAGTCCCAGAAGCGCACCTCGAGCTTGCTGTTCGGCTCCGCCGCCTTCAGGTCCTGGATGTCCGCCAGGCCCTGGTTGTGGAAGTGTGCGTGGTCGGCCTTGCCCTCGGTGTAGGCCAGCTTCTCGATCTCCTTGTCCTTCACCGCCGTCACGTTGATGGTGTCGATGTAGGGCAGCTGATTGCCCTCGGCATCCACCACCCAGTAGTATGGGTTGCGGCTCCAGACGGCGCGCACGCCGTCCTCGAAGGTATCCAGCTTCCAGCCGGTGAGGCGCGGGATCTCGGGGTTGTTGTGGTTGAATTTCTTCTGGTGCTCCTCCCAGTCCTTGTATTTGTCCGGGTTCAGCACCGGGTTGAACTGCTCCATGTAGTGGCGCGGGATGACCCACGCCGGCCCGATGAACATGTTGGTCCACATCGCCAGGCGGTCCGCCGTCAGCGGCGCCGGCGCGTCGAAGACCATCTCGAAGGTGTAGTCATCGGGGGCGTTGAGCGTCATGAGCGAGCCGGTGCCGCTGCGCGCCTCGTCCGGCGGGTTGTTGATCGGCTTGAGCCCGGCAGGGTACTCCTTCTCCTTGCCGTTGCCGCCCACGGTGTACTCCCACCAGTACATGATGTCCTTGGTGGTGAACGGCTCGCCGTCGCTCCACTTGATGCCCTCGCGCATCTTGAACGTCCACTTCGAGGCGTCCGCGTTGGACTCCCAGCTCTCCACGAAGCCCGGGCCGATCGCCAGGCCGTCCTTGAGCCAGCGCAGCGGCGAAGACCCGTACTGCATCTCGTGGATGAAGCCGGTGATACCCCAGTTGTTGTTGTACGTCTTGTTCAGCACGCCGCCGTACTTGCCGATGGTAACCCAGGAGTGCGGCGGGGTATAGGGGTTCTTCGGCAGGCGCTGGTCCACCGGCGGCAGTTTGCCGTCGGCCACCATCTGCGCCAGCATGGGAGCTTCCTTGAACTTGGTCGTAACAGCGGGGACGGCCGTGGCGGCCGGGACGGCCGTGGCGGCCGCAGGGACGGCGGTGGCGGCGGGGGCCTGCGTGGCCGCAGGAGCCTGGGTCGCCGCGGGAGCTTCCGGCGGAGTCGTCGCGGCCGGGGCAGTCGGCGTGCCGCCGCCACAGGCCGCAAGAGTCGCGCTGGCCGCCGTCACGGCGGACAGGCGCAGGAAGTCACGCCGGTGTAGCTTCTTAGCCATCTGGTACCTCCTCGTAGAGCGGTATCCGTTCGCTCATCCATTGAGCTCTGCGTTGTCGTGCCGAGGATCGCCACCCTGCTTGGGTGGCCCGGGAATCTGAGGTGAGGTACGGGATCAGACGTGAGGTATGACGCGTGCTTCGGTCATACACCCCCTTTCTGGTAGTTTTGCAGAGGACTGAGGATATTGTCGCTATTGTACGGCGACTTCCAACGCTTGTCAAACCTGAACCGGTAAAACTGGGCGCGTGGATGGTGAGGGGTTCCTTCCGGTTCCTTCCTTGGTGCCCCGTTCACCTCACCAGGGCGTCCCACGCCTGCTCCACCCACGCCAGCCAGGGGTCCCTGCGTGCCTTCACCAACTCGGGTAGAGGCTCGCGCACAATGCCCAGCCCCGCCACGCTGAAGAAGCAGGAGGTCCGTCCGCGCCGGCACTCCAGGCGCCCTGGCACGCGGCGCCTGGGCGTGAGCTGCACCTCCAGGTTGGCGCCGTAGGCCAGGTTGTTCACGGTATCAGGCCAGGCGTGGTTGATATAGATCGCCTGGTAGCCGATCCCGCGCTGCGCAAGCGCGTAGCCGATCGCGTCGTGGTGGGTGGTGAAGTGCCGCGGCCGCAGCCACAGCGCCAGCGCCGCCAGCGCCAGGCAGGCCAGGCTCAGGCCGCCCAGCCCGAGCGCCAGGCGGCGCGCACGGCGCTGGTGGGCCTCGTCGATCATGCCTTCCCGTTCCGCCCGCGTGGGACGCGCGCCTTCGCCTGCGCCTCCCCCGGCTTGTTCAGGTCCCGGTCGGTGGCGAACCACAGCTCCGGCGGGATGTTGAAGTGGAAGAAGGCGTAGTTGCCCATCGGCAGCCAGTACTCCCACTCCTCCGGGCTGGAGCCCTGGTAGGTCAGGACGATCTGCCAGTAGTCCACGTACAGGATCCAGATCTTGCGCTTGCGCACCGCCTGGCCGTCGCGGAAGGTGAAGACGCGCTCGAACTTGATCAGGTTGCCATAGGTGCCGTCCTGCTCGGACTCGACCGCGCAGCCGGGGAGTTGGGATAGCCCCTCGGCCACACCGCCGCGCAGCACGGGCAGATCCTCGGCCACCACATGCGTCTCGAGCTTACGGATCCAGGAGGAGAGGTAGGTCTGGGGCTCGGATGGCTCGGGCGAGAACATCACGCCCTCGACCCCGGGGTCCAACTCGAAGCGGTACCAATCGCTCGGGAAGCGGAAGGTGTAGCGGCCGTGGGGGTCGATGTAGGTGTCGATGCCGGTCCAGCGCGGCCGGGGAGGTCGTTCGGTCATGGGGGGCTCTTCTCACTTGCACGAATCTGCTACAGGGTGAGCGCTATGCTACCATGCCGGTGGGCGGCGCGCAAACGGACTCCGTCAACGGAAGAAGGGGAGCGAGAGAACGGACTCCGCTCCTCGCCCGTTGACCAGCTCCGTTCCTTCTACGGCGCCGGGTCCCTGCGCCGCCGCTGCCGCTCGATGTCGGCCTGCCGCTCGGGGTTTGGCATGCCGGCCGGCTCGTCGTCGGCCGGCTCGTCCCCCGGCGTCAGGCCCATCGGCCCGCCGGCCGCCGCTGTGGTGCCGGGTCCCAACGGCGCGCCCATGGTGCCGCCCTGCCCCGCGCCGGCGCCCATGTCCGCTCCGTAGGCCAGCTTCTCGTCCTCGTTCCAGACGTTGCGCTCCGAGTCCTCGGCGCGGTTGCTCCCGCCAGGCCCCTCGGCATGCCAGTAGGGACGTGCGGCGCCTGTGCCCTCGCGCGTCCCGATCCACCCGCCGGCGTCCGCATCGTCGTGCACCACCAGGTCCGCGGCGCCCGCCCGGCGCAGCACGGTCTCCGCCGCCTGCCACAGCTCCTCGGCGGCCTCCGCCACCACCAGCGTGCCCCCGCGCGCTAGCTCCGCACCGAAGATGTGCCCGCCGCCGGGGCCGCCAAGCTCCACGGCGAGGTTCGAGTCGCGGGTGACGAAGCGGATGGAGTCGTCCGGCACGCCCACGCGCCGCAGCTCCTCCACAGCCCGCTCGACGCCCGCCTGGTCACGGAATAGCCCGACTACGGTCTTCATAGGTCGCTCCTTTTGCTCTGCCTGAGGATGGGAGAGCAATCGGCGTGCCTGCGCTGCGTTGCTGCGCTATCATTAGGGTGGTGAGCCCGCTTTGCATGTGCGCCTACGGCGGAGCAGGCGGGGCGGCCCCTGGCAAAAAGACCTCTCCCGAAGCTCTTGTGAAAGAGGAGACGTATGAGCCACAGCTACTGGCTCCTCAAGACCGAGCCGGACAGCTATTCGTTCGCCGATCTGGAGCGCGAGGGGCGCACGGTGTGGGACGGCGTGGCCAACAACGCGGCGCTGTTGCACCTGCGCGCCATGCGTCCCGGCGACCTGGCGCTGATCTACCACACCGGCGATGAGCGGCAGGCGGTGGGGCTGGCCGAGGTGGTGAGCGCCCCTTACCCGGACCCGCGGGCTGGCGACGCGCGGCTGGTGGTGGTGGACGTGCGGCCGCTGCGCCGCCTGGCCCGCCCGGTCCCGCTCGCGGCTGTCAAGGCCGACCCGGCCTTTGCCGACTTCGCGCTGGTGCGCCAGGGGCGCCTCTCGGTGGTGCCCGTCACCCCCGAGCAGTGGGCGCGCCTCATGCAGTTGGCCGGGGAGCCGGACCGCTGAGGCGCTGCGGGGGTGCGAGTCAGCGCGCTCACGCGCTCAGCGGTGCAGCGATCCAGCTCAAACTACTCCAGCCGCACGCAAGCACACCCCCCGCTGCGGCACGTTTTCCGCAGCCACCTGTTCTCCCACGGGTGTCCCGGCGGTGTCCCACGCCCGGCGGGTGGGGTGCCCGGTGGGCCCCGCGGGCTAGCCTGCGCGAAGGCCGCCTACGCGGCTGGCAGGACAGCCCGCGCAAGCGGGTTTGGCAGGGGATAGCCCGCCGCGGGGCAGTGCCAGTGCGTCACGCCTGCGCTATAATAGTGCATCCGCTCCGAATCCAAACGGGAGGTAGCAATGGCGCTTACCGAATTTCGTAACGAGCCGTTCACCGACTTCGGCGACCCGGCCAACGCCGCGGCTATGGAGCGCGCCCTGGCCGAGGTGCGGGCGCAGTTCGGCCGGACTTACCCGCTGATCATCGCCGGCGAGCGCGTGAGCACCGAGCGGACGATCGCCTCGGTGAACCCGGCCCGGCCGGACGAGGTGGTGGGCTACGCCAGCAGCGCCACCGTCGAGCACGCCAGCCGCGCCATTGAGGCGGCCCACGAGCGCTTCCAAACCTGGCGCAAGGTGCCAGCCGAGGAGCGCGCCGGCTACCTGTTCCGCGCCGCCGCGGAGCTGCGCCGCCGCAAGCTCGAGCTGGCCGCCTGGATCGTCTATGAGGTCAGCAAGAGTTGGGCGGAGGCGGACGCCGACGTGGCCGAGGCGATCGACTTCTGCGAGTACTACGGCCGCGAGATGCTGCGCCTGGCCGGGCCGCAGCCGGTGCTGCAGATGCCCGGCGAGCGGGACGAGCTGCGCTACGTGCCGCTGGGCGCCGGCGTGGCTATCCCGCCCTGGAACTTCCCGCTGGCGATCATGACCGGCCTGGTGGTGGCGCCGGTGGTGGCCGGCAACACGATCGTTCTCAAGCCGGCATCCACTTCGCCGATCATCGCGGCCAAGTTCATGGAGGTGCTGGAGGCCGCCGGCCTGCCCGCCGGCGTGGTCAGCTACCTGCCCGGCCCCGGCGGCAGCGTCGGCGACGCGCTGGTGGACCACCCGAAGACCCGTTTCATCGCCTTCACCGGCTCGAAGGAGGTGGGCCTCCGGATCTACGAACGCGCCGCCAAGGTCCATCCCGGCCAGCGCTGGCTCAAGCGCACCGTGCTGGAGATGGGCGGCAAGGACACGATCGTGGTGGACGAGACGGCCAACCTGCAGGCGGCCACCGAGGGCATCGTGGTCTCGGCCTTCGGCTTCCAAGGCCAGAAGTGCTCGGCCTGCTCGCGGGTGGTGGCGGTGGAGCAGGTCTACGACGAGCTGCTGGATCGGGTGGTGGAGCGGGCCGGCTCGCTCACCGTGGGCGACCCGGCGCGGCGTGGCACGTTCATGGGGGCCGTGATCGACGCCCGCTCGCGCGATAAGATCCGCGAGTACATCGAGATCGCCAGGCAGGAGGGGCGCATAGTGCTCGGCGGCGAGGTCCAGGGGGAGGGCGAGGGCGGCACGGGGGCCGCCGGCTACTTTATCTCGCCCACGGTGGTGGCCGATGTGGCGCCCACCGCGCGGGTGGCACAGGAGGAGATCTTCGGCCCGGTGCTGGCCTTCATCAAGGCGAAGGACTTCGAGGAGGCGATGGCGATCGCCAACAACACCGAGTACGGCCTGACCGGCGGCCTGTACTCGCAGGACCCCGAGCGCCTGGCCCGCGCCCGCGAGGACTTCCACGTCGGCAACCTCTACCTGAACCGCAAGATCACCGGCGCCATGGTGGGCGCCCACCCGTTCGGCGGCTTCAACATGTCTGGCACGGACTCGAAGACCGGCGGGCCGGACTACCTGCTGCTCTTCCTGCAGGGCAAGAGCATCGCCGAAAAGGTGTGATACGCCCGCATGCGAGGGTCAGGGGGGGGTGCCCTCCCTGACCCTCGCCTCGTGCAAAGGGGAGCGCGAGGGGTCGCCCCTCGCCCGTGGGGAGCATTGGGCGCGTGCGATGCGGCAGCGCGGCGGCAGCGGTGACCTCTCGCCCGTGGGGATGCCTGGCGGGGCCGCGCCCCGGCAATCGTGAAAAGGAGAGCGCGAGGGGGAACCCCTCGCAAATTAGGTTTCATCTGTGCAGGGCGTGCATGTCCAAAGGATGCCTGCCAGCGAGAGCAGTTAGGACATAACATGGACGCGAAGCTCCAGGAGCTGAAGGCCCGCTTGCTCGAGGTGAGCGATCTCAACGCCGCCGTGTCGCTGCTCGGCTGGGATCAGTCCACCTATATGCCCGCGGGGGGTGGCGCCGCGCGCGCGCGCCAGCTCGCTACCCTGGGCCGCCTGGCCCACGAGCGAGCTACCGACCCCGCCCTCGGCCGGCTGCTGGATGCCCTGCGGCCCTACGAGGAGTCCCTGCCCTACGACTCGGACGACGCCAGCATCATCCGCGTGGCCCGCCGCGACTTCGAGCGCGCCAACCGCGTGCCGCCTGCCTTCGTCGCCGAGCTTTCCGAGCACGCCGCCAACCTCTACGAGCGCTGGGCCCGCGCACGTCCCGCGAACAACTTCGCCGCCGTCCGCGACGGGCTGGAGCGCACTGTCGAGTACAGCCGTCAGCTGGCCGGTTTCTTCCCCGGCTACGAGCACATCGCTGACCCGCTGATCGACATGGCCGATTTCGGCATGACGGTCGCCGAAATCCGCCCGCTCTTCGCCGAGCTGCGCGCCCGCCTGGTGCCGCTGGTGGAGGCCGTGGCCGTCCAGCCGCCCGCCGACGACTCCTGCCTGCGCCGCGGGTTCCCCGAGCAGGAGCAGCTGGCCTTCGGGCTGGAGGTGGCCGCGCGCCTCGGCTACGATCTGCAGCGCGGCCGGCAGGATAAGACGCTCCACCCCTTCGCGGTGCGCATCGCTGGCGGCGACGTCCGCATCACGACGCGCGTCCGGGAGGACGACTTCTCCGACGCCTTCTTCAGTACGGTGCACGAGGCCGGCCACGCCATGTACGAGCAGGGGGTGGCCGAGGAGCTCGACGCCACGCCGCTGGCCGGCGGCACCTCCGCCGGCGTCCACGAGAGCCAGTCCCGCCTGTGGGAGAACCTGGTGGGCCGCAGTCGTCCCTTTTGGGAGCACCTCTATCCCCAGCTCCAGGCCCGCTTCCCCGCTCAGCTCGGCGAGGTGCCGCTGGAGACCTTCTACCGCGCCATCAACAAGGTGCAGCGCTCGCTCATCCGCACCGACGCCGACGAGTTGACCTATAACCTGCACGTGATCATCCGCTTCGACCTGGAGCTGGAGTTGCTGGAGGGCGCGCTGGCCGTGCGTGACCTGCCCGAGGCCTGGCGCGAGCGCTACCGGCGCGACCTCGGCATCGCCCCGCCGGACGACCGTGACGGTGCGCTGCAGGATGTCCACTGGTACGGTGGGGTGGTGGGCGGCGCGTTCCAGGGCTATACGCTCGGCAACATCCTCAGCGCGCAGTTCTACGACGCCGCGGTGCGCGCTCACCCGGAGATCCCGCAACAGATCGGGCGCGGCGAGTTCGGTACGCTGCACGCCTGGCTGCGTGAGCACATCTACCGCCACGGCCGCAAGTACACTGCCTCCGAGTTGGTGGTCCGCGCCGCCGGCGGGCCGCTCTCGATCGATCCCTACCTCGCCTATCTGCGCGCCAAGTACGGTGAGCTGTATGGGTTCTGAGCGCGAACCACGAAGGCTCGAAGACGCGCAGACACGAAGCTGGCAAGAACTCCTCTTCGATCCCGTTGTGCAGCGCCTTGGCCGTCGGGGCGGGATGTGCCGCCGGACGCCCGCTGACACTGGGCTGCCACATCCGAACTGAGATACCTCCCCATCTTCGTGCCTTCACGCCTTCGCGTCGTCGTGGTGAACGCAGGAACATTTATTGCCCCGCTACCGTCCTCAGTCCGTATGAAGCAGACGAGGGGCTGCGGCCCCGACAGATACGGACTGAGGAGGCTTTACCATGTCCCAGAGGCTTATAAGCGCCATCGCGATCGTCGCCACCACGCTGCTGCTGGCCGTGTTGGCCGGCGTGGTCGGCGTGCTCTACGCCCGCCCGGCCACCGCCCAGAGCGCTATCGGCGTGGGCGGGATGCGCCAGGTCACCGTGCAGGGCCACGCCGAGGTGCGTGGCCGGCCGGACACCGCCACGGTGCAGATCGGCGTCGAGACCGAGGCCCCCACCGCGGCCGAGGCCCTAGCGCAGAACAGCCAGCAGGCGCAGGCCATCCAGCAGAAGTTGGTGGACCTCGGCGTGGCCGAGAAGGATATCCAGACCAGCACCTTCAACATCTTCCCGGTCTACGGCGAGGACGGCCGCCAGATCCGCGGCTACCACGTCTCGAACGCCGTCTCGGTCACCATCCGGGACCTGGACCAGGCCGGCGGGTTGCTGGACCAGGTGGTGCAGGCGGGCGCCAACAGCATCACCGGCATCAGCTTCAGCGTCTCGGACCCCAAGGCGCTGCTGGACCAGGCGCGCCAGCAGGCGATGCAGGATGCCCGTTCGCGCGCCGATCTGCTGGCCCGGGCCGGCGGGGCCTCGCTGGGCCAGGTGCTGGTGATCAACGAGAGCGCCGCGCTGCCGCCGCCCATCCCGATGGGCAAGATCCAGGCCGAGGTGGCCCAGGGCATGCCGGTGCCGATCCAGCCGGGCGAGCAGACCCTGAGTGTGGACCTGCAGGTGACGTACAGCCTCCAGTAGGCGATGGGCGATGGGCGATGGGCGAGAGGGGCACACCGCCCATCGCCCATCACCTGGCGTCCTCTCGCCCCTGGCGTATAATAGGGCCGGCGGCCAATGCGGAGCCGGCCGCACGCAGCACAGGGGCGCACCGTATGGAAACCGCAGGCTTCAACCTGAGCGACCACCCGCACCGGCGCTACAATCCGCTCAGCCGCGAGTGGGTGCTGGTGTCCCCGCACCGCACGAAGCGCCCGTGGCAAGGCCAGACCGAGCAGCCCACGCCAGACGAGCGGCCGCGCTACGATCCCACCTGCTATCTCTGCCCCGGCAACACCCGCGCCGAGGGCGCCGCCAACCCGCACTACACTAGCACCTTCGTCTTCACGAATGACTTCGCCGCGCTGTTGCCGGACACGCCCCCCGGCGAGGTGTCCTTGGGCGCGGCCGGCGCCGCCTCGCCCCTGCTGCACGCCCGCAGCGAACGCGGCACATGCCGGGTGGTCTGCTTCTCGCCGCGCCACGACCTGACGCTGGCCGAGATGAGCGCCGAGGAGTTGCTGCCGGTGGTGGAGGTGTGGGCCGAGCAGTATCGCGAGCTTGGCGCGCTGCCGCAGATCGGCTACGTCCAGATCTTCGAGAACCGCGGCGCGATGATGGGCGCCAGCAACCCGCACCCGCACGGCCAGATCTGGGCCACCGAGCACCTGCCGCTCACCGTGGCGCGCGAACAGGAGTCCCAGGCCGACTACCTGGCGCGCCACGGGCGCTCGCTGCTGGCCGACTACCTGGCGCTGGAGCTGGCGGACGGCGCGCGCCTGGTGCTGGAGAACGCCCACTTCGTGGCGCTGGTGCCGTTCTGGGCGGTCTGGCCCTTCGAGACGCTGGTGGTCAGCCGGCGGCACGTGGGCGCGATCGTGGACCTCGAGCCGGAGGAGCGCGCCGGCCTGGCGGACATCCTGCGCCGTCTCACCACCCGCTACGACAATCTGTTCCAGACGGCGTTCCCCTACTCGATGGGCTTCCACCAGCGCCCGACCGACGAGCAGGCGCACCCAGAATGGCACCTGCACGCGCACTTCTACCCGCCGCTGTTGCGCTCGGCCACGGTGCGCAAGTTCATGGTGGGCTTCGAATTGCTGGCCGAGCCGCAGCGGGACATCACCGCCGAGCAGGCGGCCGAGCGGCTGCGCTCCCTGCCGGAGACACATTATCGGCAGCGCTGATGGACTTTGACGGATGAAACGCGCGGCTGAGAGGGTGATACCGCTGTCTCTCGCCTGGCAGCGGCATCACCCTCTCAGTGTCCTCACGCCTTGAGCGCGTCAGCGCTCCTGCGGTCCCGCGCCCTCAGCGCCTCACGCATTCAGCGCCTCAGCGATCCAGCGATTCACCCCTTCTGCGCCACCACGATCCGCGCCGGCGCGCCGAGCACCCACACCCGGTGGCTCTCGCGCTGCGCCAGGCGCCCCGCGCGGCGCAGGGCATCCTCCAGCGTGCGCCAGTCCCCGCTGAGCAGCACCAGGCGCGCGCCCGGCCGCAGCACGCGCTCCATCTCGCGCAGGAAGGCCGGGTAGAGCCGGCGGTTCTCCTCCGGCGAGCCGATCTGCCGCCCGAACGGCAGGTTCACCGCCGCGGCCGTTACCGAGCCGGCGTCCAGCGGCAGATGGCGGGCATCCCACTCGCGCACCTCGATCGGCTTGTAGCGCGGCCCGATGTTCGCCTTCGCCGCCGCCACCGCCTCGGGATCCACGTCCCCGCCGAGCAACTGGCGGTAGCGCCCGGCGTGCGCCCGCTCGATCAGGATCGTTCCTGCGCCGCACATCGGATCCAGGAACACGTCCTCTGGCGTGGGGCGCGTGAGCCGCACCAATGCCGCCGCCCCCGCCGGGCGCAGCGAGGCCGGCAGGTGCTCCACCTGGTATGGCCGGTGACGCATCCCCTCGTCGCTCAGCCGCAGCGTCAACAGCGCCTCGCCCGGCAGGATCGTGAGCCAGAATTCCAGCGCGCCCTCCTCGGCGAGCACCCAGCGGCGATCCGCGCGCGCCGTGATACCCTTCTCCACCGCCTCCTGCGCGTCCACCCGGCGGAAGTGCGCCTGGCCGGCCATGCGCGCCACCACGCGGAAGCGCAGCTTGCCGTGGCCGCCGCGGCCTGGCTTCAGCTGGCGCGCCAGGGCCACAGCCGGCTCGAGCTGCGCCTTCTGCACGTACTCGCGCAGCCCACGTAGCGCCGCGTAGGTGGGCGCGAACTCGTGCGCCACCGCCACCTGCACGAACACATCCTCCACCGTGCGCAGTTCCAGCAGGTCGGCGGGGTCGCCGCTGTAGGTGAACAGCACCATGCCGCTCTTGTCGCCCACCGTGCGCGTCCCGCGGACGGTGGCGCCCTCGAGCTCGGTGATCTCGTCGGCGGCGATCGCCTCGAAGCCGGGCAGGGTGTGCGCGATATAGGTTGGTACCAAGCGTCTCATAGGGCGGCTATGATAGCATGACTCGCTCCGGTGTGCCGGAGGCGGTACAATGAAGGAGGGCGCCGCCACTGCCGGGCCACGTGAGCTGTGCAGGATGCAGCACGGGCGGGCACGAGGCCCGCCCCTGCGC
>DATMBA010000036.1:0-5050 GCA_035559635.1 Roseiflexaceae bacterium
TGGCTCGGGCTGTTCCTCTACAACCTCACGCCACAGGCGGTGGCCGAGGCGCGCGAGCTGGTGGCGCGCGGCGATGCCACGGCCTTCCCACACGCCTTCGGCCGGCCGCCGCGCGGGGAGGACGGCCCCTGGCACTACGCCCCAGACGCCTTCCGGCTGCGGGGAGGCAGCTATGACGAGTTCATCTACTTCGACCACCAGCGCGGGCGGCCGTGGGACGACGCCGAGGCCGCTGCGGGGCTGGCGGCGGTGGACGCCTGGTACGCCGCACACGGCCCGCTGCCGATCTCCAGCTACGCCGTGGCCCACTGGTATGAGCTAGGCAGCAATGTGGTTCCGCACATCGTAGACCGCTGGGGCGTGGAGTTCGTAGGGACGATCCAGGATGTGGACACGCCACTGCGCGACGAGACGCCCTGGCTGCGGCTGGGGCCCTTCCGGCGCTACGAACAGCCGGGGAGCAGTCTGTTCGACCCGGCGCTGCGCGGCAATCGGCCGGTGTACTACGCCGACTTCGTGACCTTCAGCGGGCGGCAGCTGTTCAACTGTGTCACCGAGATCCGCGACGACGCCGGCTACGAGTGGGCGCCAGACGCCGACATATCGGCGACGGTGGGGCGCGGGGTGCGCCAGCTCCGCCGCGCGCTCGACAGCATGGCGCTGGCGGTGCTCTTCACCCACGAGAGCGATTTCATCCACCACATCCCGCCGGCGGTGTGGGACGAGGAGTTGGCGCGGATCGCGGACGGGATCCGCAGCTACCGCCCGCGCTACATGACGCTGGACGAGGCCGTGCGCCATGTGCGTGCGGTCCGCACCGGCCCGCTGGCGGCCTGCGGCGTGGACCGGGCCACGGGGCGCATCACGGCCACGCTGGCTGGTCGCGCAGACGTGCCGACGCATCTGCGCATATTCACCGCCGCGGACGAGGCGCTGGACGGCGTGCTGGCGGACGTGCCGGCCTTCGAAGGCCAGATAACGGTGCAGCTCGGCGCTGTGTGCTGAGTGCAGAAAGCGATGGACGAGGGGAGATCGGGCGAGCGGCCGGTGGTGGCCGTGACGGCGGCGGTGATACGGCGCGGGGGGGCGGTGCTGCTGGCGCGGCGGGCGGGCGGGCGGGCGCAGGCGCACCTGTGGGAGTTCCCCGGCGGCAAGATCGAGCCAGGTGAGACGCCCGAGGACTGCCTGGCGCGCGAGCTGGCCGAGGAGTTGGGCATCGCGGTGGAGGTGGGCGCGCACCTGCTCACCACCCGCCACGCCTACCCGCACGTGACGATCGAGCTGCACGCCTACGCCGTCCGCTACCAGGGGGACGCGTTCCAGCTCACCGACCACGATGCCGTGGCGTGGGTGCCGCTGGATGAGCTGGAGCGCTACCCGATGCCCGAGGCCGACGTGCCGATCGTCGTGTGGCTACAGTCCACACAGAGTGGGTTTCAGGGAGGGCAAGCCCTTCCTCGTTGAACGTTGGAACCTTCAACGTTCAACACGTACCGCGGCGCCCTCCCCCCGCGGCGGGACGGACAACGGCGGGCGGAGCACCCGCTCGATCGCCGCGACGATCTGCGGGCCGTCGACCTCGATCCCCTGGCGCGCCGCCTCGGTGAGCAGCCAGGCGGTGGCGATGTCCGCCTCCATGGCCGGGCCGGCGCCCCGCAGGCGCCCGCTGGCCTTCAGCTGATCCAGGAAGGCTGCCGCGCCCTCGGACAGCCGCGCGAGCCGGTCGGCCTGCGGCAGGGCGCCGAGCTGCTGCTGGAGTTGGCTGACTATCTCGGCGCGCACCCAGCTCAGCGCCTCCTCGCGGCTGATCGTCGCCCCCTTCTGCTGCCCGAGTTGGATCACCAGCCAGTCTGCCGCCAGCCCGGCCAGGTAGTCGGCGCGGTCTACCCCGGGCGGCGGCGTAAGGAGCCGGTGCTGGTCCAGGCTGGTGACGGTGCTCACAGCGGTGCGCGCCAACTCGGCGATCGCCGCGAAGGGCCGGACGTCGCCGATGCGCCGTTGAAACTCAGCGGCCACCCAACGCCGGGCCTCTTCCTCGCCCACCGCGAGACCGGCGCGCCTCAGCTCGGCATCCAGCCAGCGCGCGGCGATGCGCAGCTTCTCGGCGCTCTTGCGCGCCCCCGGCGTCAGCAGCAGCTCGCCCTGCTTGTCCTGATTCTCCACGTAGTCGATCGCCGCGTTCGCCAGCCGGCTGATCGATGCGATCCTGGCGCCGCGCTCGGTGGAGCGCACGTAGGTGCGGATGAGCCAGGCGATGACGGCCGGGACGATCAGGATCAGGAGCTGGACGGCGATGTCCAGCCAGCTTCTCACTGTCTCAAGGGTAATGGTCATAGCAACCTCCGCTGCCGCAGGCGGGGCGGCACCTGTGTCACCGCTGCTGGCGATGGAATCCTATGTGGAGGGGCAGCTCGTGTGGCTGCCCGCAGCGCGATCAATGCCGGCGCACCGCCCGGCGTGGTGTGGCCGTGCGGGCGGGCACAAGACCCGCCCCTACGAGCATGGCGTCACGGCGCACCATGCCGCGCGGTGGCCGCATGGCCGCCGCTGCGCCAGGGAGGGCACATCCTTCCCACACCCCTCCCTCCTCACCCCCCGCCGTGGCCCCGCGCCGGGTAGATCACGACGCGCGCCTCGCCGTGGGGGCAGCGCCCGGCCACGCCGCGCATGCCGCTCTCGGAGGTCGTCGCGGCGGGATCGTCGGGCGCGTGGTGCCGCTCGCAGCACGGGCAGTAGCCGGCGTCCGGCTCGGCCAGCAGGTCCTCGCCAGGCTTGGGCGGGCCACCCGGCGGGAGCGGCACGTCCTCCGGCGGGGTTGGCGCGCAGCCGAGCGGCACGGACGGGCCTGGCGGTGTATCCACCGGGGCCTGCGGCGCCTCGCCCAGGTCGTAGACCACCACCGGGTCCGCCACCGCTAGGTCGCCCGGGGCCTCGGCCAGGAAGGTGAGCGGGATCTCAGCCGACGCCGGCTGGCTGACCTGGATGCGCCGCAGGGCGAGCGCACCACCCGGCGGCTGGACGATCGCCAGCTCGGCGCCGGTGACGTCGGCGGGCGCGTCCCCACGCACGACAACGACGTCGAACTGCTGGGGGTCGACCTCCACCCGCAGCGGCGCAGTGGTGCTCCCCGACCAGCGCAATTCGACGGTGGCCGGCTCGCCGCCCACCGGCCCATAGGGGTGGGCCTCCAGTTCCAGTACCACGGGCCTACCGGGGGCCACCTGCAGCTCCTGGCTCAGCGTGGCCGGCCGGGCATCCGGCGGCGTGAGGCGCAACGTGCCGTCCGGCTGATACTGGACCAGGACGCTGGCTGGCAGGTCGGCGGGTGCCAGGGTCCAGCCGGCCGGGACGAGCACCAGCTCACCTTCGGCGTCCAGCAGCGGCTCGTCCGGGTTGTCCGGGCGTGTTGCTGGCGTGCGCGCTGCGAAGTCTCCGTTGGCGGTGGCGGCCGCCGGCGTGGCGAGGCTCACGTCGTCCACAATCGCGAAGCCGCCGAAGGGCTGGCGCAATCGCAGCTCGGCCCGGTCGGCGCCAGCGGGCGCGGCGGCCCGCAACCGGTGCGGCCACAGCCCGGCGGCGCAGCGGTGGTCGATCGGGATGGTGGCCTGGCCAAGCCGGCCGCACTGCCCGTCCAACCAGAAGATCTCGGCCGCGGCCTCCGGCCCGCTCGCGCGCCCCTGGAAGCGCAGCTCGTACACCTGGCCTCCCTGCACCGCGACGATCTGCGAGAGTCCGGTGTCGCCCTCCGGTGAGCCGAGGCGCAGGGACGGTTTGGCCGCCCCCGGCGCGCACACCGGCGCAGCGCGACCCGCGGTGAGTGCCCACTCGTCCACACTCCAGCCATCCAGCTCGACGGCGCGCACCTCCGGCCCGAACGCCGGTGGATCTTGCACGGTCAGCACCAGCGCGCGCCGGCTGTCGGGCGTGACGGCCACAGCCACCGGTTCGCGCGGCAGACCAACGGTCTCGCGCACCTGGTGGCTTGCGGTGTCCACCAGATAAAGGTCCCAGGTCTCCTGGGCGAACTCGCTGCCGGGCCGGGTGCGCAGGGTCTCGGCGGCCACCAGCAGGCGCGCGTCGTCGGGCGTGGCGGCGGCCGGGAGCCAGCGCTCGCCGGAGCCGCCCTCCGTCACGTTGAGCGGCGCAACGGCGAGCACAGCCTGGGCGAAGCTCGCGGCGCCGGCGGCCGCCTGCTCCAGCCGCGCGGCATCGATCACTACCACCTCGCGCGCCAGCCGGCGGTCGTTGCCGGGGCGCATGGTCTCCTGGACGGCATAGAGGCGCGCGCCGTCCGGGCTGAGCGCCAGCCCCACCAGCCGGCCCCCGAGCCGCCCGGCCGCACTGCTGAAGGAGCTGCCTGAGGACATGGCCCCAGCGGTCGGCCCCCATGCCGCGCCGAGGGCCTGCCAGCGCTCCAGGTCCACGACGGCGATCCGGCCGCCCACGGCCAGGTAGGCGCGCCGCCCATCAGGCGCGACGAGGAAAGCCCGCAGCGACGACGCGTCGTCGGCGACCTCCAGCGTCTGCATCTGCTTGCCGGGGCCGAGGTCGGATGGCAGGCGGGTGATCTCGACCGGGAAGCGCTCATTGTCGTCGGCGGCGCGGCGGACCGCGGCGTACACGAAGCGGCAAGCCGGGTCGGCGGCCAGCAGCAGGGCGCGCGGGTCGAAGGCGCCGTCGATCGGGCGGGTGGCGAGCGGTGCGCCGCCGCGCGCGGCGTAGCGCTGGACCGCGGGCAGCCCACCGGCGCTGTCGTCGCGCTGCTGGACCAGCACGTAGATCGCGTCGCCGTGGGGCGCGTAGGCCAGCGCGTGCGGGGCAAGCTGCCCCCCGCCGGGCGTCCCGGCCAATGGCAGCCGGTCGCCCTGGCGCAGCGGCGCGGTGTTGACCACCGCCTGCACCACGCCGCCGCTCGCGCCCGCAGCGTCGGTCACGGCGCCGATCACCGCCGCCAGCCCGCCCTCCGGCGACACCGCCAGGGCGGCCGCGGGAACGGCCTCGGCGCTCAGCTCCATCTCCAGCGCCAGCGGCGGCGTGGCGGCGCGGCGGG
>DATMBA010000037.1:0-8275 GCA_035559635.1 Roseiflexaceae bacterium
GCGCACCCTCGAGGCGCCGCGCGGCCTGGCGCGCGCGCTGGCCGCCGCGCCCCCCGCGCCGGTGGTGCTGCTGGACTGCGTCACGCTGTGGGTCTCCAACCTGCTGCTGGCCGAGGGCGCCACATGGGAGGCGGCTGCCGCCGAGCTGGAGGCCCTGCTCGCGTGGTGGCGCGATAGCCAGGTGGAGCTGATCGCCGTCACCAACGAGGTCGGCCTCGGCATCGTCCCGGCCGACCCGCTCAGCCGGGCCTACCGCGACTGGCTGGGCGCCTTCAACCAGCGCCTGGCCGCCGCGGCCGGTTCGGTGTACCTGTGTGTGGCGGGCATCCCACTGGAGATCAAAGGGCTGGCGCAGGGGGGAGGGAGTGCGCCGGGACATGCGGACCATAGCCTCTGAGGATGAAGTGCCCTGATCTCGGGCGCCGCAGGGCGGGTGGCTGCGGTTCCTCGTTCAGCTTTTGCTGGAGCCATCCCCGCCCGGCCCGTGAACGGGCGGGCGAGCTGTTGCACAGGCCGCGCAGGCGGCCTGATTCAGCCCGCGCAGGCGGGCTTTGCCGGGTCTAGCCCGCCGCTTCAGTGGCCGGGCGTGGGATGACGCCGGAGGCCCGATGATGTGGTAAAAGTCCATCAGCCGCCGGGCCTGGTCGGCGCCGCACGACTCGTCGCCACACCCCAATTGAGCCTGAGGACTGCCATCCCCGCCCCGCCGTGCTATACTGCGCGGCGACTGTTCGCCGTATGACGCCTGGATCGCCACTCCGTGAACGCTCTCTCGCTCTCCGCCACCCGGCGCCGCGCCCGCGCCATCCGCGGGCTGCGGCCCGCCGCGGGCTGGGCCGCGCTCGCGTTCACGCTGCTCGTGCTCTGCGCCCTGGGGCTGCGCGCCGCGCCAACCGCCCTGTCGCGTATGGCCGACGCACCGGACGCCGGGCGCTTCTTCCACCGCCTCGGCGTGCTCGAACGCGGCGAGGGGCGTGCCTTCCGCTGGTCTGAGCCGGAGTGGGGGCTGGCGCTCTACGGCCTGGAGCGCGCCGGCCCGCTGGCGCTGAGCCTCCGGCTGAGCGCTGCGCGCCCGGAGGGGGACCCGGAGGCCGTGCTACGCTACCAGGAGGGCGGCGCGTTCCGCGTCGCCCGCGGGTGGCGCACCTACCACCTGCTGCTCGACCCGCCGGCCGGCGACGACGGCGTGCGGCGTGTGGCCTTCAGCAGCAGCGCGTTCGTCCCGCCCGGCGAGCGCAACCCCCGCCAGCTCGGCGTGGCACTCCACGCGGTACGCGCGGTGCTGCTCGCCGGACAGGTCCCGCTTGTCGAGCGCCGCGCGCTGTTCCTCGCCACGCTGGCGCTGCTGCTCGCTGCTACCGGCTGCCGGGCAGGGCTGCGCCTCCGCTGGTGCGCCGCCGCCGCGCTCGTGCTGGCCGCCGCGCTCGCGGCGCTCACTGCGCTCGCCCCCGCCGTGGCCGGCTACTGGCTCCCCGAGCTGTGGTTCGTGGCCGGGCTATGGGCGCTCGCGCTGCTGGCGGCGTGGTGGCGTGCGGTGCGCGGGAAGACGGGCGGTTCCTACGAGGGATATCCCGCGATACTACCGCCCGCCGTCGCCGTCGCTGGCCTCGCGCTCGCCGCGCTCGGTGGAGCCGCGCTGTGGCTCGGGGCGCCCTGGGCTGGCGGGGGCGCACTGCTGGCCGGCGGCCTGCTGGCGGCGCTCTCCACCCCGCCGGTCGGCCAGACGCCCCTGCGGCCGCGTGCGGAGGCCGCGGCGCTCGCGCTGCTCACGGCCGTGGGCCTCGTTCTGCGCCTCTACCGCATCAACGAGCTGCCGCCCGCCCTCTGGCGCGACGAGGCCCGCCACGGCCTGCTCGCGCTCCAGATCTGGCAGACCAGCTGGTACCGGCCGGTGTATGAGCCGGCGGTGGACCTGCCGGCGCTCATCCTGTACCTGATCGCACCGCTCGTCGGTCTGTTCGGGCCGGATCTGTGGACGCTGCGCGGGGGGGTGGCGCTCGTGGGCGGGCTGGCCCCGCCCGCGCTCTGGTTCGCGCTCCGCCCACTGCTCGGCCCGCGCCCGGCGCTGCTCGCCGCCGCCCTGCTGGCCGTGAGCCTGTGGGCGATCTACATGAGCCGCTGGGCCATGGCACCCATCCTCGACGTCACGCTCACGCTTGTGGCCGTCGGCTGCGCCATGCGCGCGCTTCGGCCCGGCCAGCCCGCCTGGCGCGCCGCGCTCCTCGGCGTACTCGGTGGCGCCTGCGCCGGCCTGGCGCTCTACACCTACCACACCGGCCGCCTCGCGCCCCTCGTCGTCGCCTTCGTCGCGCTGCTCGGCGCCGCATGGCCGTCCCCCTCCCTCCCCTGGCGCTCAGTGGCGGGCAGAGACGACGTTCTGGATCCCCTGCGAGCGCGTCAGCGTGGGCAGGGCGCTGGCGCTGGCCTCCCCGCTCCCGCGCACGGGAGCGGGGCCGGGGGTGAGAGCCGCCCGGTGCAGCAGGACGCCAACGACGGAGAGCGCACGCACGTTTTGTCCGCTCCGCTCCCCTGGTGGGAGCGGTGGTCGGGGGTGCAGCGGGAAGGACATCGCCCAGGATATGGGACGAGCGTCGTCGCGCTCGCATCCGCCGCGCTCACACTGGCGCTCGTCGCCGCGCCGCTCGCGCACTACGCGCTGACCGAGCGGGTGGCCTTCGCCGAGCGCGTGGACCGCGTTGGGCTGTTCAACAGCACGCACCCTGTGCCCACGCCGCCCGCCGCGCTGCTGCAGCAGAACCTCGTGCGCTACACGCTCATGTGGCACGTGGAGGGGGACTACAACGCCCGCCACTACGCGCCGCGCCGCCCGATGCTGGACCCGGCCACCGGCGCGCTGTTCCTGGCGGGACTGGGGGGCGTGACGCTGGCCGCCAGGCGGCGGCTGGCGCTGCTGCTGCTCGGCTGGCTGGCGCTCGGGCTGGCGCCGGGCGTTCTGAGCGGCGACGCGCCCCACGCCATGCGCTCGATCGGCGCGCTCGCGCCGGCCTGCGCCCTGGCCGCGCTCGGCGCCGAGGGGTTGCTACGGCCCCTTGTGGCGTGCCGCCCGCGCACGGCCGCGCTCGCCGCCGTGGCGCTGGTGGGTTGCGCCCTGGCCTGGAACGCTGCCACCTACCTCCGCACCGCCACCGACCAGCGCGTCATGTTCGAGAAGTTTGACACCGACGAGACGCTGATCGGGCGGGCGGTGCGCCAGGCCCTGCTCCACCCCGACCCGGCGCTGCCGCCGTACCGCATCTTCTTGTGGGGGTTGACGGCCGACAAGAACGTGACCGCCTTCCTCACCAGCGGCCTTCCCATCGGCCGCTTCGACGGCGTGCGCCTCTCGGAGGACCCTGGCGGACGGGCGCTGCTACTCCTCCCCGGCGATGCCGGCGCGCAGGCCGAGGCGGCCGCGCTGGATGCGCTCGGTCCGGGGGCGCGCCTGCTGCGCACCGGCCCGCCGCGCCCCGACATCCTCGCGCCGCTCTACCGCGTCTACGGCGTTGGCCCCGAGGCCGAGGCCCAGGCCGCGCGGCTGCCTCTGCCATGAGGGGATGAGAAAGACCATGCAGCCGAAACGGTCCTCATCCCCAGCACCCCGTCTCGCCAAGGTCATGGCCGCCCTCTCGTTGGTGACCGATCTCGGCATGGGCTCGGATCTATCCGCAACCGGCGTTTGCGAGGGCTTGGAGGCGCAGCCCCAAAATCTTCTCACAGGTTCGTTTGGCGGGGCTACGCCCCGCCAAACCTCCCGCGTTGCGGATACGCCCTAGTCATGGCGGCGGGCTGCGGGGCGAGGCGGTGTCGCCGGCCTCCTGCTTGTAACGCTGGCCCAGGATGTCGTCATCTATCGGCGCCTCGCAGATCGCGATGCCGCGGTGCAGATGGTGCGCGCGCAGCGGCGGCGCATATGATCCGCGCCACGCCGACCACTTCTGCGCCCACGCGCCAGCGCCTCACGCCCGCCCCTCGTGCATCCGCCGCAGCTCCGGGTCGCGCTGGAGGCGGTTGAACAGGTTGCGCTTGGCGCGGTACACCGCCTCGACGTTGTCGAACAGCCGCGGGTGGCGCGCCAGGATCTCGCGCGAGGCCATCCCCAGCACCACACTGTCGTAGAGCACCACCCGCTCCTGCTCGGACCCCACCACCCGGCTCGCGACCCGCCACGCCTCGGCGAGCCGCAGGTCGGCCAGCACCTCCTGCTCCGGATTCGCGGACTGCTCGAGGCCGAGCTGGAGCTGCAACCGCGCCCGCGCCGCCTGGGCCCGCGCCAGGTCGATCACCACGGCGCTGACGCAGGTGCGCAGGTAGCCCAGGGCGGCCGCCAGCGTCGGGAAGCTGCACGTCTCGGCCGAGGCCAACGCCATCCAGGCCCGCGCCAGCGCCTGGTCGGCGATGTCCTCGCACGGCTCGCCGACGGGCATACGGGCCACGCAGCGCCGCGCCCAGGCCACCAGCAGCGCGCGATAGCGCAGCGCGATCTCGCCCCAGGCGTCGCTGTCGCGGCAGGCGATGGCGCGGCGGAAGAGCTCGTACCCCTCCTGGGTCAGGTGTTCCTCAGGTAGCGTGTACATCGGCCCTCCTTCGTAGCGCAAGCGGCGCACAGAGCGCCGGTCGTTCAGCAGGTGGAGGAATGCCGCGGGCACGGCGGCGGGAACAGCCGTGACGCAGCAGGCCAGCCACGGCGCCGCTGCGCCGGGGGCCTGCTGCCCATCCAGTTCGTGCCGGAGAACGGTGGTGTCACCGTGCTGGCGAAGGCGTGTGCGGTGTTCGCCGGTGATGGCGCTACACTACCACGCCGCGCGCCCCGCCGACGATGAAGTAGATCACAGTTGTGCTATACTGCTGGTGGACTCGACAGAAGAGCACAGTTCGGACGCTGCCATGGACGCACGCCAGCCGATCAGGCCGGAGATCGTGCGGCAGGTGAGCCTGTTCAGCACGCTTGATGAGGCGCATGTGCGGCGGCTCGGCGTGCTGCTGCGCGAGCGGCGCTTCCGCAAGGGCGAGGTGATCTTCCACCAGGGCGACCCGGGAGACTCACTGTATATGATCGTCTCCGGGCGTGTCCGTATCTACCTGGCCAGCCCGGACGGGCGCGAGGTGACGATCCGCATCCTCGAAGCGGACACGTCGTTCGGTGAGCTGGCCGTGCTGGACCGCGCGCCGCGCTCGGCCAGCGCCCTGGCGCTCGACGACACCTGCACGCTCGTGCTCTACCGCGATGACTTCATGGGTCTGCTGCGCGACAGCTTCCCGCTGGTGCAGCACGTGATCGGGCTGCTCACCGAGCGCGTGCGCTACAACACCGCCTACACCGAGCGGCTGGCGTTCCTCAGCGTGCCGGGGCGCGTCGCGGCGCTGCTGGTGCAGCTGGCCGACGCGCACACCCCCGGCGAGGGGCCGGCCCGGCTGGACTTCACCCAGCATGAGCTGGCGGACTTCGCCAGTACCACTCGTGAGTGGGTCAACCGCGCCCTGCGGGACTTCGCCGACCGCAAGCTGGTGCGGCTGGAGCGCGGCGCCGTCACGGTGCTGGATCGTGCCGGGCTGCGGCTGCTGGTGGAGTAGGCGCCGGAGTCAGGCGATAGAGGACCCTCCACAGGCCGGTCATATGCCACAACGCGCCAGCTCGCTCAGGGCCCGGCCTCGCCGCGCGCGATCACCTCGATCTCCGCCAGACTGGCGCAGGGGACGCCGTCCACCCGCCCGCTCACCTCGTCGATCTCCACCCGTACCACGCGCGCCCGCACGTCACCGATGTTGACGGCCGTGCCAAGCACCGAGAGCGGGCCTACCGTCTGCCGTGCCACCTCCACCGTCCCGGCCGCGTCGCTGAAGAGCCGCACGGTGGCCCGCCGCACCTGCAGGTCCGTCCCTGGCTCGCTGCGCGGGTTGTAGAGCCGTATCTGGCGCACAGTGACAGGCACCGGGAAGGTGAGTTGCGCCCACTGGCCTGCGCTCTGCCCAGCGGCGCTGCGCCAGTAGCGCCACACCTCGCCCTTCATCACCCGGCGGTCCACCAACCCCCGGACATACGCCGGGTCGAACGCGGAGGAGACGGTCACCTGCGCGCCGGGCGCCAGGTTGCTCCACTGCGCCTCCTCTGCGGTGGCCGGTAGCGGGATCAGCGTGTGGCCGGCATGGCAGCCGACGCAGCGAACGGTGTCCCCGGGCCGCCCGAAGTTGAGGCCCGCGACGTGGGCTGCCCCATCCGGGCGGTACGGCCCCATCGTGAGCGGCACCCGGCCATCCGGCCCGCGCAGTTGCTCGAACAGCGGCACGTTGGCCGGCGCGTTCGGCTCGCGCACCGAGCCGTCCGCCGCCACCGCTAGCTCGCCAAGCAGGATCGGCCAGTCCAGGTTCGGGAACGAGCCAGGGCTGGTGCGCTGGTGGTCGAGGAAGAAGCGGATACTGGCCGCCGACCCCACCGGCGGCGCGTTCACGATGTCCATATCCACCGGTCCGTTGGCGTAGACGTTGAGCGCATCGAACACGAAAGTCCCATCGCTGCTGTAGGGGCCGACTGTGCCGGGCGGCAGCAGGCTCGGCACCTGGGTCACACGGCTGGGGATGATCGGCGGGAGCGGCCGCGGGCGCAGAAAGCGGGCGCGTACCTCGGCCGTGCCGGGGGCATCGTACAGCAGCGTGCGCCCGCGGCCGTCCGGGCTGGCGAGGTACAGCCCGTAGTCCTGCCGGATGTCTGGCGCCCACGAGAACACCATCCAGTCGTTGGCGATGTCCGGGTCCATCGCATACGCGCCTTTGAAGATTCCGAAGGAGGTCGGGTTGCTCGGATGGACATAATCGAGCGACAGCGAGGTGATCCCGGCGACGGGAGTGGGGTAGCCAGCGCCGCGGCCATAGCGCCGCAGCCCACCGAAGCCGGCAGCCTCGGTCATGTTGAACATCGGGAAGAAGTTGGCGATCAGATCGCCGCTGGATGTGAACGCGCCGCCATAGATGTGGTTGGCGGCCTCGTCGCGGAACGCGCCTGCCCACAGCGCCAGGCCGGTGCCGTCCGGGTTGATCGTCGCCGCCTGCCAGGCGTTGCGGAACATGCCTGGCCCGCCCACCGGTCCAGATCGGTCGGTGGTAAGGCCATCGCGCTGGATGTAGCCGCCCGCCGGATCTGCAACAGTCGCCGTGCTATCGATCGGGAAGCGGTGGTTGCGCCACCAGCGGGCGTAGACGATCTTCCCGGTCAGCGGGTCCACCAGCGGCCGGTCCGCCCCGTTGCGCTCAGTGGTGATGCGTTGCAGCCCTCGCCCGTCGGCGCCCACCACGTACAGGTTGGTGGTGCGCATCCCGCTGTAGTGGGAGTAGGCGGGCCAGCGCGTCGAGGAGAACACGATGCGCCCATCCGGCAGCCAGGCGGGGTCGGTGTCGTCGTAGGCGCTCAGCCCTCCGCCCGCCGGGCCGAACTGCGCCATGTCCAGCTGCTGATCTGAGAAGGTCACCTGCCGCAGCCCGCTGCCGTCGGCGCGGATCGTGAACAGCCGCCACCCGCCTGGGTTCGTCATCGCGCCTTCCCGGTAGCTGCCCTGGGGCAGGCCGGCGAAGACGATCGTCGTCCCGTCGTAGGAGACGTCCGGCGCGTTGACATCCACCAGGTGGAACGGCGCCGTCGAGGCGGGGTTGGCGCCGTCCACCAGCACGCGCAGCCGCCCGTCCGGCTCGCGCACCAGGAGCTGGCCCGGCTGGGCCACGGCGAAGCGGCTGTACGGGCCGACGCCGGCCACGCCCTTCGGCACATCCCAGTAGATGCTGCCCCGTGGCATGATCTGGCGAGAGACGAACACCACGGCCGGCGCCCGGCCTGGGGAGACGACAAGCGGAAGGTAGACAGTGGCGTTCTCGGCTGCCTGGGTAGGCTGGCTGCTCACAGTGATCAGGAGGGCGGCGGCGAGCAGGACGACGCGTGCGAAGGCGCGGCGGCCAGGGTGGTACGAGAGCATCAGGGCCTCCTCTGGTACGATGTCTACTGATCACTATCTATCAGAGTTCGTGAGCGCCGGCCTCCACTGAAGATGACACTTCGATATCAGTCCCCAGCATGCGGCAGGGGCTTTGCCCTCCTCTCCCTTCACCTTCTGTTCAACGCTGCACCAGCGGCAGGAACAGACCGTGCTCGACCGTCACCTGTGCCGAGGCGGTGTTGTTCCCCGGCGATGGGTCGGCCTCGGCCGCCGTGACGCTCGCGGCGCTCGCGGCGGCGCCGGCCCTGCCCGGCCGCACCACCAGCCGCACCGTGGCCGCTGCGCCGCTCGCCAGC